>JAICWC010000004.1 GCA_025934995.1 Thermoleophilia bacterium | reverse complement strand
TCGAGGCGACCGAGGGTCAGAAGGGCCCGCAGGCGACGAACGTTCGGCTCGTCGGCTAGTCCCCTGTTCGAACCGCACTGTGGTAGCTAGGGCCCCGCTTCGGCGGGGCCCTACTCGTCTCGGGTGAGCGCCCGCTCGAGCTCGGGGCGGCCCATGGGCTCGCCGTGCGCGGGCAGGACGAGCTCGATCGGCAGGTCGAGCAGCGGGCGGAGCCGCTCGGCGACGTCCTCACGCGTCACGTGCGTGCGGCCGCCGAGCTGGATGTCCAAGCCCTTGCCGAAATCGCTCAGCGAGTCGCCGGTGACGATCGCGTCGATCGACGGCACCCAGAGGATGAGGTCGTTGTCCTCGCGGCCGGCGAATGCCTGGATCCCGAAGGGCCACGCACCCGGCCCGTGGAACGCGCCCTCGCCTTCGCCGGCGCGGAGCCAGGCGAGGTCCTCGCTCTCCATCCCGCGGACGCGCTCGGGATCGACGCCGAACTTCTCGACCCAGTCCTGCCAGGTGTCTGCAGGCGGCGTGTGGACGGGCAGGCCGAGCCTGCGAGCGTCGCGCTCGTGATACGGCGCGGTCAGGACGACGGCGGTGGCGCGCTGCCGCAGGTCGTCGGGCACGGCGAGCGGGTCGAACAGCACGACGTCGTCGCCGAGCTCGATCGCGTAGGAGGAGACGAGCTCGGGCCACCACTGTTCCTCGTCCCAGTCGGGATGCGGCGACTGCCAATGCCAGACCCCGGTCCGCAGCTCACGCATCCGGACGCGATCCTAGAGCGACGAGCTGCCGCGTCCCTTGCGTAGCCGGGCGCGGCGCGGCTCATGCTGCTCGGAGAACGCGACATTCACGGCGTGAGGGTCGCTGTCGACGATCTCGCGGTCGAACGTGACGGCGCGTCCCTTGCACGGCGCGGCCAGCTCGACGTCGGCGGCGAAGCCGTCCCGCGCCACGTACAGCCGCTCGTCGTCCTCGGTACGGATGAAGCCGTGGCCCTTGTCCACGTTGAACCAGAGCATCGTCCCCCGCACACATCGAGTTTACTTACTCGACTCGTGGACGACGACCGCCCGCCGATCTGTCCCGTGTGCGGCGTGACGATGGTCCCCGCCGAGCTCAGTGCCTCGAAGGACGGCGGGCGGGACTGGGTCTGCCTCGAGTGCGAGGAGACGGGCGAAGCCTGCGAGTGAAGCGCCTCGGGTGCGGAAAGGTGCCTACGTGCTCGCGTCGCCCTTCCCCGCCGCCCTGTCCACGAGCCGGCCGACGGCCGCGAGCTCGACCGCGGCGCGAACGGCGTAGTCCGCCTTGGCAGTGGTGCGCAGGCTCGAATTATGCTCGGAGCCATGGTCACGGGTGGATGTCTTTGCGGCGGCGTGCGGTTCGAGATCGATGAGCCGCTGGGGGCTTTCACGTACTGCCATTGCACGCGCTGCCAGCGTCGCACGGGCGGTGCATGGTCGGCGCAGGTGCGCCTCGCGCCGAGCTCGGTCCAGTTCCTGCAGGGCGAAGAGCTCGTCAAGGGCTGGCAGCCGCCCGACGACGGCTGGGAGAAATGCTTCTGCTCGACCTGCGGCAGCCAGCTGTTCAGCAAGAAGCGGGACGGAACGATCTGGAGCGTCCGCATGGGTGCGCTCGACGAGGACCCGGGCGTGAAGCCCAAGCACCGCCAGTTCGTCGCGTACGCAGCGACGTGGGAGCCGATTCCGGACGACGGCATCCCGCACTACGACGAGGGCGCGCCACCCTCGTGACACTTTCGTAACGGGGACAGTCCCCGTTTGTCCTGCTAGGCGGCGAATGTGTCCAACGAGTTGCGCAATTCGTGACTGTGTCGTGGCGGGGACTGTCCCCGTTCAAAGGGGAACGAGGCGGGTGCCCGTCGCTTTGAACGTCGCATAGACGGGCGTGCCGGTCGCGAGCTCGAGCCGCTCTGCGGAGGCGGCGGTCACCTCCGCCGTGATCGGGCCGATCCTCACCCGCACGCGGTTGCCGATCTCGACCACCGACGACACCTCGCCGTGGAGGACGTTCAGCGCCGAGTCTTCGGCGTGCTCGCGCGCGAGCGAGATGTCCCACGGGTAGACCACGACGCCGACCGCGCCGGTCGCCCCGTCGGTCGAATAGACGCAGGCGCCGTCCGGCAGCCGCACCTGCGTCATGCCGACAGTCCCATGCGCTTCGCCGTGCAGGAGGTTCGCGCCTGTGAACGAGGCGACGAATGCGTCGCGCGGCGCCGCGACGAGCTCGGCCGGACGCGCCAGTTGGCGCAGTGTCCCGTCGACGAGCACCCCGACTTCGTCGGCGAGGGCGGCCGCGTCTTCGTAGTCGTGCGTCACGAGCAGCGTCGGCAGGCCGAGCTCGCGCAGCAACTCGGCCAGCTCGTGCCGCACCTCCGACTTCGTGTGCGCGTCGAGCGCCGACAGCGGCTCGTCGAGCAGGAGCACCTTCGGATCGCGGGCAAGCGCGCGGGCGAGCGCCACGCGCTGCCGCTCGCCGCCGGAGAGCTGCATCGGCTTCGCGTGCGCGAGGTGCGCGATTCCGAGCCGCTCGAGGAGCTCGTCGGGCGGTCCCGCGTAGCCGACGTTGCGACGCACGTCGAGGTGGGGGAAGAGGGCGTAGTCCTGGAAGACGAGCCCGACGCTGCGCCGCTCGGGCGGCAGGTGCGTCCAGTCCTCTCCGTCGTAGGCGACCCGGCCCGGCGCGAGGCCGGCGACCACGCGCAACACCGAGCTCTTGCCTGCGCCTGACGGCCCGACGAGCGCGACCGTGCGCTCGACCTCGAGGGCGAGCGTCAGCTCGAAGCTGCGAAGCGGAAGCGTGAAGTCGAGAGCGAGGGTCGCCATTTGAGGGCAATCAGGAGGGCGGCGCTGAGCGCGACGAGCAGCGCGCTGACCGCGAGCGCCGTGTCGAAGTCGACGTTGAACTCGGAATAGACGGCAAGCGGCAGCGTTTCCGTCACGCCGCGGAGCGAGCCGGCGAACATGATCGTCGCGCCGAACTCGCCGAGCCCGCGCGCGAGCGCAAGGGCGGCGCCGGCGCCGAGGCCCGGGCGCGCGAGGGGCAGCACGATGCGGAAGAACGTCCGCGTCGGCCCTGCGCCGAGCGTGCGCGATGCGGCGACGACGTTGCCGTCGACCGCTTCGAACGCGGCGATCGCGGCGCGCACGTAGAGAGGGCCCGAGACGAACGCGACCGCGAAGATGACGGCGAGCTTCGTGAATGGGATCGTCGTGTGCAGCAGGCCGAAGCGGCCGAACGCGGCGAACAGCCCGAGCCCCGCCACCGCGGGCGGGAGAACGAGCGGGAGCTCGACGAGCGAGACGAGGAGCTCTCGGAAACGGAAGCGCCGCGCGAGCACGACCGCGGTTGGAGTGCCGATGAGCAGCACGAGCGCTTGGGCCGCCGCGCTCGTCTCGACGCTGACGCGCAGTGCATCCGTCACGGTGCCGTTGCCCAGCTGGCCGATCAGCCGCGCTGGAGGAACGCGCGCGAAGATCGCGACCACCGGCAGCACGAGGAACGCGAGCCCGACGAAGGCTGCGCCGAAGACGACCGCGCGGCGGATCATCTGGCCGGGAGGAAGCCGGCCGCGCGCAGCTTCGCCTGGGCAGCTTTGCCGAGCAGCGCTTTTACGAAGGCCCGCGCCGCGGCCCTGTGGCTGCTCGCGCGCACCACCGCGACCGCATAGGTCACGCGCGGCTGCGCGCTCCAGCGAATGCCGATCGTCGCAACCTTCCCCCGCACGGTGCGCGCGTCCGTGACGTAGACGAAGCCGGCGTCGGCCTCCCCGAGGGCGACCTTCGCGAGCACCTCCCGCACGTCCGTCTCGTTGCTGACGACGTTCTGCAGCACCGAATCGAGTTTCATGGCGTGCAGCACGGTGCGCGTGTAGTCCCCGACCGGTACGCCGGGCGCAGCGACGACGAGCTTGACGCCGGGCTTGCCGAGGTCGGCGACGGAATGGATGTGCGCGGGGTTCGACTTCGGGACGATGACCGTGAGCTCGTTCCGCGTGAACAGGACGGGCTTCTCGACGAGCCCCTGGTCGTACAGCTGAAGGGGGATGGAGGTGTTCGCGGCTGCGAAGACGTCGGCCGGCGCACCCTGCTGGATCTGCGCCGCGAGTGCGTTCGAGCCGGCGAACGAGTAGTGCTGCTTCGGCACGATCTGCGGGAAGACGTTCGTCAGCGACGCGGCGGCGAAGATGGTGAGGAGCGCGTTCACGTCTCGACCATCACCGAGGTCGACTTGACGATCGCGGTCGCCGGCGACCCCTGCGTGAGGCCGAGCTCCTCGACGGCATCACGCGTGACGATCGCGACGACGCGCACCGGCTGATCGACGAGGATCTCGACCTGTGCGAGCAGCCCGTCGATCTCGACCGATCGCACGGTGCCCTGGAAGCGGTTGCGTGCGCTCATGTGCCCGTCGCCGCCGCCGCGCAGCCGGTCGATCTCCTTCGCGGGGACGATGCGGCGGTTGGCCGCGTCGCGTTTCGTCTTGATCCGCCCCTCGCGGTCCCAGCGGCGCAGCGTGTCGAGGCTGATCCCCAGCGCCTGGGCGGCCTCGCTCGCCGTGTACGTGCCCTTCGCCACCGGCAGATCATATACCTAGGAGATGCCTAGGCGAATCAGCGGCCGCGCCGACGGCCTCAGCCAGCGCAGCAGCCGGACGAGCAGCGGCTCGGGCAGCGAGACGCAACCGGCCGTCGCGCCGACGGCGACGTGCAGGAAGATCGCCGAGCCACGGCCGGGGACGATCGGGCCCGCGTTGTACTCGATCACCGCGAAGTAGCGGTACTGCGGCGAGATCCGCCACAACGCCTCGCTGCCGCCGCCGAAAGGCGGCGCGCGCCCGCAGGCGACGTGCTGGAAGGTGTTGTACGCGCGCGACGCCGGATCTTCGTCCCACCAGTCGCCGCAGACGAGCCGGTGATAGCGGAGACGGACGCCGGGATTCGGCGCGATGCCATATATCGTCGCGCCGAGGCGGTACGTGCCGGTCGGCGTCGCGCCGTCGCCCTCGCGCTTGTGCGTCGACAGGCCGCTCCGGCCGAGGCGCGCAGTCCACGGACCGCCGACGCGGCGCCAGCATCGACCGTCCCGTACCCAGGTCGAAAGCGCGCCGCTCGTCGCATGCGCCGCTGCGACGACCGTGACGAGCTGCGTCGAGGACTGCGGCGAGGCGAAGCAGGCTACGCTCATTGCGACCATGGTGCCGTACGTCGCGACCGTCCAGCACGTGACCGCCCGCGACCTCCCGTATTCCTGGCACCGCGGCTGTCCGGTCGGCCCGGCGCAGCTGCGGCGGATCCGCCTCCGCTACGTCGGCTTCGACGGACGCGCCCACACCGGCCAGCTGATCGTCAACGAGCGCGTGGTGCCGCAGGTGATCGACGTGTTCCGGTCGCTGTACGCCGCGCGCTTTCCGATTCGCCGCATGCGTCCGATCGACGTCTACCGCGGCAGCGACGACCGTTCCGCCGCTGCCGACAACACGTCGGCGTTCAACTGCAGGAAGGCTGTCGCCGCCGGCCCGACGTCGTGGTCGATGCACGCCTACGGCGAGGCGATCGACGTCAACGACGTCGAGAACCCGTACCTCGAGGGCGGCCGCGTCATTCCGCCCGCAGGAAAGGCGTATGTGAATCGCGCACGTGTCCGCCCGGGGATGGCGGTCGCGGGCCGCGTGCTCGTCGCCGCGTTCGCCCGTGTCGGCTGGGGCTGGGGCGGCCACTTCGCGGGGACCCCCGACTACCAGCACTTCTCGGTCAACGGCCGTTAGCCGGGTTACGGATTCCGGCTGCTCCGATCGCGCCGCCGGCGCAGATCAGCGCCCCGACGATCACCATTGCGACGTGGAATCCGTGCGGCGTCAGCTTGTGCGCGCCGCCCGATGCCGCAAGGCCGATCGCGGCGATCGCCATGAGACCCGCAATGCGCGCGACCGCGTTGTTCACGCCCGAAGCGATGCCGGCGTCGCCCGCCCCGGCTTCGGAGAGGACCGTCGTCGTGAGCGGCGCGACGGTGAGCCCGAGACCGAACGAGAACCCCAGTAGCGGCGGCAGGAGGTCGACCCAGTAGCTCAGGTGCACCGGCATGCGCGCCAGCGTCAGCAGCGACGCGCCCGCCAGCAGCGGGCCGACGCCCATGAACAGCCGCGGGCCGTATTGCGCGGACCAGCGGCCCGTGTACCGCGACAGCGTGAAGAGCACCAGCGTCACAGGCAATGTCGCGAGCCCGCTGCGAAACGGCGAGTAGCCGCTCAGCTGCTGCAGGAAGAGAGCGAGAAAGAAGCCCCACGCCGAGAGCCCGCCGTAGACGGCGAGCGTTTCGACGTTCGTGACCGAGAAGTTCCGTGACGCGAACAGGCGGAGCGGCAGCATCGGCGCGCGCGCCCGCGCCTCCCAGGCCACGAACCCCAGCAGCGACGCCGCCCCGAGCACGAGCCCGCCGACGACGGACCAGTGCGTCCACCCGAGCCGCGGTTGCTCGATCAGGCCGTAGACGACTCCGCCGAGGCCGAGCGCGCAGAGCACGCCGCCGAGGTAGTCGACGCGCGCCCGGCTCGCGGTGTCGCGGCCGCGCGGAATGAGGAACAGCGCGATCCCCATCGTCACCACCGCGATCGGGACGTTGAGGAAGAAGATGACGCGCCACGACGAGACGCCGATCAGCCAGCCGCCGAGGAGCGGACCGACCACGGTCGCGATCCCGCTCCACGCCGCCCACGTGCCGATCGCCGCCCCGCGCTCGGCGCCCTCGAAGTTCGACGTGATCAGCGCGAGCGACGCCGGCGTCAGCAGCGCGCCGGCGATCCCCTGAATGCCGCGGAAGACGATCAGCGTCGTGATGTCCGGGGCGAGCGCGCAGAGGATCGACGCGGCGCCGAAGGAGGCGACGCCGATCGTGAACAGCCGCATCTCCCCGAAGATGTCCCCGAGCGAGCCGCCGACGAGGATCAACGAGCCGAGGGTCAGCAGGTAGGCGTCGACGATCCACTGCTGCGCCGCGAGGCCGCCGCCGAGATCGTGCTGGATCGGCGGCAGGGCGACATTGACCACGGTGGCGTCGATGAAGGCGATCGAGGAGCCGAGAATCGTGGCGACCAGGATCCAGCGCATACTGAGGAGTGAACCGGAACCGCCCGGACTGCGAATGGAGAAGGTAGTGAGCGAGCAGGCGCCCAAACGACTCGGACGGGGACTCTTCCTCGTCACGGTTGCCGGCGGGCTCTCGTCCCTGTGGTGGGGGAAGAGCCTGACGAAGGCGGTCTCGGCGATCCCGTTCGCGCCCGGCGGCGGCTGGCGGATCTACACGGTCGCGCCGACGATGCCGACGTTCGAACCGGCAACGTGGCGCCTCGACGTCGGCGGCCTCGTCGAGAAGCCGATGACGCTGACGTACGACGAGCTGCGCGCGATGCCGGCGACGTCGCAGATCCGAGACTTCCATTGCGTCACGGGCTGGACCGTGTCGAACGTCCACTGGAAGGGCGTGCGGCTCAGCGAGCTGCTCGATCGCGTGCAGCCGCATTCGGCTGCGCTCGGCGTGCAGTTCACGTCGGCGGAGGTGCCGTACGTCGACTCGCTGTCGATCTTCCAGGCGAAGCTTCCCGACGTCCTCCTCGCATACGAGATGAACGGCAAGCCGCTGCCGCGCGAGCACGGGGCGCCGGTGCGCCTCGTCATCCCGGAGATGTACGGCTACAAGAACGTCAAGTGGGTGTCGAGAATCGACCTCGTCGAGCGGCCCGAGGACGGCTACTGGGAGAACCTCGGCTACGACCGCGACGCGTACGTCGGCCACTCGAACGGCCTGTGAAGGCGTACGTCCAGCGCTTTTCGCGCAGCGAGCGCACGTTCCACTGGGTCAACGCCGCGTTCTTCCTCTACCTGCTCGGGACGGGGCTCATCCTGTTTCTGCCGGAGCTCTCCCGGCTCGTCGGCCGTCGGCCCCTGATCAAGGATCTCCACTTCTGGGGCGGGCTCGGCTGGATCGCCGCGCTCGCGCTCGTCGCGCTCCTCGGCGACTCGCGCGGTCTCTGGCGGACGTTGCGCGAGCTCGAGACGCTCGACCACCGCCGCTTCAACCCCGGCCAGAAGGTGAACGCGATCTTCAACGCAGCGATCACGGTGCTGTTCGTCATCTCGGGCCTGCTCCTCTGGCTCGGCGAGCGCGACACCCGCTTCCGCCTGCAGAACACGGTGACGCTGCACGACACGCTGATGTACGCCGCGCTCGCGCTGCTCGCCGGGCACCTCTACCTCGCGGTCATCCATCCTGCGACACGCCATGCGCTGCGCGGGATGACGCGCGGCACGGTCAGCGAGGAATGGGCCCGGCGGCACCACCCGCGCTGGGAGGTGCCGCCGTCGTCCGAGCCCACGGAGGGAACTGCGCCTACATCTACGACGGACGCTGCCCGAACGTGACGTCGATCGTCTTCGTCGCGCCGTCGCGGGTGACCGTGAACGTCGCCTTGTCGCCCGGCTTGTAGGAGCTGACGAGCGCAGTCAGGTCGTCGGCGTTCTCGACGGAGTGGTCGCCGATCTTCGTGACGACGTCGCCGATCTTCAGGCCGGCGGTGTCGGCAGGCGAGCCGCTCTTGACCGTCTCGATCTGAGCGCCGGCGCCCGAGCTTGCGTCGGCGATCGTCACGCCGAGGTACGCGTGCTGCACGGTCTTGCCGCCGATCACCGTGTTCGCCACGTCCTTCACGGCGTCGATCGGGATTGCGAAGCCGACACCCGCGTTGTCGTTCGAGTTGCTCTCGATCTGCGCGTTGACGCCGATCACCTGGCCCGACGAGTTCAGCAGCGGGCCACCGGAGTTGCCGTGGTTGATCGCGGCGTCGGTCTGGATCGCGCCGGAGATCGAGTACTGGTTGGGCGCCGTGATCGTGCGGTTGACCGCGCTGATGATCCCGGCTGTCATCGTCTCGGGCAGGCCGAAGGGGCTGCCGATCGCGAGGACTTCCTGGCCGGGCAGCACGTTCGACGACGTGCCGATGGGCAGCGGATGCAGCTCGGACGCGACCCCGTCGACCTTGATCACCGCGATGTCGGTGCCCTCGTCCTTGCCGACGAGCGTCGCCTTCGCGGTGGTGCCGTCCTGGAAGCGCACCTTGATCGCCGTGGCGCCGTCGACGACATGGGCGTTCGTAACGATGTGGCCGTCCTTGTCGTAGACGAAGCCCGAGCCTTCGGCCTGGGTCTGCTGCGACTGCGGGCCGAAGAAGCCGTTGTCGCTCGTCTGCGTCGAGTCGACCGTGATGTCGACGACGCCCGGCGCGTCGTCCTTGTAGATCTGGGTCAGAGAGGTCGTCGCCGTCGCAGCCGCGGTCTGGGCTGGGACCGACGCGACCACCGTCGTGTCCTTGGCCGAGCTTCCGGAGGAGCCGCCGCTGACACCGGCGTAGACGCCCGCCCCGACCCCGGCTCCAAGAGCCAGGGCGGCCGCGATGGGGGCGATGCGGCGAAGGGTGGTTGTCCTGTTCACGTGGTTCTCCTGAGTTCGTTGAAGTCGTGTCTCAAGGATTCCCGGGCCCCTTAGGACGAGGATGAGAGGTCGCTAAGGAGTGGTTAAAGGACGGCCGCCCGGCGGCCGATGTAGAGGGTGGCGGCGATGACTGAGACAACAGGACTCATCGAGCAGTATGCGGCGCACCTGGAGGGCAGGGCGTCGCGCGTCGTCCGCGGCTTCTCGATGCTCGGTGCGCTCGTGGGCGCCGCTCTCGGCGGCTTCCCGCTCTTTCAGCATTCCAACGCCCTCGTGCCGCACCACCTCGGGTATGCGACGCTGCTGCTCGGCGGCGCCGCCGGCGCCTACCTCGGCTGGTCGCTCGGCGAGCGCCGGGCGGTCGATCTCCGGTTCCAGGCGCAGCTCGCGCTGCGCCAGCTGCACGTCGAGCAGGCGCTGATGCGAGGCGCCGTCGCGCGGCCCGCTGCCCCCGTTCTTCCCGTCGCCGCCCCGGCGCCCGCTCCCGTTGTTCCGGTTCCGGCTCCGGCTCCGGCGGCTCCGGCTCCAGCACCCGCTGCGGCTCCCGCGCCCGTTGCGGCTCCCGCGCCGGCTCTGGCTCCCCCGGCTGCTCCGGCCCCGGCGCCGATGCCGGCCGCCGTGCGGCTGCCGACTCCCGCGCCGATTCCGGCCCAGGCCCCGCCGGTCGTCCAGGTCGCGCCGACCCCGCCCCCCGTTGTGCCGTCGGTCGATGCGCCCGCGCAGGAGGAACCTGCTCCGCCAGACGCTGTCAGTCCGGCGCCGCCGCGGCTCGTCCAGCCGCCGCTCAGCTCGACCGGCGCCTGAAGCGCTAGACGAGGAGCTCGGCTCGGCTCGTCGCGGGAGCCGCCTCGCTCTCGCCTGCCGCCTAGTCCAACGCGGAGCGAAGCGACGCGACGTACGTGCGGAGCGCGTCCGGTCCCTCTTCCGCCACCTGCACGGCGCGCGTTCCGACCGCTATGCCGTCGGCGAGGGCGGCCGCCGCTCGCGCGTGCTCCGGCGTCGAGATGCCGAAGCCTGCGTAGAGCGGCTTGGTCGTCAGGCGCCGCGTCCGCTCGACGAGCCCGGCGAGCGCGGGGGAGACCTCGTGACGCGCGCCGGTCGTCCCGGTCACGGTCACGAGATAGAGCCAGCCGTCCGTCTGCTCGCCTGCGAGCGCGATTCGCTCGTCGGTCGACGTCGGCGCGACGAGTTGCACACGCTTCAGCTCCGGGCGCTCTCCGGCGGGGAGGTCGGAGACGATCATGCTCGTCCCGCCGTGCGCGCGGATCTCGTCGGTCAGCCGGTCCCACCCGTACGCCTCGTACAGCGAGGAGTACGTCATGGGGATCAGCGGCGTGTCGGGGCCGACGAGCTCGCGCGTGCGCGCGAGGACGTCGAGACATTGCTTCGTGCGCATCCCGCGCGCGAGCGCGCGCTCGCCGGCGCGCCGGATCACCGGCCCGTCGGCGAGCGGATCGCTGTACGGAAAGCCGAACTCGATGATGTCCGCGCCGCCGTCAACGGCGGCGCGCGCGAGCTCCGGCGTCTCCGGCTCTGCCATCAGATAGATGACGAGCGCCTTCCTCAACCCTCAACTCTCCTAAAAGGGGATAACCCCTTTTTCGAGGGTTGGGAGGTTGCGGCGGGCTCGGCACCTTTCGGGCTCGGCTGGGTCGGACGGGTCAAGCTTCGGTCGAGCGTCACGCGTTCGCCGGGTCGAGGCGGTCGAGCACCTCGGCGAGATCTTTGTCGCCGCGGCCGCTCAGGCCGACGAGGATCAGCTCCGCGTCGAGGTCGCGTGCGCGCGCGAGCGCGTGGGCCGGCTCGAGCGCGGGGATGATGCCCTCCGTACGCGCGAGGTCGGCGAACGCGGCGATCGCGTCCTCGTCGGTCGCCGTCCGGTACTCCGCCCGGCCGGTGTCGCGCAGGAATGCATGCTCCGGGCCGACGCCCGGATAATCGAGCCCGGCCGAGATCGAGTGCGCGTCCGCGACCTGGCCGTCCTCGTCCGCGAGGATCGACGACCGTGCGCCGTGCAGCACGCCGACCCGCCCCGAGGCCAGCGACGCCGCGCCCGCGGCCTCGACACCGACGAGCCGCACGCCGACGTCGTCGACGAAGCCGCGGAAGAGGCCGATCGCGTTCGAGCCGCCTCCGACACACGCGACCACTGCTTCTGGCAGTGCGTCGGCCGCTGCGAGAAACTGCTCGCGCGCCTCGCGCCCGATCACGCTCTGCAGTTCCGCGACGAGCTCGGGATAGGGCGCCGGCCCGACGCACGAGCCGATGAGGTAGTGCGTCGTCTCGACGTTCGTGATCCAGTCGCGGATCGCCTCGCTCGTCGCCTCCTTCAGCGTCTTCGTCCCGAAGTCGACGCTACGCACCTCGGCGCCGAGCAGCCGCATGCGCTCGACGTTCGGCCTCTGGCGCCGCATGTCCTCGACGCCCATGTAGACGACGCACTCGAAGCCGAAGCGCGCGCACACGGTCGCGGTCGCGACGCCATGCTGGCCTGCGCCCGTCTCGGCCACGATCCGCTGCTTGCCGAGGCGCTTTGCGAGCACCGCCTGGCCGACGGCGTTGTTGATCTTGTGGGCGCCGGTGTGGTTCAGATCCTCGCGCTTGAGATAGATCTTCTTGCCCGGCGCGAACCGCTCGATGAGCGTCAACGGCGACGGTCGGCCCACATACGTCGTCGCGAGCGCGTGCAGCTCGGCATGGAACGCGTCGTCCGCCTGCGCCTCCTCCCAAGCGCGCTCGAGCTCGTCGAGCGCCGGGATCAACGTCTCGGGCACGTAGCGCCCGCCGTAGTCGCCGAAGTCACGCATGTGCGGCCTCGACGTAGGCGCGCACGCGCGCGTGATCCTTCACACCCGGCTCCGATTCCAGCGACGACGATGCGTCGACCGCCCACGGACGCACGGCCGCGATCGCATCGCGCACGTTCTCCGGACCGAGGCCGCCCGCCAGCATGATCCGGCCCTTCGCCTCGGCGGCCCGGCTCCAGTGCAGCGCGTCGTGTTCGTCCCACGGCTGATCGAGGAGCGTGCCGACCCGAACGCCGTCGCGCAGCAACAACGCCTCGCGGCCGCGCACGCCGGCGCCGCGATCGGGATAGAACTGGATGAGGTCGGCCGGCGTCTCGCGGGTCTCCTCCACGAACACCGACACGGCGAGCTGGGTCTCCGGGACGTCGAGCACCGTGTCGCTCCTACGCGGGCTCGCCTCGACGTGGATGAAGCCCAGCAGGTCGGCGCCGGCCTCGACCGCGGCGTCGACGTCCTCCTGCCGGGTCAACCCGCACACCTTCACGAGCGGCCGGCGCAAGAGGTCGCGCAGCTTCGCTGCGGGATCGGACGCCCTCATCAATGCAGAGCCGACGAGGATCGCATCCGCTCCCGCGAGCTCGGCCGCCGCACCCTGCGCGCGCGTGTGCACGCCGCTCTCGGCGATGACGATCCGGTCCTTCGGCGCGCGTGCGACGAGCTGCAGTTGTGTGCGACGGTCGATCGCGAACGTCTCGAGGTCGCGCGCATTGATGCCGACGATCGGCGCGTCGAGCGCCATCGCCCGTTGCAGCTCGTCGGCGTCGTGCGCCTCGACGAGCGCGTCGAGGCCGAGCTCGTGCGTGTAGGCGAGCAGTCGCGCGCACGTCGCGTCGTCGAGGTCGCGCAGGAGCAACAGGACCGCGTCGGCGCCCGCTTCCTTCAGCTCTCGCAAATGCTCCTCGGTCGAGAAGAAGCCCTTGCCGAGGAGCGGCGCGTCGGTTGCCGCCCGCGCGGCGCGCAGGTCGTCGATCGTGCCGCCGAAGCGCTCGTCGACCAAGACGCTGACCGCGGCCGCGCCGGCTGACGCGAACTGCGCCGCGAGCCGAGCCGGATCGGCGTCCGGACGAAGGTCGCCTGCGGACGGCGAGCGCCGTTTCACCTCGGCGATCGCACCGAGGCCGGGCTTCGACAACGCGTCGGCGAACCTAGGCATGGGTGAACTCCACCAGCTCGTCGAGCCGCGACGCGGCCGCGCCGGAATCGACCGCAGCGCGGGCGATCGCGATCCCCTCACGCAGATCGGCCGCATGTCCGCCCGCAGCGATCGCCCCGGCGGCGTTGAGCAGGATCGCGTCGCGCGGGCCGCCCCGCTCGCCGCCGAAGACCCGCCGGATCGACGCCGCGTTCTCCTCGGGAGTGCCGCCGGCGAGCGACGCGAGCTCGCACGGCTCGATCCCGAGCTCCGTCGGATCGATGACGCGGTCGCGAACGCCGCCGTCGACAACCTCGGAGACCTGGCTCGGGCCGACCGGCGAGAGCTCGTCGATCCCGCCCGCGCCGTGCACGACGAACGCGCGCCGCGACCCGAGCTGCGCGAGCGCTTCCGCGACCGGTCGCACGAGGTCCGGCGAGTAGACGCCGACCACCTGCGCCCGTGCGCGTGCCGGGTTGGTGAGCGGTCCGAGCACGTTGAACACCGTACGCGTTCCGAGCTCGCGTCTGACCGGTGCGGCGTGCTTCATCGCGGGATGGTGGGCCTGCGCGAACATGAACCCGAACCCGAGCTCGTCGATCGATTGCGCAATCCTCCCCGGCGCGAGGTCGAGCTCGAAGCCGAGCGCTTCGAGCACGTCGGCGGATCCGGTCTGCGACGACGCCGCCCGGTTGCCGTGCTTCGCGACGCCGGCCCCGGCGGCGGCCGCGACGAGCGCGGCGGCGGTCGAGATGTTGAGCGTGCTCTTGCCGTCGCCGCCCGTGCCGGCGGTGTCGACGAGGTCCTCGCGCTTCGGCTGGACGGGGAGAACGTGCTCGCGCATCGCCTCCGCGCACCCTGCGATCTCGTCGGCGGTCTCGCCCTTCGCGCGCAGCGCGACGAGAAAGCCCGCGATCTGCGCCTGTGTCGCGTCGCCGCTCATGATCTCCTGCATCGCGTCGTGCGCCTGTGCGCGTGTCAGATCGTGCCCGTCGAGCACGCGTGCCATCAGCTCGTGGATCACAGCAGCCCCGCGAGGAAGTTGCGGGCGAGCGTCGGCCCGTCGGGGGTCAGAACCGACTCGGGATGAAACTGCACCCCGACGATCGGCAGCGTTCGATGGCGTACCGCCATCACCTCGCCGTCGTCCGCGTGCGCCGTCGGTTCG
The DNA here is from genome assembly GCA_025934995.1 of Thermoleophilia bacterium. Lineage (GTDB taxonomy): Bacteria > Actinomycetota > Thermoleophilia > Gaiellales > Gaiellaceae > Palsa-739. The sequence continues at coordinate 40,262 of JAICWC010000004.1, read as the reverse complement.
AGCACGTCCGGCAGCCGTGTTGCAGCGAGCGAGTGGTACCGGCCCGCGTCGAACGGCTCGGGCAGATCGGTGAACAGTCCGCGCCCGTCGTGCCGCACCGGTGACGCTTTTCCGTGCAGCAGCTCGCGCGCGTATCCGACCTCGCCGCCGAACACTTCGACGATCGCCTGGTGCCCCAGGCAGACGCCCAGCGTCGGCGTCGTCGGCGCGAGCCGATCGATGATCGCCTTCGAGGCGCCGGCATCGGCGGGGCGGCCCGGGCCGGGGGAGACGACGAGCTGCGTCGGCTGCAGGCGCTCCGCCTCGTCCGCGTCGATCTCGTCGTTACGGCGAACGGTCACCTCCGCCCCGAGCGCCCCGAACAGATGGGCGAGGTTGTAGGTGAAGGAGTCGTAGTTGTCGACGATGAGGATCATGCTTCGGCCAATTCGATCGCCTGTTCCAACGCAGCGAGCTTATTCAGGCATTCCTGGTGCTCGGCCGAGGGATCGCTGTCGGCGACGATGCCGCCGCCCGCCTGCAGGTGGGCGACGCCGTCGCGCAGGACGAGCGTGCGGATGGCGATGCACGTGTCCATCGCGCGCTCCTGCGGCAGCACGTAGCCGACCGCGCCCGCGTAGATGCCGCGAGCGTATTGCTCGAGCTCCGAGATGATCTGCATCGCGCGCACCTTCGGCGCGCCGGAGACCGTGCCTGCCGGGAAGCACGCGCGCAGCAGGTCGAACGGGGTCACGTCGTCGCGGAGCTCGCCGACGACTTCGCTGACGAGGTGCGTGACATGGGAGTACCGCTCCGGCTCCATGAACTTCTCGACCTGCACGGTGCCGGGGATGCAGACGCGCGAGAGGTCGTTGCGGCCGAGGTCGACGAGCATGACGTGCTCCGCGCGGTCCTTCTCCGACGAGAGCAGCGCTTCGGCGTCGCCCTCGCCGGGCGCGATCGTTCCGGCGATCGGGTTCAGCGCGGCGCGCGAGCCCTCGCACTTGACCACGGTCTCCGGTGAGCTGCCGACGAGAGCGAGGTCGCCGAGCTCGAGCAGGAAGAGATATGGAGACGGATTGACCCGGCGCAGCGCGCGATAGAGCTCGGGCGCGCTCGCGCTCGTCGGGCGCTCCGCGCGCTGCGCGATCACGACCTGGAACACGTCGCCCTCCCGGATGTGCTCTTGCGCGCGCTCGACCCGACGCAGATGCTCGTCCCGCTCGGGGAAGCGGCGGAGCTCCCCGCGCGTGCCGCCGCCGCGGGGCAGCTCGGGCTGAGGTCCGTCGAGCACGGCCGGGTCGCCGAGCAGGACCTCCGCGACGCCGCGCGCGTGGTCGAAGCGGACGAGAAGCTCCGGCACGACGAACACGCTCTCCGGCCAGCCCGGCCCGTCCTCGGGCAGGGGCACGGTCGGCTCGAGGCGCGAGACGACGTCGTAGCCGAGGTAGCCGACGACCGGCTCGCCCAGCGCCTCGGCTTCGTCGAACGAGACGAGCCGCGAGCCGCGCCCGACGAACGAGTGGTTCCCGAGTCGTCCCCGCTCGACGGACTCGAGCAGAAAGCTGCCGGCGGCGCCGTCCCGCAGCCGTAGGTACGCCCCGAGCGGGGTCAGGAGATCGGTTGCGATTTCGGCTGTCGGCATGAAAAAGGCTCCTTCCGGAGCCGGGATCGAGCGGTGCGGGTTCGGTCGGCGCTCCTAGCGCACGCTCCCGCACGGCCCGTTGCGCCAGGTCCACCAGGTGCGCGTGCAGGGAGTCATCGGTCGGAGCCTAGCGCCTTTCACCCGTCGACGGAATGCCCCGCAGCGGTGAGCGCGGCGACCGAACGGTGGAGGTCGTGCTCGCGCACGAGCAGGTAGTCCGTCTCGAAGGTCGAGAGGACGAAGAGCGGGATGTCCTCGTCCGCGAGCGGCGTCACGAGCGAGGCGACGATGCCGGTGAGCGAGAAGTCGAGCGGGCCCGCGACCTCGAAGGCGCACCACCCGCGCTCGGCGCTCGCGTCGGACGGCACCTGCTCCTGCGGGCACACGACCGACAGTTCCGAGTCGGAGCGCGTGACCGACCAGAAGTGGCCGGTGCGCGCCCAGGGCGGAATGTCCGCGTCCGGTTCGAGGCGGACGACCGCATAGAGGTCGTCGAGCGCGTACAGCTGCACGGCGGGAAGCTACCGTGCCGCCCATGGCAACTCCGCCGCTCCTCGAACGCCTGCTCAACGCGCCCGGCCCGTCGGGCCAGGAAGACCTTGCGGCCCAGGTCTGGCGCGAAGCCGCGCGCGAGTTCGGCGAGGTGTCGAGCGACGTGCTCGGCTCGTCCTGGGTGCGCGTGCCGGGCACGGCGAACGGGCCGCTGCTGGCGATCGTCGGCCACATCGACGAGATCTCCGTCGTCGTCACGCACATCGGCGACGACGGGCTGCTCGCGGTCCGCCAGCTCGGCGGCTTCGATCCGCGCACGGTCGTCGCCCAGCGTGTCGAGGTGCTGACGCGAAACGGGCGCGTTCCCGGCGTCGTCGGAGCGCGCAAGCAGAAGACGAAGCGCGGCGACGATCCCAAGCCGTACGAGTTCTCCGACCTCTTCGTCGACATCGGCGCGAAAAACGGCGACGAAGCGCGTGCGCTCGTGCGTGCCGGGGATGCGGCGATCATCGCCGGTGGCCCGCTCGAGTTGCAGAACGGGCGGATTGCGTCGCGCTCGCTCGACAACCGGCTCGGGTCCTACGTCGCGCTGGAGGTCGCTCGTCGAGTCGCAGCCGAGGGCGGAGCGCCCGGAGACGTCGCAGGCCTTGCAGTGGTCCAAGAGGAGGTCGGCGACTTCGCCGGCTCGCGCACTGCGGCCTATGCGCTCGAGCCGGCGGTCGCGATCGCAGTCGACGTGACACACGCGACGGACGTCCGCGGCGCCGATCCGGAGGACGAGGGTGACCATCGTCTCGGCGGCGGTCCTGCGATCGGACGTGGGCCGTCGATGCATCCCGCGATCTTCGACCTGCTCTACGAGACGGCGGAGGCCGAGGGGATCAAAGCGACCGTCGAGATCTCACGCGGTCATACGTACACGGACGCCGACGCGATGTATCTCAGCCGCCTCGGCGTCGCGACCGGTCTCGTCTCGATCCCGCTCCGCTACATGCACACGCCGGTCGAGGTGGTGGAGTTGCAGGACGTCGAGGACGTCGTCCGGTTGCTCGTCGCGTTCGCGCGGCGGCTCGACCCGGGTATCTCCTTCACCCGCTGAGCCGTTCTCCGAGGATGAAGGGGTCCTTGCTCGCGCTCGCCGGCGCTGCGCTCCTCGCGTCCGGCTGCGGCGGCTCGTCGAAGGTGACGAAGCCCACGGCCGGCCCGGACGGGTCGCTGAATGTCGCGATCAAGGTGTTGAAGCACGGGCAACAGGTGATCGCGCTCGTCCCGGTGACGATCGACGGCAAGGGCCCGTTCACGTTCGCGATCGACACCGGCGCGTCGCAGTCGCTCGTCGATACGTCCGTCGCGAAGAAGCTCGGCGTCCCGCCGACCGGCGGCAAGCACCCGGTCGCCGGCATCACGAATGTGACGAACGTGAAGACGCTCGCCGTGAAGCGCTGGAGCGTCGGCGGCGTCAAGCTCCCTCCGACGACCGTCGTCGAGACGAACCTGCCGTTCGGCAATGCGAGCGGCGGCGTCCAGGGCCTGCTCGGCTCCGACATGCTCAGTCAGTTCGACGTGATCACGATCGACTACGCGCATCAGATGTTGCGGCTGCATCACCGTGCCGTGAAGTCGCACGGCTAGCATCGACTGCGTGACCCGCACCGTCATCGTCTCCGCGGTCCGCACGCCGTTCGGCCGTCTCGGCGGCGGTTTGAAGGATTACGCCGGCACCGAGCTGGGCGCGATCGTCATCCGCGCGGCGCTCGAGCGCGTCGGGCTCGAGGGCCGCGAGGTCGAGTACGTGATCATGGGTCAGGTGCTCCAGGGTGGCGCCGGCCAGGCGCCTGCGCGCCAGGCCGCCGTCGGCGCCGGGGTGCCGATCGAGATTCCCTCGGACGCGATCAACAAGGTGTGCGCGTCCTCGATCCGCGCGATCGAGATCGCCGACTCGATGATCCGCGCGGGCGACGTCGAGGTCGTGGTCACCGGCGGCATGGAGTCGATGTCGAACGCCCCGTATGCATTGGCGAAGGCACGGTTCGGTTACAAGATGGGCGACGCGACGCTCATCGACCTGATGATCTGGGACGGCCTGCGCTCGACGTTCGACGAGTCGCACATGGTGGTGCAGGCCGCGCGCGTCAACCGGGAGCTCGGGATCTCCCGTGAAGAGCAGGACGGCTGGGCATTGCGGTCGCACGAGCGCGCGGCGCGCGCTCAGGACGACGGCTTCTTCGCCGACGAGATCGTCCCGGTCGGCGAGGTGACCGCGGACGAGGCCGTGCGGCGCAATACGACGCTCGAGAAGCTCGCCTCGCTGAAGCCGGTGATGGATCCCGAGGGGACCGTGACTGCGGGGAACGCGCCGGGCGTCAACGACGGCGCCTCGTGCGTCGTCGTCTGCTCCGAGGAATTCGCGAAGAGCCGCGGGCTCGACCCGCTCGCGACCGTCCTCGCGCAGGGTTACGTCGCGGACGAGTTTGCATACCTCGCGCGCACGCCGGCGAATGCCGGTGCGCAGGCATTGCAGAAAGCCGGCAAGTCGATCGGCGACGTGAAGCGCGTCGAGGTGAACGAGGCGTTCTCGTCGGTTGCGTTGAACAGCGTGAAGATGCTCGGCGCCGATCCGGAGACGGCGAACGTCAACGGGGGCGCAGTCGCGCTCGGCCATCCGATCGGCGCGTCCGGCGGCCGCATCGTCGGCACGATGATCAACGAGCTGCGCCGTAGCGGCGGCGGGCTCGGCCTCGCCGCCATCTGCTCCGGCGGCGGTCAAGGCGACGCCCTCTTGATCGAAGTCTGACGACTTCGATCTTTCGCGCGCGCTAAGCCCGCGGCGTAGCCGGCGCGGGCGAGGGAAGCTCGATTCCGAGCGCGTCCGGGAAGCCTGCGCGGCCGGCATCGGTCAGCCGCAATGCGCGCGTGGTCTCGCCGTGGACGAGCCAGCCGAGCTCGAGAAACCGTGCGAGTAGGGCAGTCCCGAGGGGGCCGGCAATGTGGTCGCGCTGCTCCGTCCAGTCGCGGCACGGTCGCGAATCGCCCGGCGCGACGCCGAGGATCTCGAGCTTCCGCTCGCCGTCTTCCGCAAGCGCGTCGGCGACGGCGACGCCGAGCCGTCCGGCGAGATGGTCGTAGCAACGGCGCGCGTAACGCACCGCATGCGCGCGCGTGCCCTGCCGGAGCGAGCGCACCTGCTGCGGCGGTGCGACGCGGGCGACTGCCTCGATCAGGCCGCCGACCTCCGGGCCTGCGAGCGTGAAGTAGCGGTGGCGGCCGCGAGCCTCGGCGACGATCAGGCCGGCGTCGACGAGCCGCGCGAGGTGGTGGCTCGCAGTCGACGGCGCCACACCCGCTTCCGACGCGAGCACGCTCGCCGGCAGCGACCGTCCGTCGCCGAGCGCGAGCAGCACCTTGGCGCGCGCGGGCTCGGCGAGGACGGCGCCCACGGCGGCAAGATCCACGTCTCCGGTCACGTTTCGATCCTATTCGCCGTCGATTCGACCGGCATCGAAATGTCCCGTGGCATCGCTCCTCAGCGAGCGGCGATCGTCTCTGCGAAGAAGTCGCGCAGCAGCTTCGTGACGAGCTCCGGCTCACGCAGCGTCAGGTAGTGGTCGCAGTCCACCTCGACGAGGCGTGCGTCGGGTAGGCGCCGCGCCGCCTCGCGGCCTGCGTTCTGCAGCGACTGCGGGTCGTGGTTCGCGGTGAGCACGAGCGTCGGCACGTGCACGTCCTCCAAGGCGACGGGCGGATTGGCCGCTGCGACCGCCCCTTCGGGGGCGGCGCGCGTCTCGCTCAGCATCTGCCGGAAGAAGGCGTCGGCGCCGAGGGGCGCCCAGACCTGGAGATCGACCGCCAGCTCTTTCTCCGGTGTGTCGGCCTCGGCATAGAGCGCTTCGAGCTCGTCTGCCCAGCGAATGCCGGTCACGGGAGCGGCGATGTGCGCGACGGCGAGCACACGCTCCGGATGCGCGAAGGCGACGTCGAGCGCAAGCTTGCCGCCACCCGAGAGCCCGACGAGCGCAGCCCTCTCGATCCCGAGCGCATCGAGGAGCGCGACCACGTCCGCCACGTCGGAGTACGGCTCTGCCGGAGCCTCGGTGCGGCCGAAGAACCGACGGTCGTAGGCGACGCAGCGGAACTCGTCCGCGAGCGCACGAATCTCGGGCTCGAACACGCGGTGGTCGCCGAGACCGAAGTGCAGAAAGAGCACCGGCGTGCCGTCGCCGGCTTCCTCGACCCAGAAGCGCGCGTTCCCGACATCGACGTAGATCACGCGACGATAGCCTCCGCACCATGGGCTACGAGAGCGTGCTCGTCGTCGGCGCCGGACAGATGGGCGGCGGCATCGCGCAGGTGATCGCGGCGTCCGGGCGCACCGTCTTGCTGCACGATGCCGCGCCCGGCGCCGTGGAACGCGGGCTCTCCGCGATCGAGAAGTCGCTGACGAAGCTGCACGAGAAGGGCGGCGCGGACCCGAACGACGTCCTGCCGCGCATCACGCCCGTCGACGATCTCGTCGCCGCCGACCTGATGATCGAGGCGGTGATCGAGGATGCAAGCGTGAAGGAGGAGATCTTCCGGCGTGCGGACCAGGTGCTGCCGGCTCACGCAACGCTCGCGTCGAACACGTCGTCGATTCCGATCACGTCGCTCGCGGCGGTGACGTCGCGTCCGCACCAGGTGATCGGCATGCACTTCTTCAACCCCGTGCCCGTGCTGAAGCTCGTCGAGGTGATCCGAGGTCTCGAGACCTCCGACGAGACGACGCGCACCATCACCGAGCTCGCCGTCGATCTCGGCAAGACGCCTGCGGAGGCGCGCGACCTGCCCGGCTTCGTCTCCAACCGCATCCTCATGCCGTTCATCAACGAAGCGGCATACGCGCTGCTCGAGGGCGTTGCCGAGCCGGAGGCGATCGACACGATCGCGAGGCTCGGCTTCGCGCACCCGATGGGCCCGCTCGCGCTCGCCGACCTGATCGGCCTCGACACCTGCGTCGCGATCATGGAAGTCCTCCACCGCGGGCTCGGCAATCCCAAGTACGCGCCGTGCCCGCTCCTGCGCCAATACGTGCAGGCCGGCCGGCTCGGGCGCAAGTCGGGTCGAGGCTTTTACGAGTATTCGTCGTAAAGATCCCCCATTCGGGTCGTTTCCATAAGGCAGGGCCGTGGGAGAACCGAAGCGAACCCCACGGTCGGATGGAAAGGGGAGGCGCCGCCAGATGAGGATCTTGCTCGTCGATGACGAGCCCGCTCTCCGGGAGCTCCTCCGAGCGACCTTGGAGAGCGTCGACATCACCGTCGACGAAGCTGCGTCCGCGCTCGAGGCCGAGACGGTCATGCGCCGCCGCAAGCCGGACCTCGTCGTGCTCGACCTGCGCATGCCGGGAATGAGCGGCGCCGAGTTCTGTGCGCAGTTGAAGGAGAAGCCGCGCACGCGTGACATCCCGGTCGTCGTCCTGACCGCCGCCGACCCCGAGGATGCACGCTCCGCGCAGCAGGCCGGAGCGGCCGCCGTCGTGCACAAGCCGTTCAGCCCGCTCGAGCTGCTTGCGGTCGTCGAAGGGCTCGCCGGCCGCACGCCGCTGTCGGCGCCGCCGCGCCGGAAGCCGCGCGCAGGCGACGAGGAAGAAGTCGTGCTGTACGCGCGCGACCTGCGCCACCTGCTCGAGATCGAGCGGACGCAGCGCAGGCTGCTCGAGGATTCATACCTCGAGACGGTGACGGCGCTTGCGATCGCGCTCGAGTCGAAGGACGGGGCGACGCGAGCGCATTCGCAACGGGTGCAGCGGTACGCGGCGGAGCTGCTCGAAGCGATCGCGCCGGGGACGACATCGGACCACACGTACGAGTACGGCTTCCTCTTGCACGACATCGGCAAGATCGGCATCCCGGACTCGATCCTGCTGAAGCCGGGCCCGTTGAGCCGCGCGGAGCGGAAGCGCATGCAGACGCACACGGTGATCGGGGAGCAGATGCTCGCGGGCGTGGCCGTCCTGCGCGGCGAAGGCTTGCGCATCGTCCGTTCGCATCACGAGCGCTGGGACGGCCGCGGGTATCCGGATGGGATCGCCGGCGACGACGTTCCGCTCGGCGCCCGCGTGTTCGCGGTTGCCGACGCGCTCGACGCGATGACGTCGAATCGCCCCTACCGGCGCGCGCTGACCTGGCGCGCAGCACACGCGGAGATCCTCGCGCAGTCGGGCAAGCAATTCGATCCCGATGTCGTCGACGCGTTCCGCGAACGTGAGCCGTCGCTCGTCGAGGTCAAGCGCGAGCTGGCGGCGGCTTAGGCACGCGTGGCACGGCAACCTGCCGCCAGCTGACGATCAACCCGTTCTGCACCACGAACACCGCCGCCGCCTTCTGACCGGGCCCGTCGCATTTGTGCCCTGGGCGTTCGATGAGGAGAAACGTCGCGGTCACGCGGTTCCCGTGTCGCTGGAGACGTGTGATGCGGCCGCCGCACGGCAGCGACTCGTTGAACGCGATCGCGAGCTTCGCCGTCAGTCGCACGTCGACGCCGGGCTGGATGACCCGCGCTCCGGGCGCGAACAGGGCCGCTGCGGCCGCGTTGTGGTTCGCGTTCAGGTCGCGGCTCCACGCGCGCACGATCGCGGGTGGCGAGGGTGGCGGCGCGGCGACCATCGATAGAGCCTACGACTACGATCCCTGCCGTGGATTTCGAGCTGTCCGCGGAGCAGAGGGAGATCCAGGCGCTCACCCGCGACTTCGCGGAACGGGAGATCGAGCCGCACGCCGCCGACTGGGACCGGAACCACACCTTCCCGCGCGAGGTCTTCACGCAGCTCGCGGAGCTCGGTCTGATGGGCACGTGCGTGCCGGAGGCGTACGGCGGCGCCGGCACCGACTTTCTCTCCTACGTGCTCGTCCTCGAGGAGCTGTCGCGCGCAGACGCCGGCGTCGGTGTCACGGTCGCCGTGCACACGAGCGCCGTCACGCTGCCGATCCTCACGTTCGGCACGGACGAGCAGCGCTCGAGATTCGTCCCGCCGCTCGCGCGCGGCGAGCATCTCGGGGCGTTCGCGCTGACCGAGCCCGAGGCGGGGTCGGACGCAGGCGCGCTCCGCACCCGCGCCGAGCCGGACGGAGACGGCTGGCGGATCACAGGCAACAAGCAATGGATAACGAACGGCCGTCACTCCGGCACGTTTCTCGTCTTCACGCGCACCGACTCCTCGACCGCGGGCGCGCGCGGCGTCACCGCGTTCATCCTCGATGCCGATCAGGTACAGGTGACGCGCGACGAGGAGAAGCTCGGGCTGAACTCGTCGGTCACCAACGACATCGCGATCGACGGTGCATACGTCGAGCGTGATCGGCTGCTGCACGAGGAGGGGAGAGGCTTCCGCGTCGCGATGCAGACGCTCGACGGCGGCCGCATCGGCATCGCCGCGCAGGCGGTCGGAATCGCGCAGGCCGCGTACGACGTCGCGCTGGCGTACGCGCGCGAGCGGCGAACGTTCGGCAAGGCGATCGGCGAGCACCAGGCGATCCAGGCGAAGCTCGCCGACATGTCGATGGAGATCGACGCAGCCCGCCTGCTCGTGCACCGTGCGGCGTGGCTGAAGGATCGCGGCGAGCCGGTGACCGAAGCCGGCGCGAAGGCGAAGCTGTTCGCGTCCGAGATGGCGCGACGCCAGACGGCGGAGGCGATCCAGATCCTCGGCGGTTACGGCTACACGAAGGAGTTCCCCGTGGAGCGCTATTACCGCGACGCGAAGATCACGGAGATCTACGAGGGGACGAGCGAGATCCAGCGCATCGTCATCGCGCGCGCGATCCTCGGCCTGCAGGCTGCCGCGTCCCGCACGTGATGCCGCGCGACAAGAACGAGCCCGTGCGGCTGACGAAGATCTACACCCGCGGCGGCGATGCGGGCCAGACGAGCCTCGGCGACGGCTCGCGGACATCGAAGCTCGATCCGCGCATCCGTGCGTACGGGATCGTCGACGAGCTCAACTCGCAGCTCGGCGTGGTGCTCGCGGGCGATGCGCCGGACGAGCTCCGCGCGCCGCTTCGGCGCCTGCAGAACCAGCTGTTCGACGTCGGCGCCGACCTCTCGGTTCCGTTCGGCGGGCCGGACGAGCGGCTTCGCGCCACGCAGGCCATGGTCGACGAGGTCGAAGAGCTCTGCGACGAGCACAATGCCGAGCTGGCCGAGCTGCGCAGCTTCGTCCTGCCCGGCGGGACCGAAGCTGCGGCAAGGCTGCACGTCGCGCGCACGATCGCACGGCGGGCGGAGCTCGCAGCGCTCGAGGCCGACGTCAATCCGCTCGCGCGTGTGTATCTCAACCGCGTCTCCGACCTGCTGTTCATCCTCGCCCGGCGGGCGAACGCGCTCGCGGGCGTCGACGAACCGCTCTGGAAGCCCGGCGGCTAGCGGCGCGGAATCAGCTGCTTGATCACGTGGGTCGTGACGACGGGCGCGCTCGCGCGAACCACGATCGCGTCGATGCCGGCCGCGCGTGCGGCGGCCGCGGTCGAAGAGTCGCGCGTCAGACCGATGATCCGGAGCTCGGGCAGAAGCGCATGGAGTGACGCAAGACTCGGGAGCGGCACCGATGCGAGGTCGACGATCACTGCCGCAGCCGCACGCGGATCGCTCGGGTCGACTTCGGAGTACAGGTCTGCGTCGCGGACGGGCTGCACGACGTAGTCGTGGCCGAGAGCGGCCCGCAGCGTCGATGCCTGCAGCCTCAGCCCTTGGACGACGGCAACGCGGACCGGACCGGCGGCCTGCCAGACGGGTGACGTGGGCCGCTGCCTGACGAAGCGGATCCGTGCGGTGCGTTGTGCCACCTGACCGGCGCCTTCTGCATGGACCTCGAGGCGGTAGAGGCCTGGAGCGCGGACGTGGAGCGGAATGCGCAGGATCGTCGCGCCCGCGTGGCGCGTCGGCGTCCGAAGGACCTGGCCCGGGATGATCTTCCCGTCCGGTGCGACGAACGAGCCCGTCACGCGCGCGGGCGCGGTGACGACGATCCGCACCGCCATGAACGACCGGCCGGCGAGCCAGAGGCGGCGCGGCGTGGTCACCCGAAGCGCGAGCTTCGTCGCGGCGGACGGCGGGATGACCGCGAAGTACGTGAGATGGCGCGTCAGCACGTGCGTCGTGCCGTCCGAGTCGAGGAACCAGCCGGCAGGCTGGCCGGCGGGGAGCTGCATCGTCGGCAGCTGTGCGATGTCCGTCCAGGTCCGGCCGTCCTGCGAGGTCTGAATCGACGAACCGGCCACCGTGTGCGGGAACTGGAGGTCGAGCACGTCGGCGAGCTGGGTGACCGGCGCATGGCTGTCGCGGAGGAACGCTGTCGCATCGACGACGACGGCGCCGGCCGGCAGGGAACCGCGTACTGCCGCCGGCCGCGGAACGAGCTGGACGACGACCGGCTCCCCGCCGAAGGTCTGCGGCGTCCAGGCTGCGACCACCGCGGCGTCGGAGCTGGCGAGCGTGTCGGGAACGTCGCCCGCGTTCTTCTGGACGGGCGGCATCGTCGCGCTTCCTCCGGCGCTCCCGTTGAAGATCGTGAAGTGGCTGAGGACGTCGGCCGAGACGCCGTTCACCGTCATCGTCCCACGGACGACGTACAGGCCCTGGGCGGTCGTGCCCGGCGCATACGTCGCAGTCGTCCCGGTCACGGTGTCGAGCGGCGTGACCGTGCCGTCCGGGCGGGTCAGCGACATCTGCGACCACGTCGCCGTGCTGTCGGCCGTCAGGGAGAACGACGACACGGAGGCGACGGTCGAGCCGTCGGCCGGCGTCGTCGAGACGAGGGCGGGCACGGGGGCTGCCGGCGTCGCCGGAACCGTCGACGGCGGCGCCGAGACGGCGGCGGTGTTGTTCGTGACCGACGTCGTGAACGCGCTCACCGGATTCCCTGCCGCGTCGTGGAGGGCGTTCAGTGCAGGGACTGCGTACGCGGCGACGACGGTGTCGTTCGCGGCGACGCCCGGGTTGAGGGCCAGCGTCACCACCTGTCCGCCGACGTCGACGCTCGTGACCTGACGGGCGTGTCCGTGCACCGTCACCATGAAGGCCGACGGATCCGGCGCACTCCCGGCGAGCGCCTCGTCGAGGTGGATCGTGAGCGTGCTTCCGTCGACCGCGGCGGAGGACACGCGCGGCGCGACGGTGTCGGGCGTGTTGTTCGTCACCGGCACCGGCCCGAAGTTCGTGGTCGAGTTCGAGCTCGGCGTGGCGACGTCGCGCAGCGACCCGTCGGAGGCGTAGCGGACGGTGACGGTTTGCGAGTTGTTCGGCGGCCCTGCGAGCCCGAGAGTGACGGTCGAGCCGAGGATCTGGGCGCTCGTCGGCGTCGGCTGGCTGACGCCGTTGTATGCGACGGTGAAGCGACCGGCGCTCGGGACCGACCCGGCGTCGAGCTGCTCGCTCATCGTGATCGCCACGTGCGTGCCCGCGGCGTCCGTTGCCGCCGAGACGAAGGTCGGCGGCGTGATGTCCGGGACCTGGACGACGCCGGTCGAGGTGTCCGTGTGGACGTTGCCGACGTTGTCGGTGACGACGACCTGGTACTGGTAGCAGTGCTCGTCCTGGATGCTCGTGTCGTTGCCGCCGGTGAGCGTGACGGGCTGGAACGCGCTCCACGTCCCGCACGTCGACCCGACGAGCGCCGCGTCGGCGCGCATGATCTGGACGCTCGCGACGCCGGACTGGCCGTCCGCCACACCGGAGGTCGAGACGGGCACCGAGCGTGCGGAGACGACGCCGTTGGGCTGGTTGATCGTCCCCGTCGGCTCGGTCGTATCCGACTCGACGTCGAGCGTGTCGACGGTGTTCGTGGGCTGGCGGGTGACGGTGATCGACGTGTTCAGCGGCGCAACCTGATCCCACGTGTACGTCGCCGAGGTGAACGGCGAAGCGTTCGAAACGCCGCCGGCGCCTGTGAGCGACCCGGCGGTCGACGACCACGTCGCGCGGGTGACGCCGTTCGCGCCGACGTTCGTCAGTTGAAGGCCGAAGGTGGTGGCCGACGGCCCGAGATACAGGGTCGTGCCGCTCAGGTACGTCCCGGCGGAGCTGCCCGCAAGCGCGATCGGCGACGCGCTCGTCAGCTTCGTGACCGAGCTCGCGGCGAATGTCGCTGTCACGCCGGCACGGTTCGTGACGACGATGCGGTACTCGTAACAGTTGCCCGCGCTGACGGCGCCGTCGACGATCGGGCTCGCGCTCGCATTGGTGACGATCGTGTTGAAGCTGCCGAAGGCGCCGCAGGTCGCGCCCGACAGCGTCGCGTCTGCGCGCTGCACGTCGACCGTCGAGATGCCGGACTCGGGGTCGCTGCCGGCGTTCCAGCCGACGCTGACCTTCGTGAGGCTGGTCAGCCCGTCGGGAGCGTCGACCGTGCCCCCGGTCGGCGGCGTCGTGTCGACGAGCACGATGGTCGTGTACGTCGCGACGTTGCCGACGTGGTCGGTGCCCGTCAGCGTGTACTCGTAGCACTTGCCGTCGGCCGGGACCGTGTCGGTGGCGGTGCCTCCCGATACCGGGACGGCGGGCCCGCCGCTGTACCCGGTGCCCGGGCAGCTGCCCGCAGACGGGCTGAGCGGGTTCGACCGCGTCAAGACGTTGCCGGCGATCCCGGACTGCGCATCCGTGAAGTCCGCCTCGCCGATCGCGACCGTGAGCGACGACGAATACGGCGCGATCGAGAGGAGGCCGCCCGTCGGGTCGGTCGTGTCGCTCGTCACGGAGAAGGCGGCAGGCGACGAGTCGACGCCGGCGTTGTTCGTCGAGACCGCGGAATAGCTTCCGCCGCCGGTGCTCGAGCTGTCGAAGGTGACCGCGAACGTGTTGCCCGTCTGGGCGGTCGAGGTGAAGCCTGCGAGCGGCGAGAAGGTGTAGCCCGCGTTGCCGCTCTCGATGTCCGTCTCGAGGTCGGTCGACCCGGTCGCCGTGACGGTGAACGTCCCGCCGGCGCTCGGGCGATACCAGAGCGTCCCGTTTCCGTCGTCGTACGTGTTGCCGCCGGAAAGGCCGCTGAAGACGACGCTCGGCGTGCTCGGCGCAGTCGTGTCGACCATGACCACCGTCGAGACGGACGCGACGTTGCCGACGCGGTCGGTGCCGGTCAACACGAAGCGGTAGCAGTGGCCGTTGCTCACCGGCTGCGCTGTCGTGCCGGTGACGGCCGAGGGAGCTCCGTATGACCCGCAGGCGTTGTGCGCGAGCGTCGCCGTCTCGACCGTGAGCGTCGAGGTTGCGATGCCCGAGTGGGCGTCGGTGTAGTCGGTGCGGCTATCGATCGTCACGGTCGACCCGCTCGTCAAATAGCTCGATGTGGCGGCCGCAGCGGCGGGCGTCCCGTTCACGCTGAGCGCCCCGCTCGTCGGTGCAGTCGAGTCTGCGTCGACCGTGAAGCTCGCCGGCGAGGAGTCGAGATTCGCGTGGTTCGTCGACTTGACGGTGTAGGTCCCGCTGCCAATGCCGCCGGCGCCGAACGTGACCGCGAGCCGGCCACCCGTCTGCGTGCCGCCGAGGAGCGACGAGAACGTGTAGGTCCCGATCCCGGACTCGGCGTCGGTCGAGGAGGCCGTGACGGTGAACGTGCCGCCGGTGGACGGCCGGTACCAGAGTGTGCCGGCATTGTCGTCGTACGTGTTGGCGGGTGAGAGGCCGCCGAATGCGACTGTCGGCGTCGACGGCGCGGTCGCGTCGATCTTGACGACCTGCGTGGTCGTCGCGACGTTGCCGACGTTGTCGGTACCCGTCAGGGTGAACTGGTAGCACGTGCCGTTCGTCCCGGTGAACGGGCCGTCGCTCACGGGTGCGCTGCCCGTGAACGAGCCGCAGCTGCCGTTCGTGAGCGGGCTGGAGGCAACGGTGAGCACCGACGAGGCGAGGCCCGAGCCGACCACGGAATCGGCGTACGCCGTGTGCGACACGGTCAATGACGTGGTGGTTGCGTAATCGTTCCCGTCGACGGGGCCGACCGAGATCGCGCCGCCGGTCGGCGGCGAGTTGTCGACGAGGAACGTGATCGTGTCGTCGCCGGAGTTATGGCCCGGAATCGAGGTGTCGACGGAGGTGACGACTGCCTGGCCGGGCGGGGTCGTGTTCGCGGTGCCGAACGAGTAGGAGGGGGAGTCGAGCGTCCACGGGTTGGCGTTGCCGCCGTTGGCGACCGTCTGCTGGCTCGTTCCGAAGACGGCGGGGAAGACCACATGGTCGATTCCGCTGACGTCCGTCGAGACGGCGTGCAGCGCGAACCCGCCGTTGCCTGCCGTGCTGTAGAAGAGGTCGTAGTCGTAGCCGGCGTTCGGCGCGAGATGCGAGCCGACGTTCTCCAAGAACGCGTGCGTCGCGTTCGAGAGGGTGAGGATCGTGTCCGGCGGTGTCAGATCGTCGCCGTACTGGAACTGGAGCGTCTGCGTCGTCGTGTTCCCGACATTGTCGAACGCCGTGATCGTCAGCTCGTACGTCCCGGTGGTCAGCTTCGCGTGTGCGAGTGCGTAGCTCCAAGTGCTCCCGGAATGGACCGCCGGGAGCGTGCTCGAGCCGACCTGGAAGCTCGTGCCGTTGAAGTACTTGCCGCCACCGAGGTCCTCGAGCGTCAGCTCGACCTTCTGGACGCCTGAGCCGGTATCGCCGACGGTGCCGCAGAGGCCCTCGGTCGCGCACCCGGCCGGCCATGTGTTGCTGTCGTAGCCGCCGTTGTCGACGGGGAAGTCGGAGCTGAGGGTCGGCACGGTGCCGTCGTTGACGACCTGGAGCGTGTCGTTCGACTGGAGCGGAGCGGGCAGCTCGACGCCGTTCGTCGCGGTGACCGTCGCGGTCGAGTCCGCAACGGGGAGCGAGACCTGGGAAGAGTCGTAGTCGCCGCCGCCGCTCGTCGTGCCTGCGGTTGCGCCGAAGACGACCGACGCGATCCCACTTTCCGTGTCCGCCGCATGCGCGTGCAGCGTGTACGAGCCGCCGCCGGCCGGGTTGACGTAGATCTTCCCGCCGCCGAAGAAGGCGTTCCCCGTCGTCGTCGGCGTCTGGAGCGAAACGGTGGGCGCGCTGTTGTCGACAGTCACGGTGCTGATCGACGAGGTCGTCTGGTTGCCGACGTTGTCGGTCGCGACTGCAGCGACTGCGTACGCATGGCCGTCGGTGAGCCCGGTGTTCGTCCAGGCCACGGTGTACGTCCCGAGCGTCGGAGAGGTCGCCGTTCCGATCGGGAGGCTCGGCATGCACACCGCGTTCGCGGTGCGGTCGCAGTAGAGGAACGAGACCTGCGCGACGCCGGAGCCGGCGTCGCTGCTCGTCGCCCCGACGAGCACGCCGCTGGAGACGGTCTTGCCGTCGAGCGTGGCCGCCATCGCCGCGGTCGGGCCGGTGCCGTCGACCTTGATGTCGAACGCCGCCGCCGCGGTGTCGGCGCCGTTGCCGGCCGTGACGCCGTTCGTCGCGACGATCGAGTTCCCGAGCAGATCGGACGCCTGGTTGTTGTACGGGTACGGGCCGGCCTGGTACGGGCCGGTCGCATCGGTTGCGGCCGTGCCGAGCAGCGCCGGGAAGTGAACCTTCGCGACCCCGGATTCGGGGTCGGAGGCACTCGCGTTCAGCGTGATCGTGCCGCTGCCGCTCGTCGGCAGCCAGATCGTCGGGTTCGCGGCGGTGGCGTCGTAGTACGCGTTGCCGGTCAGGCTCGGCGCGCCGAAGCTGACGACGGGGATCGTGTTGTCGACCGAGAAGGTGTGCGTAGCGCTCGTTGCCGAGTTGTTCGCCTTGTCCGTCGCGGTCGCCGACCACGTGTAGGTGTGCCCCGTGCCGAGAGCGGATGTGTCGAGCGCAGCCGTCCACGTGCCGCCGCCCGAGTCGGTGCCTGCGACCGTTGCGCACGTGCCGTCGCAGTAGCGGAAGGAAACGCCCTGGACTCCGGTCTCGCCGTCCGAGACGCCGGTCGCCGTCAACGTGATCGTTCCGGCGGCGTCGACGGCATTCGCCGGCGTGCCGATCGTCACCGTCGGCGGGTTGTGGTCTTCGAACGAGACGCTTGCCGTCGCCGCGACCGTGACCGTGTCGTCGACATCGGTCGCGGTGAACGTCACCGCCTCCTGCGTCTGGTCCCGTACCGAGAAGGTCGCCTGTCCGTTGGCGTCCGTGACGGCGGACGCGGGGGCGATGACCGAGTGCTTGCCTGCGTCCTGCGCGAGCGTCACGGTCTTGCCGGCGACCGGGTTGTCGCCGCTGTCCGCGAGCGTCACCGTGACGGTGCCGGCGGTCGTGCCGTCGGCGACGTCGACTGCCGGCGCGGAGATCGTCGAGTTCGTCGCGCTGACCCCGCCGAGGACGACGTCGAACGGATCGGAGTCGGCGGCAGCCAGGCCGGCGTCGTTCGTCGCGTGAAGCGTGTAGCCGGTGCCGCTCTCGTCGATCTTGCAGCCGGCGAACGCCGCCACGCCGTTCGAGACCTGGACGGTCAACGAGCTCGTCGGGCATTTCAGCGTGGCGCTCGACGGGTTCGTCCCGATCGCGAGGGTGACCTTGGTCGTGTTGTCGTTCGTGATGACGTTGCCGTAGTGGTCCTCGACCGAGATCTCGGGTTGCGTGGAGAACGCCGTTCCGCCGGTCGCGGTGAGCGGCTCTGCGGTGAATGCGAGCTTTTCTGGCGCAGCGGACGTGATCGTGCCCGTGCCGTCGACGAAGGTGACGGCGTAGTCGTTGCCGGAGTTCCCGTCGAGGACCGCACCCGATGGAACGATCGTCTTGTTGGTGCTGACGCCGGCCGTTGCGAACGCTTGGGTGAAGTTTGCCGTGTCGCCGGCCGCGAGCGAGCCGCTCGTCACCTGCGGCGTCGCGCTCGAGCTCGTCGTCGTGTCGTACGCCTTCGTATCGGGCTGCGCCGTGACGGTGATTGCGCGCGCCGTGACGTCGGCGGTCAGGCCGACCGGCTGGGCCAGCGCGTAGTTGACAGCGTCGGTGCCCGTGATCCCGAACCCGGAGACAGTGACGGGCTTGTTGGTGCCGACGTGCTTCGTCGCGAACGATCCCGTCGGCGTCCCGTTGAGCGCCACCACGTCACCTGCGACCGTGCCTACGAGAGAGGCGCCGCCGGCCGAGAGCGGCGCACCGGTTGTGCCGTCGTAGGTGCGGTTGATCGCGGCGACGCCGCTGATCGTCAGCGTCTTCGGCGTGATCGATGCCGTCGCGGTCGGCTGGGCGAGCGTGTAGTTGGCGGCATCCGCGCCGCCGAGTGCGAAGCCGGCGGCCGTCACGAGCTTGGCCGCGCCGACGGTCTTCGAAGCGAAGCTGCCGGTGGCGTTGGTCGAGTCGAGCGTGACCGTGTCGCGGGCGATGACGCCGGTGAGCGCTGCGTTGGTGATGTCGAGTGCCGCAGTCGTGTCGCCGTCGTAGGTCTTGTCGCTCGCGGTGACGCCGGTCACCGCGAGGGCCGCGCGCGCGATGTCCGCCGACGCGCTCGGCTGGGTGAGGGTGTAGTCGACCGCGTCGGCGCCGGTGATCGAGAAGCCGGTGATCGCGACCGCCTTCGCGGGGCCGGCCGTCGCTGTCGCGAACGAGGCCGACGGCGTTCCGGCGAGGGTGACGTCGTCGGCGCCGATCACGCCGGTCAGGCTCGGGCTGCCGGAGAGGGTTGCCGTCGTCGTCGCGTCGTAGGTCTTGTTCTGGGCCGTGAGGCCGGTCACGGTGAGTGGTGCGGTGGTGATGGTCGCCGTCAGCGTCGGCTGGGTGAGGGTGTAGTTGCCGGCGTCGGCGCCGGAGATGGTGTAGCCGGTCACGGTGACGCCCTTGCCGTTGCCGACGTTCTTGTCGGCGAAGCTCGCCGCGGGGGTGCCGCCGAGCGTGACTGTGTCGCTCGAGATGACGCCGTTGAGGGTTGGTGTGCCGGTGAGGGTGGCGTTGGTGGTGCCGTCGTAGGTTTTGTCTTGGGCGGTGATGCCGGTGATGGTGAGTGTCTTGGGTGTGATGGTTGCGGTGGAGGTGGGTTGGGTGAGGATGTAGTCGGCGGCGTCGGTGCCGGTGATCGTGTAGCCGCTGATGGTGACGGGCTTGTTGGTGGCCGCGGTCTTGTCGGCGAAGCCGGCGGTCGGGCTGCCGGTGAGGGTGACGGTGTCGCTGCCGAGGACGCCGCCGAGGGTGGCGGTGCCGGTGAGGGTGGCGGTGGTGCTGCGGTCGTAGGTCTTGTCGGTGGCGCTGATGCCGTTGACGGTCAGCGTGGCGGCGGTGATGTCGGCGGTGATGCCGGTGGGTTGGGCGAGTGTGTAGTCGGCTGCGTCGGTACCGGTCAGGGTGAGGCCGGTGACGGTGATCGGCTTGGCGGTGCCGACGTCTTTGCTGTCGAAGTCGGTGCTCGCCGAGGAGCTCTGGATCGAGACCGAGTCGGCGCCGACGACTCCGACGAGGGTTGCGTGTGAGAAGTCGACGACGGCGGTGGTGCCGGCGTCGTAGGTCTTGTCTTGGCCGACGGCGCCGCTGATCGTCAGCCCGGCCGGGGTGATGTCGTCGCCGGTTGTCGGCGGGGTGATCGTGTAGTTGGCAGCGTCTGCGCCGGCGGCGGTGATCCCCGAGACCGTGACCGGGATGCCGCTGCCGGTGTCCTTGGAAGCGAACGTGCCGGTGGCCGCCGAGGTGTCGATCAGCACCGTGTCGCCGGCGATGACGCCGTTCAGCGAGGCGGCGCCGACGTCGACGGTGGCTGTCGTCGCGCCGTCATAGGTCTTGTTCTGGGCGGTGACGCCCGAGACGGTCAGCGGCTTGGCCGTGACCGAGGCCGTCGGCGTCGGCTGTGTCAGCGAATAGTTGCCCGCATCGGCACCGGTCAGGGCCAGGCCGGACACCGTCACCGTCTTGCCGACACCGACCGTCTTGGTCGCAAACGAGCCCGTCGCGCCCGACGCATTCAACGACACCGCGTCACCGGCGACCACACCCACGAGCGTCGCCGACCCCGTATCCAGGTTCGCCGACACACCACCGTCGTACTGACGACTCGACGCCGTCACGCCGTTCACCGTGACGGCCTTCGCGGCGATGTTCGCCGTCAGCCCTGTCGGTTGGAAGAGCTGGTACTTCGCTGCGTCGGCTCCGGTGATCGTGAACCCGGTCACCGTCACGGCCTTGCCGGTGCCGACCGAGTTGGTGGCGAACGAGCCCGTCGCACCCGTCTTCACGAGCGTCACGTCGTCACCGGCGACCACACCGCTCAACGCTGCGCCGGCCACGTTCAAGGTCGCGGCAGTCGTCCGGTCGTACACCTTGTCCTGCGCCGTCACACCCGTGATCGTCAGCGGCGCACCCGTGATGTCTGCGCTCAGCACCGGCTGAGTCAGCGTGTAGTTGCCCGCACCCGCACCACCGAGCGTCACACCTGCCACGGTCACGGCAATCCCCGAGCCCGCGGCTGCCGTCGCGAAGCTCGCCGAGTAGCCGGTCGTCACGAGGGTGACGGTGTCCCCCGAGACGACGCCCGCCGGCGAGGCGCCGCTGAAGTCGACCGTCGCGGTCGTCGTCCCGTCGTACGGCTTGCCCTGTGCGACTGCGCCCGCGACGGAGAGCGGCGCTGCGGTCACGTCGGCGGTCAGTCCGGAGGGCTGGCTGAGCGAATAGTTGCCGGCGTCGGCGCCGGAGATCGTGTAGCCGGTGACGGTGACGGTCTTGCCGGTGCCGACGTTCTTGTCGGCGAACGAGGCCGACGGGCTGCCGCCGAGCGTCACGACGTCGGAGCTGAGCTTCCCGGACAGCGCCGCGGTACCGGTCAGCGTTGCGCTCGTCGTCCCGTTGTAGACCTTGTTCGACGCGCTCACTCCGCCGATGGTCAGCGGCGCGGGGGTGATGCCGGCAGTGATCCCCGTGGGCTGACTGAACGTGTAGTTGCCGGCGTCGGCTCCTGAAACGCTGAAGCCGGTGACGACCAGCGGCTTGTCGGCGCCCACGTTCTTGTCCGCGTATGCGGCCGAGCCGGTCCCGCCGAGCGTCACGGCGTCGGAGCCCAGCTTGCCGGAGAGGGCGGGTGTGCCGGTCAGGGTCGCGCTCGTGGTCGTGTCGTAGACCTTGTCGACGCCCGCCAATCCGCTGACGGTCAGCGGCGTCGGCGTGATGCTCGCGGTCAGCCCGCCCGGTTGAGCGAAGGCGTAGTTGCCGGCGTCCGTGCCGACGATGCTGTATCCGCTGACCGTGACGACCTTGCCGACGCCGACGTTCTTGTTCGCGAACGTCGCGGACGGGCTTCCGGCGAGCGTGACGTCGTCCGAACCGAGCTTGCCGGAGAGCGTTGCCGTCCCCGCGAGCGTCGCGGCCGAGGATGCGTCGTAGACCTTGTCCGAGGCGGTGATCCCGGTGACCGTCAACGGAGCTGCGGTGATGCTTGCGGTCAGTGTGGGCTGCGTGAGCGTGTAGTCGGCCGCGTCTGCGCCGGAGAGGGTGTAGCCACTCACGTTCACCGTCTTGTTCGCGCCGACGTTCTTGTCGGCGAACGTGGCGGTCGCGGTTCCGCCGATAGTCACCGTGTCGCCGCCCTGAACACCCGAGGGCAGCGGCGCGCCGCCGAGCGTCGCGCCGGTGCCTGCGTCGTAGGTCTTGTCCTGGGCGACGACGCCCGTGACGGTGAGCGGTGCGGCGGTGATGCTCGCCGTGAGCCCGGTCGGCTGGCTGAAGGTGTAGTTCCCGGCGTCGGCGCCGGAGATCGTGTAGCCGGTGACGGTGACGGTCTTGCCGGTGCCGACGTTCTTGTCGGCGAACGAGGCCGACGGGCTGCCGCCGAGCGTCACGACGTCGGAGCCGAGCTTCCCGGAGAGCGCCGCCGTCCCGGTCAGCGTTGCGCCCGTCGTCGCGTCATAGACCTTCGCCTGCGCGGTCACGCCGCTGACCGTGAGGGGTGCCGCGCTGATGTTGGCGGTCAACCCTGTCGGCTGGCTGAGCGTGTAGTTGCCGGAGTCGGGCCCGGAGATCGTGTAGCCGCTCACGCCGACGGCTTTGTTCGTCCCGACGTTCTTGTCGGCGAAGCTCGCCGTCGTGGTTCCGCCGAGGGAGACGGTGTCGCCACCGATGACGCCGGCGAGGGTCGCGGTTCCTCCGAGGGTCGCGCCGGTCGTGGCGTCGTACGTCTTGTTCTGCGCCGTCACGCCGGCGACCGAGAGCCCAGCCTGCGTCACGTTCGCGGTGAGGCCCGTCGGTTGCGAGACGGTGTAGTTGCCCGCGTCGGTACCGGTCAGCGCGATGCCCGAGACGGTGATGGCCTTGCCGTTGCCGGCATTCTTCGTCGCGAAGCTGTAGGTGCCTGCCGAGGCGTCGATCGAGACCGAGTCGGCACCGACGACGCCGACGAGCGTCGCGCTGCCGAAGTTGACCGTTGCGACCGTCGTCGCGTCGTAGACGCGATTGTTCCCGGACGCGTTGCTGATCGTCAGATTCTTCGCCGTGACGTCGGCGGTCGTCGAGGGCTGCGTGACCGTGTAGTTGCCGGCGTCTGCGCCCGTGATCGTGATGCCGCTGACGGTCACCGGCTTGCTCGTTCCGGCCGTCTTCGTCGCGAAAGCGCCGGTCGCCGCCGAGGTGTCGATCAAGACCGTGTCGCCGGCGACGATTCCCGCCAGCGAGGCCGTGCCGACGTTGAGCGGGTCGACCGTCGTGCCGTCGTAGGGCTTGTTCTGGCCGGTGACGTTGTTCACCGTCAGCGCCTTGGCGGTGATGTTCGCCGTCAGGCCACTTGGCTGCGAGACGTTGTAGTTGGCGGCGTCGGTGCCGCTGATCGTGTAGCCGGTGACGGTGACGGCCTTGCCGTTGCCGACGGTCTTCGTCGCGAAGGTGCCGCCGGGGCTCCCGCCGAGGGTGACGGTGTCACCGGCGACGACGCCGGAGAGTGCGGCGCTGCCGCCCAGGGTTGCGGTCAGCGTGCCGTCGTAGATCTTGTCGGTCGCCGTGACGCCGGTGATCGTCAGCGCCTTGGCGGTGATGTTCGCAGTCAGGCCGCTCGGCTGCGAGACGGTGTAGTTGCCGGCGTCGGTGCCGCTGATCGTGAAGCCGGTGACGGTGACCGGCTTGGCGTTGCCGACGTTCTTGTCGGCGAAGGTGCCGCTGCCGCTGCCGCCGAGGGTCACCGTGTCACCCGCGATCACGCCCGACAGTGCTGCGCTGCCGCCGAGCGTCGCGGCGACCGAGGCGTCGTAGACCCTGTTGGTCGCCGTGACGCCCGTGATCGTCAGCGCCTTGGCGGTGATGTTCGCGGTCGGGGAGGGCTGGGTGAGCGTGTAGTTGGCGGCGTCGGTGCCGCTGATCGTGAAGCCGGTGACGGTGACCGGCTTGGCGTTGCCGACGGTCTTGCTCGCGAAGGTGCCGCTGCCGACGCCGCCGAGGGTGACGGTGTCACCCGCGATCACTCCCGAGAGCGCGGCGCTGCCGCCGAGCGTGGCCGCGAGGGTGCCGTCGTAGACCTTGTTGCTCGCGGTGACGCCGGTGATCGCCAGCGCCTTGGCGGTGATGTTCGCGGTCAGGCCGGTCGGCTGCGAGACCGTGTAGTTGCCCGCATTCGTCCCGCTCAACGTGACGCCCAGCACGGTCACGGCCTTCGCGTTGCCGACCGTCTTCGTCGCGAACGACGCCGAGTACGCCGAGCTGTTGATCGAGACCGAGTCGCTGCCGACGATCCCCGAGAGCGTCGCGCTGGTGAAGTCGACGGTCGCCGTCGTCGTCGCGTCGTAGACCTTGTTCGTCGCCGTCGCGCCGCTGATCGTCAGGTTCTTCTTCGCGATCGTCACGGCCGTCGCGTTGTTCGTGTTGGTGGCGTCGCTCGAGGTGTGGACCTTGAAGTTCGCCGTCGTGTACGTCGCCGGCACGGGATCCGTGATGCCGGCGATGACGATCGTTCCGGCGACGTTGTTCGCAAGCGTGCAGCCGGCCGGCAGAGTCACGGTGACGACGTTGCTCGCCGTCGAGCCCGTCGTGGCGGAGCAGCCCGCGAAGCCGCCGCCGAACGTGACCGCAGGCGACGCGGGAAGCCCCGACGCAAAGCCCGCATCGAACGTGATCGTGGCGGAGTCGCCGGCCGCGAGCGAGCCCGTGCCCGAGGCGGTGAGACCGACGGTCCACGACTCCGACGTGCCGTAGATCTTCGTCGTCGCCGTGAACGACGCGGCCGCGAGGCTCGTCGCGACCGAGATTGTCATCGTCGAGCCGTTGCTCGCGTCGGTAGCGTCGCTCGAGGTGTGCACCTTGAAGTTCGTCGCCGTATAGGTGGCGTTCGTCGGGTTCGTGATCCCGGCGATCGCCACCGTGCCGGCAGCGCTATTCGCGAGCGTGCACCCGGCCGGCAGCGTGACCGTCACGACGTTGCTCGATGTCGAGCCCGTGGCTCCACCCGAGCACCCGGCGCCGAAGCTGCCCCCGAAGGTCACCGCCGGCGAGGCCGGCAGTCCGGCGGCCCAGAGAGGATCGAACGTGACGGTCACGGTGTCGCCCGCGGCGAGTGCTCCGCTGCTGCTTGCGGTGAACCCGGCCGTCCAGGTCGCGCGTGCACCGGCCTTCGTGCGCGAGCCGGCGAACGTGACCGCGGTGGGGGGCGTCGCCGAGCCGATCACGACGCCGGCGGCGGGCACCGTGTCGGCCTGATCGGCCGAGGTGTGCACGGCGAAGGTCGCCGCGGTGTACGTCGCTGCAGGGGGGTTGGTGATTCCCGCGATCGCGACAGTGCCCGCCGCGCTGTTTGCGAGCGTGCAGCCGGCAGGAAGCGTGATCGTGACCACGCTGCCGGCCGTCGACGCGGTCGTCGAGCCGCAGCCCGCGAAGCTGCCGCCGAACGTCACGGTCGGCGACGCGGGGATCCCGGTCCACGTGGCCGGGAAGGTGACGGTGATCGTGTTGCCGGCCGAGAGCGCGCCGCCGGCGGAGGCGGTCAGGCCCACGGTCCAGGTCGCGGTCGAGGCGGCCTTCGTGCGTGAGCCGTTGAAGGTGATCGACGTCGGGCCGGTCGTCTTCAGCGCGAGGGTGTGCGCGACCCACGGCTGCGATGCACTGAGCGACGCGGTCGACGTGCCGGTCGCGCCCTGGGTCGCCTGCAAGGCCGGAGCGATCGCGGCGCTCGCATCTGTGTCGCTCGTTCCGCCGCCCAACCGCGACTCCGCCGAGTACAGCTCGGTGGTGGCGGCGCCGCTGTAGGTCGAGGTCGACAAGGTCACGCCGTTCGCGCTTGCGTAGAAGGCGAGCACTTCGTCGTTGGGCGCGATCGTCGTGACGGTCGGTGCGGTCGCCGTGAGGCCGCTCGCCGCGGTGGCCGACGCGACAGCATCGACGGGGCTCGCGGTGTCGACGTTTGCGAGGGCGATGATCCCACCCGCCATGTCCGCCTTGGCCGAGTCGCTCCACGTCCACTGCGTCGTGCCGCCCGTGTCGCCGCTCGCGACGCGGTAGTAGAGGCTCTGCAGGACGGCGGTGCCGCTCACCTGTGAGTTGATCAGCGTCCAACCGGTCGGCGGCGTCGGGGCGGTACCGCTGTGGATGGTGACCTGCGCGATCATCACGTCGTTGTTCGCGAGCGTCGCGGGCGCGGTCAGCACGAGGTTCGTCGTCGGGTTGCGTCCGGCGACGGCCGCGACGGAGCAGCTCTGTGCGACGGCGGAGCCGGCCCCGACGAGATCCGTCTGGCCGGCGCTGTCCGGGCAGGTGCCGGTGAGGGCGATGTTCGGGTCGATGACGTAGGGGAGCGGCAGGCTCGCGTCCTCGAGGCGGAGCTGGAGCCACGTCGAGCCGTGGGCGTGGGCGAGCGACCACCGCAGACCGGACGGCGTCACGTTGCGGCCGCCCGCGTCGAGAATCGCCACCGGAAGGATTGCGAGCCGCGACCGAGCTTTTCCGCCGAGCACGACGGAGCCGTCGTCCCTCAACCTCGGGTGGAGACTCGTTGCGAGCCGCCACCGCCAGGTCCGCGCCCCGAGCCGATGGTCGACCGTGACGAGCTCTTCGGCCGAGAGCTTCGTCAGAACGATGGACTCGCGTCCGTACGGCAGCCGGCGCTCGACGCCGTTTGCGTGTCGCGTCCAGGAGCCTCGTGCACCGTCGAGCGCAACGGCGATCGACTGTCCATGCGTCGAGACCTCGACGCCGCGATCCGTCACGCGCTGCAACGCATCGGCGAGCATCGGGCGCTGCAGCGGAGCCGCCGGTGTGCGGTCGCCGAGCGCGTGCGAAACGAATGGCGACTGCGCCGTCGAGCGCTGGAGCCACGTGGCGCCGCCCACGACACCGGCGCACGCAACGGCGACGACGATGCACCACAAGACAGGCATGCGGAGACGGCTCTCGGAAGGCTGCCGCAGGTCCGGGACGCTCGCCATCAGACGCGCATCCCGGACCACGACAGACATACCGCCCGGAGGCTGCGGCGAGTGGCGAGCTCGGGTGCCCCAGCGCGAGGACGGCCGGCGGCGTTGGAGATCGCCGCCTTCCTGGTTGCGAGGTAGTCGATCGCGGCGATGCGGCTGCCCTCGGACAGGTCCGAGTCGTGGTCCAGCCGCTGCAGATAGATCGAGCTCGCCAAGTCAGGTTCCTTCCGGTAACCACCGCACGCCCGTCGGCGTACGTCTCCCGTGATTACTTCGGCTCGAAGTGTCGTGCGGGTGAGGGCATTCCGAGTAGGAAAAGGGAAGGAATTCCCAAAAATCCCCCTAAAAGGTGACGACTGCGTCCGGCTCTTCGCCGGGCGTCGTCACCGCGGTCCCGAAACCTCGACCTCAGGTCGAGGTGCAATCACTCGAATTCAGGACGGCGCCGGTTTCGGCAACAATCCGTTCCGTGGCGACGACCGAGGGAACCGGCACCGAGCGCTGGCGCGAGGAGCTGTACGACGCGAAGCCGGAGCGGCAGGGGGAGCTCTTCTCGACGATCTCCGGGATCGAGAACGAGCCGCTCTACACGGACGACAACGCCGAGGTCGGCGAGCTCGGCTTTCCGGGGGTCTATCCGTTCACGAGAGGCGTCTATCCGTCGATGTACCGCGGGCGGTTGTGGACGATGCGGCAGTTCGCGGGCTTCGGGACGGCGGAGGAGACGAACGAGCGTTTCCGGTATCTGCTCGAGCACGGTCAGACGGGGCTTTCGACGGCGTTCGACATGCCGACGCTGATGGGCTACGACAGCGACCATGCGCGCTCGTTCGGGGAGGTCGGGCGGGAGGGCGTCGCGATCGACTCGCTCGAGGACATGAGCCGGCTGTTCGAGGGCATCCCGTTGGACGCCGTGTCGACGTCGATGACGATCAATTCGCCGGCGGCGATGCTCCTCGCTTTCTATGCGTGCGTCGGGGAGCGGCAGGGCGTGCCGATCGCAGCGCTGCGCGGGACGGTGCAGACCGACATCCTCAAGGAGTACATCGCGCAGAAGGAGTGGATCTTCCCGCCCGAGCCGTCGATGCGGCTGGTGGTCGACATGATCGACTGGTGCGCGCGCGAGATGCCGTTGATGCACCCGGTGTCGATCAGCGGCTACCACATCCGCGAAGCGGGATCGACTGCCGCCCAGGAGCTTGCGTTCACCCTCGCCGACGGCTTCGCCTATGTGGACGCGTGCATCGAGCGTGGCCTGGACGTCGACGATTTCGCGCCGCGGTTGTCCTTCTTCTTCAACGCGCATCTCGATTTCTTCGAGGAGATCGGGAAGTACCGGGCCGCGAGGCGGATCTGGGCGCGGGAGCTGCGCGAGAAATACGGCGCGAAGAATCCGCGCTCCTGGCTGATGCGGTTCCACACGCAGACGGCGGGCGTGTCCCTGACGGCGCAGCAGCCGGAGGTCAACCTGATCCGGACGGCGCTCGAGGCGCTCGCCGCGGTGCTCGGGGGGACGCAGTCGCTGCACACGAACTCGTTCGACGAGGCGCTCGCGCTCCCGACCGAGCACGCGGTGCGCCTGGCGCTACGCACGCAGCAGGTGATCGCCCACGAGACCGGCGTCGTGAACACGATCGATCCGCTCGGCGGCTCGTACTACGTCGAGCACATGACGAACGAGCTCGAGCGCCAGGCGTACGACTACTTCGACCGGATCGCGAAGCTCGGTGGGGTGATTCCGGCGATCAAGGAGAACTTCTTCCAGCGCGAGATCGCCGAGGCGTCGTTCCGGTACCAGTCGGAGGTCGAGCAGCAGCAGCGGATCGTCGTCGGCGTGAACCGCTATCAGCTCGACGAAGAGCAGGAGCTCGAGATCCTCAAGATCGATCCCGCACTCGAGCGCAAGCAGATCGACCGCGTTCAGGCACTGCGGGCGCGCCGGGACTCGTCTGCGGCCGAGCAGGCGCTTGCGCGTTTGCGCGAAGATGCGGCGCATGAGGACCGGAACCTGATGGAGCCGATCATGGCGGCCGCGCGTGCCGACGTCACGATGGGCGAGATGTGCGACGCGCTCCGGGACGTCTGGGGCGTCTGGCGGGAGACCCCGGTCTTCTGATGGCCGGGAAGATCAGGGTCGTCGTCGCGAAGCCGGGCCTCGACGGGCACGACCGCGGCGCGAAGATCATCGCGCGCGCGCTCCGGGACGCCGGCATGGAAGTGATCTACACCGGCCTGCACCAGACGCCGGAGCAAATCGTCGAGACCGCCATTCAGGAGGACGCCGACGCCGTCGGCATCTCGATCCTCTCCGGCGCGCACATGACGCTCGTGCCGAGGATCATGGAGCTGCTGCGCGAGAACGGCGCCGAGGACGTGCTCGTCCTTGTCGGCGGCACGATCCCGCAGGACGACGCGGAGGAGTTGAAGCGGGGCGGTGTGGCCGCGGTGTTCGGGCCCGGCGCGACCACGACCGACATCGTCGACTTCCTGCGCGGGGCTGTCGCGGTTTGATCCGGGTCGACCGGCAGGGATCGGTCGCCGTCGTCACGATCGACCGGCAGGACGCCCTCAACGCGCTCGACGTCGCAACGCTGACGGAGCTGCGCGACCGCCTGAGCGAGCTCGCCGAGGACGGCGACGCGCGCGCGGTCGTGCTGACGGGCGCGGGCGAGAAGGCATTCGTCGCAGGCGCAGACATCAAGTACATGAGCGGGCTGGACCCCGAGCAGGCAAAGGGCTGGGGCGCCCTCGGCCATGAGGCCGGGCGCCTGCTCGAGACGATGCCGAAGCCGACGATCGCGGCGATCAACGGCTTCGCGCTCGGCGGCGGCTGCGAGCTCGCACTCGCGTGCGACATCCGCTACGCGTCGTCGCGCGCGAAGCTCGGCCAGCCGGAGATCAACCTCGGCATCGTCCCCGGCTGGGGCGGGACGCAGCGGCTCGCCCGGATCTGCGGGCTCGGCATTGCCAAGGAGCTCGTCTTCAGCGGCCGCACCATCGACGCGGACGAGGCGCTGCGGATCGGGCTCGTCAACGCGGTCGCGGATCCCGTCCTCGATCACGCGCTCGAGGCGGCGACCGCGCTGGCGGCGAAGTCGCCGGTCGCGCTCTCGCTCGCGAAGCGGCTGTGCAACCTGACGCTCGGCATCGACCATACGGGCGGGCTCGAGCTCGAGGCGAACGAGTTCGGCGAGCTGTTCGCGTCCGAGGACGCGAAGGAAGGCCTGACCGCGTTCGTCGAGAAGCGCGCGCCGAACTTCGTCGGCCGTTAGCTCGGCTGGACGAGCGCGACGCTCAGCGTCTGCCCGAGCATCGTCTTCAGGGTCGTGAGCGCGGGTTGCGTCCACACGGTGAGCGGGTCGCCCGTCGCGAGCTCCAGCGGTGTCGGTGTCGCGAGCGTCACCTGCTGTGTCAATCCCTTGAGCGTCTTGCTGCTCGGGAATGCGCGCAGGGTCGTCAGCTGCAGCGTCAGTGACGTCGGCGTCGTGGCGACGACGGTGCCCGTGAGCGCGAGTGCGAACGGCGAGCCGAGCTTCGCGAAGAACAAGAGGTGCTGCGCCGACTGCAAGTACGGATACGGGTCGACGGCGGCGCCGCCCTTCGGATGGACCTCGAAGTGCAGGTGCGACGCCCCGCCGTTCGCGTCGCCGCTGTCGCCGACGTAACCGATCTGCTGGCCGGCGGTCACGTGCTGGCCGTTCTTCAAGCCCTTTGCGTACGACATCCCTGCGACGCACTTGCCGCGGTTGTCGTTCTGCATCGTCACGTCGTTGTTCAGGTGGATGTACTCGTACATCGTCCCGCTGTCCCCGTAGAGATAGAGCATGCAGCCGGCGCTCGCGGACGTCGTCCAGAACTCGACGCGCCCGCCCTCGACCGCCACCACCGGGGTCTTCTTCGCCGCCATCAAGTCGTTGCCCTGATGCGGCCCACCGGGGCGGGCCTGTCCGAAGTCGTCTTGGTACGTCGTCGGGCCGGCCACCGGGAAGAGAAAGGTCAGGGCTGCGAGAAACGCGAGCATCTGCGGGAAGGATTTCAGTTTTTCGAGGCGTAATCCTCGCCATGCGCTTCCGTCTCGCAATCGCGGGAGTGCTCGCAGCAGCCTGGGCGGCGGCTGGAAGTGCGGGCGCTGCCCTCAATCCACAACACGCCGGGCTTCAGGTGGCGCTGCGAGCGCAAGGGTTGTATCTCGGCTCGATCGACAGCATCGTCGGTCCGCACACGGTCGCCGCGGTACGCACGTTCCAGCGCACGCACGGCCTGCGCGTGACCGGCATCGCCGACCTGAAGACGCGCCGTGAGCTGGGCCCGCTCGGCCGTCCGCTCTTCGGATCGCGCGCGATCGCGCGCGGTTGCTTCGGCTGGGACGTCGCCGTGCTGCAGTTCCTGTTGAACAAGCACGGCGTGCGCGTGCCGGTCAATGCGTACATGGATGGGCCGACCGTGGCTGGGTTGAAGCGCTATCAGCACGCGATGCATCTCGTCGCCGACGGCTACGCCGGGCCGCGCACGTTCGCCGCGCTCGGGCTGCAGTCACACGTGCCGGTGCGCGCGGTCACGCTCGCGTCCTATGTCGTCAAGCCCGGCGACTCTCTGACGCTCATCGCGCGACGCAATCACACGACCCTGACGCGGCTGACGCACTTGAACCGGATCAATCCCGCGAAGCCGCTCCTGATCGGCACGCATCTCCGCCTGCCGGCCGCCGTGGAGACGCGCACTGCGGTCGCCGCCTCGAACGCGGACACCGTGCGCGCGTCGCTCGATCACTGGGCGTCGTACTACGGCGTCGACCCGCATCTTGCGCACGCGCTCGCGTGGATGGAGTCCGGTTACAACAATTCGATGGTCTCGCCGGTCGGCGCGCAGGGCGTCATGCAGATCCTGCCGACGACATGGACCTACGTCGAGGACGTCCTGATCGGCCACAAGGTCGACGACCACGGCGCCGACGGGAACATCCACGTCGGGATGGCGTATCTCCATCACCTGCTCGCCGCCTTCAACGGCGATGAGAAGCTCGCCCTCGCGGGGTGGTACCAGGGCGAGCGCTCGGTGCGGGCAAACGGGCCGCTCGACGTCAGCAAGTCGTTCGCTGCGAACGTGCTGGCGCTAAAGCAGCGCATGTAGCGGGCTTTTCCGGGCAAAACGGGGACAGTCCCCGTCATTGGACCGTCACGTACCTTGAACGGAAGTTCAACGGGCGTCGATAGGATCGCGCCCGCATGAAGATCGCGGTTTGCGTCAAGCACGTCCCCGAGGGCAACGCGAAGATCGACCCGTCGACGAAGCGGCTCGACCGCGCGGGCGAGGGGGCGCTGAACCACTTCGACGCGAACGCGGTCGAGGAGGCGCTGCGGGTCAAGGGCGACTCCGACACGGAGGTCGTCGTCGTCTCACTCGGGCCCGCCCGCGCCGCCGACTCGCTCCGCAAGGCGCTCGCGATGGGCGCCGATCGCGCCGTCTTGATCAGCGACGAGGCGGCCGCCGGCTCCGACCTCGTCGCGACGAGCAAATTGCTCGCGGCCGCCCTGGAGAAGGAGAGCGCCGATCTCGTGCTGTTCGGCCAGCAGGCGAGCGACTCCGACGGCGCCGTCCTCTGGGC
The DNA here is from genome assembly GCA_025934995.1 of Thermoleophilia bacterium. GTDB lineage: Bacteria > Actinomycetota > Thermoleophilia > Gaiellales > Gaiellaceae > Palsa-739. The sequence goes on along the minus strand of JAICWC010000004.1, from coordinate 8,251 downwards.
GGCCGTTGCCGAGCGCCTCCGCAGGCCCGTCGTCAGCCAGGCGGCCGAGCTGTCCGTTGCCGAAGGCTCGCTGAAGGTCAAACGCCAGACCGAGTTCGGCTACGACGTGATCGAGTCGCCGCTTCCCGCCGTCGTCGCCGTCAGCGACGCGATCAACGAGCCGCGCTACCCGTCGCTCAAGGGGATCATGGGAGCGAAGAAGAAGCCGTTCGACACGCTCTCGCTCGCCGACATCGGCGTCGACGCCGGCGAAGCAGGCGAGGCCGGATCGAAGACGGAAGTGCTCGGCCTCTCGGATCCGCCGTCGCGCGGCGACGCGCGCAAGATCGAGGACGACGGCAACGCGGCGCAGGCGATCCTCGACTTCCTCGCGGAGAAGCGGCTCGTATGAGCATCCTCGTCTTCCTCGAGCATCACGGCAGCGAGTTGCAGAAGGGTGCGCTCGGCGTGCTCACGAAGGCGGCGTCGCTCGGCGACTCCGACGTCGCGGCCGTCATCGTCGGCGCCGGTGCGAAAGACCTTGCGCCGGAAGCGGGTACGTTCGGTGCGAAGAAGGTGTTCGTCGCCGACGACGACGCGTTCGAGCCGCCGCTGCCGCAGGCGCGCGTCGATGTGCTTGCGAAGATCGTGCAGGAGCACGGCTACGAGACGGTGTTGATCGCGAACTCCGTGCTCGCGGCTGACATCGCAGCCGGTCTCGCAGCTCGGCTCGAGGCAGGGCTCAACTGGGATCTCGTCGACATCACGGGCGACTGGGTCGGCAAGCGCCCTGCGCTGCAGGATTCGGTGTACGTCGACGTCGGCTGGAAGTCGACACCGCGGATCGCGCTCTTCCGCGCGGGCTCGTTCGACGCGAGCGCGACCGGCGGCGGCGAGCCGGAGATCGTCGACGTCTCCGCCGACCTGTCCGACCATTCGCAGCAGGCGAGGGTGACCGGGCAGGAGCTCGAGGAGTCGAGTGGCAAGTCGATCGAAGACGCAGACGTGATCGTCGCCGGCGGCCGCGGTCTCGGCGCGCCGGAGAACTTCTCGCTCGCGGAAGAGCTTGCGCGGGCGCTCGGCGGCGCTGTCGGCGCTACGCGCGCAGTCGTCGACGCGGGCTGGTATCCGTACGCCGCGCAGATCGGCCAGACGGGCAAGGTCGTGTCGCCGAAGCTCTACGTCGCGCTCGGAATCTCCGGCGCGATCCAGCACAAAGTCGGCATGCAGAGCTCGAACGTGATCGTCTCGATCAACAAGGACGCGAACGCACCGATCTTCGAGTTCAGCGACCTCGGCGTCGTCGGCGACGTGCACGAGATCGTCCCGAAGCTGACCGAGCTGATCAAGCAACGCAAGGGATGAGCACGCGCGCATCCGACTATCCGCCGCCGTTCAGCGCGCGCGAGTTCGTCGCCGAGCCGACGGATCCGGCCGACGAGCGGATCGAAGTCGGCGTGCTGATCGTCGGTGCCGGCCCCGCCGGCCTCGCGTGCGCAATCCGGCTCGGTCAGCTCATGGAGGAGCATCCCGAGGTCGCCGAGCGGCTCGGCGAGGTGCCGGTCGCGATCGTCGAGAAGGGAAAGCAGCCGGGCTCGCACCTGTTGAGCGGCGCGGTCGTCAATCCACGCGCGCTGCGCCGACTCGGCTTCCGCGTCGAGGACATCCCCTCCTACGGCCCGGTCCACGACGAATCGGTCTACGTGCTCACGCGGCGCAATGCGCTGCGCATCCCGCCGCCGCCGACGATGCGCAATCACGGCAACTGGATCTTCTCGCTCTCCCAGCTCGGCCGCTGGCTCGGCGAGCGCGCGGAAGAGGGCGGCGCGATGATCCTGCCCGAGACGTCGGCGCAGAAGCTGCTCGTGTCGCACGGCCGCGTGCTCGGCGTCCGCACCGGCGACAAGGGAATGAACCGCGAGGGCGAGCCGATGGGGAACGCCGAGCCGGGCTCCGACCTCGTCGCGAAGGTGACCGTGCTCGCGGAAGGAACGCAGGGACATCTGACCGGTGTCGCGCTCGACACGTTCGGGCTGCGCGGCGAGGAGCCCCAGGTCTGGGAGCTCGGTGTCAAGGAGGTCTGGAAGGTGCCGAAAGCGCCGCGCGGCGTCATCCACACGATGGGCTGGCCGCTGCGCACACGCGCGCGCTACCGCGAGTTCGGCGGCTCCTTCATCTACCCCATGGGCGACGACATGCTGACGATCGGCATGGTCGTCGGTCTCGACTACCGCGACGCCGAGCTGTCCGTGCACGACGTGCTGCAGGAACTGAAGACGCATCTGAAGATCGCGAAGCTGCTGCGCGACGGCGAACGGATCGGCTGGGGGGCGAAGACGATCCCGAGCGGCGGCTTCTACGCCCTGCCGAAGAGATTGCATGCGCCCGGACTGTTGTTCGCAGGCGACGGCGTCGGCATGGTCAACATTCCGCGGCTCAAGGGCGTCCACTATGCGATCGAGTCCGGCCGGCTCGCTGCGGAGTCGGCGTTCGCCGCGTTGCAGCCCGGCGCGACGCCGGCCGCGTCCCTCGACACGTACGACAAGGCAGTGCGGGAAAGCTTCATCCACGACGACCTGTACGAGGTCCGCGACATGCGGCAGGTGTTCGGCCGCGGCTTCTTCATCGGCGGCGCGCTCGCGAGCGCGATGACGATCTCGAAGGGTCGCCTCGATCTCGGGAAGATGCGGGCAGAGCCGGACGCCGAGCAGCCCCTCCTCCGCAGCAACCGTGCCGCGAACTACCCGACGCCCGACGGCAAGCTCACCTTCGACAAGCTCTCGTCCGTGTTCGCGTCGGGCAACAAGACGCGCGACGACCAGCCGAACCACATCCGGATCGAGCGGCGCGTCCCGAAGGACGTCGCCGAGATGTGGGTGAATCTCTGTCCCGCGCAGGTCTACGAGATCGGCGTCGAAGGCGGGGACGGGACGGTCACCGTCGACGTCGCGCCCTCGAATTGCGTGCAGTGCGGTGCGATCACCGCCAAAGGCGGACGGCTGACGCCTCCCGAGGGCGGCAGCGGACCGGAGTACACGGTCACCTAGCCGTACCCAACCGGTGGCGCCGCCCGTTGTCGCCTCCAGTGGAAACGATCGCCAATCCGCGGAGCGCGTCCGAGTGGAAGGGGCCGCTCGCGCGCGTCGGCCTGATCGCCAAGGGAGTCTCCTACGGTCTCGTCGGTGCGCTCGCGCTGAAGCTCGCCCTCGGCGACGGCGGCGCCGCGACGAGCAACCAGGGTGCGATGCAGCACCTCGCCGGAACGTCGTTCGGAACCGTTCTGCTCGTCCTGCTCGCGATCGGGCTGGCTGCGTATGCGGTCTGGCGGGCAATTCAGGCGTGGCAGGGAGAGGAGCGGTTCGTCAACGCGTCGCGGGTCCTGATCTACGGCGCGCTGACCTACACCGCGATCAAGATCGTCACCGGCGCCCGCGAGCAGTCGCAGAACAAGAGCGCGCACAAGACGACGGCCGTCCTGCTCTCCTGGCCGGGCGGCCCGGTCATCGTCGGCCTGATCGGCGCGGTGCTCATCGGCATCGGCCTCTACCAGCTCTACATGGGCGTGACCCGCAAGTTCGAGGAGAAGTGGCGCGGCCAGAGCGACATCGGCGACGTCGTCGGGGTCGTCGGACACATCGCGCGGTTCGTCGTGCTCGCGTTGATGGGCGCGTTTGCGATCAAGGCGGCCGTCGACTATCAGCCGCAAAAGGCGGTCGGGCTCGACGGCGCGCTGCAGAAGCTCGCGCACGAGAGCTACGGCTCGTTCCTCCTCGGGCTCACCGCCGCGGGGCTCCTCGCCTACGGCGTCTTCTGCTTCGTGGACGCGCGCTACCGCGACCCCTCGCGGTGACGACTTACCGCTGATTTACGCAGCGCGTACGCAGGCCTGATCGCGGGCGGGAATCGTCGGTGCATCGGTTTTCCCATTCGGACACGGAGGTTCCACCGATGCGCAGGTCAATCGTCATCGTCACCATCCTCGCCGCGTTGTGCGCAGTCGGTTCGGCCGCGGCGAAGGGCTCGCACGACATCCGGTACTCGTTCCTCGGCACGCTGACGGCGACCCCGTCGAACGGCGGCGTCTCGATCAACGTCGAAGGCGGTAACAAGGTCGCGCTCCGCGCGATGCTCGGCGCGCCGGTCACGCAGACGTTCGCGTACGGCAGCGATACCGAGTTCCTGAAGTGGTCGAAGGGCGTCCCGACGGTCGTGCAGGCGGCTGATCTCGCGGCCGGCGATTACGTCTGGGTGCACGTCCGCGCGCCGCGGGGCAGCAGCCTCGCCGACATCGAGAAGGCCGATGCCGGCCTCGTCGGCGACCACGGCACGCAGCTCTACAAGCCCGACCAGCCGCTCTATCTGTTCCGCGGGAAGCTGACCGCGGTCGGGAGCAACGGCTCGGTCACGGTCGACGTCACCGGCGGCAACCACCGGGCGCTGCGCCTGCTGATCGGGGCGAGCGGCACGGCGACCTTCGCGACCGGCGACGACACGATCTTCCTGCTCTGGCAGGGGAAGGTGCCGACGGTGATCGACGCGTCGAAGCTCGTCGTCGGGGACCGGATCGTCGTCCGGATCCGCGCCGCCGCGAACGCGTCGCTTGCGCAGGTCGCGGCGACGGCCGCCAGGCACGTCGGCGATCGCGAGCCCGCGAAATAGCTCCGGCGGGAGCCTGCTTTCGAGCAGGCTCCCGTACCTCTCTCTTTTTTACGTCCCCCTTACGCGTATCAACCGATAACGAGGCAAAGATACGACCATGAGATCGCGCCGCTTCATGATCCTCGCCACCGTTCTGGTGGCGCTGAACGCCTTCTTCTGGATGGCGGGCGGCGGCATGGCCCTGACGAAGGCGATCATCAATCAGTTCTTCGGCCCGCGGATGATCCGGGCCGAGGTGATCGTCCAGTCGCCCGGCGGCCCGGTGGACTGGCGGATCGACCGCGGCATCATCACTGCCGTCTCGGGCACGACCGTCACCGTGCGCGAAGCCGACGGCACCGTGCAGAGTGTCGACGTCAATCCGACGGCCCGCGTCCAGGGCCCGGCGCGGTTCGCATCGCCCTCGAAGCTTCGCCCGCGCCTCCGCGTCGTCCTCTACCACCAGGCGAACGCACCGGCCGATCTCGTGCAGGTCGAAGGCATCGGCTAGTAAATAAGGAGTCATGAGCGCCACGGCGACCGGGGGCGTCCTTCTGCTCGTCGAAGACGACGAGTCGATCGGGCGTCTGGTCAAGGCCTACCTCGAGCAGCAGGACGGCTGGCGCGTGGTGTGGCTTCGCTCGGGCGAGGAGGCCGTCGCCGAGCTGCGGCGCCATCCGGTGCGGCTCGTCGTGCTCGACATCGGGCTGCCCGGCATCGACGGCTTCGAGGTCTGCCGGCGTCTGCGGGCCTACTCGAAGGTGCCGATCGTGATGCTGACCGCGCGCGACGAGGAACCGGATCGCGTCGCCGGTCTCGAGCTCGGGGCAGACGACTACGTGTCGAAGCCGTTCTCGCCGCGCGAGCTTGCGGCGCGTATCAAAGCGATCCTCCGTCGCGTCGAGCAGCGCAACGAGGACGCCGTGCTGACCGCGCACGACATCGTGCTGCGCCGCGACTCGATGGACGTCACCGTGGCCGGCAATACGATCGAGCTGACGTCCAAGGAATTCGACCTGCTCGCCTGCTTCCTCGAGCATCCCGGCATCGTGCTCTCGCGCGAGAAGCTTCTCGATCTCGTGTGGGGCATGACGTATCCCGGCGGGACGCGCACCGTCGACGTCCACGTCGCACAACTGCGGCGGAAGCTCGGCGATCCCGACACGATCCGCACCGTGCGCGGTGCGGGATACAAGCTCGTCACCGCGTGAACTCGCTGCGCGCGCGGCTGTTCGGGGCGATTGCGCTGACGGTCGCGATCTGCGTCGCGCTGACCGTCGTCGTCGGCATCGTCTTGACGCGCCGCGCGGTCGACCGGTCCGCGCTGCGCGACCTCTCGCACCAGGCCGACCTGATCGCCGGCGCGCAGAGCAAGGAGCTCTCGCCGCTCACGCACCTGCCCGACCAGCTGGTGTTCCTGCACAAGCAGGACGAGACGTACCAGCTCTCGACGGCTGACCTGCCCAAATCGGCAGTCGCCGTGTTGCACAAAACGGGCAGCGCGAACGGCAGCGCCGACGGCCAGTTCTTCGCGGCGCGAATGGTCAAGGGCAAGCCGCTGGTGCTCTTCCGGCCGGTGAGCGCGACCGCCGACCGCGAGTCGCCGTACATCTACAGCCTCTTGTTCTCGGCGCTTCTCGGCGGCGTGCTCGCCGCATTCGGCGCGCTCCTGCTCGCGCGCCGCATCGCACGCCCGGTCCGCCGTGTCGCGCAGGCGACGAGCAGCCTCGCGCGCGGCGAGCATCCGGACCCCGTCCCGGTCGAGGGCGGCACGGAGCTCGAGACGCTTGCGAGCGCCTTCAACGACCTCGCCGTCCAGCTCGCACGTGCACGCGAAGCGGAACGCTCGTTCCTGCTCTCCGTCAGCCACGAGTTGAAGACGCCGTTGACGGCGATTCGCGGCTATGCGGAGGCGGTCGAAGACGGCGCGATCGACCCGCGTGAAGCCGCGGCGACGGTAGCGGTGGAGGCGGCACGGCTCGAACGGCTCGTCAAGGACCTGCTCGACCTCGCGCGCATGAACAAGACGGATTTCAGCGTCCACAACAGCGAAATCGACCTGACCGAGGTCGCGGAGGACGCGGTGCGGCGCTATCAGCCACAGGCCGACGCGTTCGGCGTGACGCTCACCGCGGTCGCGGACGGGCCGAGCCCGGCGATCGCCGACGCCGACCGCGTGCTCCAGATCGTCTCGAACCTCGTCGAGAACGCACTACGGCTGACGCCGGCCGGCGGTGAGGTCCGGGTCGTCGCACGTGCCGGCGAGCTGCGCGTCGAGGACACCGGGCCCGGTCTCGGCGACGAGGAGCGCGAGCACGCGTTCGAGCGCTTCTACCTGCACGAGCGATACGGGCGCGAGCGCCCGGTCGGCACAGGCCTCGGCCTCGCGATCGTCAAGGAGCTGACCGAGGCGATGGGCGGCACCGTTCGCGTCGAGAGCACGCCGGGCCGTCAGACGGTGTTCACCGTGTCACTGCGTCCCGCTCGCGTAGCTTCCCGCGTGTGATCACGATCGATGACGTCGAGCGCGCCGCGCGGACGATCGCGGGGCGCGTGCACCGCACGCCGCTTCTCTACTCGACCACGCTCGGCGTCTGGTTCAAGGCGGAGCTCTTTCAGAAGACGGGCGCGTTCAAGGTGCGCGGCGCCCTGAACAAGATCTCCGCGCTGACACAGGAAGAGAAGGACCGCGGCGTCGCGACCGTTTCAGCGGGCAACGCGGGCCAGGCGGTCGCGTGGGCGGCGCGCGAGGAGGGGATCGACGCGCTGATCGTCACCTGGAAGGACGCCGACTCGACCAAGGTCGCCGCGATGCGCGGCTACGGGGCGATAGTCGACATGGACGCCGACGGGCCATCATCTGCTTTCGATCGCCTCAACGAGGTGTTGGCCGAGAGCGGCCGCACGCTCGTGCACCCGTTCGACGACCCACTCGTCATCGCGGGCCAGGGAACGGTCGGTCTCGAGATCCTCGAGGACGGTCCGGTACCCGACGTCGTCCTCGCGGGCGCCGGCGGCGGTGGGCTGATCAGCGGCATCGCGGTCGCGGTTAAGGCACGCAACCCGGACGCGCGCGTGATCGCCGTCGAGCCGGAAGGCGCGACCGCGCTCCGCAGCGGGCTCGAGGCCGGCGAGCCCGTGCGCGTGACGATCGACACGGCTGCCGACGCGCTCACGGGCCCGTTCGCCGGCGAGCACTGCCTCGAGATCTGCAGCGGCCTCGGCGTCGAGTCGGCGCTCGTCTCCGAGCACGAGCTGAAGGAGGCGTTCCGCTGGATCTATGCGCGCACGAAGCTCGCGTGTGAGCTCGGCGCCGCGGCGGGAACGGCGGCGCTGCTCTCGGGCAAAGTGCAGGTCGAACCGGGTCAGACGGTCGTCTCCGTCGTCTCGGGCGGCAACGTGGCTGCAAAACAGGCCGCTGCTATCCTGGCCGGGCAATGAAGACCGACATCCATCCCGAGTACGTCCTCGCGACCGTGACCTGCAGCTGTGGGAACACGTTCCAGACGCGGTCGACGAAGCCTGAGCTCCACGTCGAGATCTGCTCGAACTGCCATCCGTTCTACACCGGCAAGCAGAAGCTCATGGACACCGGCGGCCGGGTGGAGCGCTTCCAGCGCAAGCTCGAGCGCGC
>JAICWC010000174.1 GCA_025934995.1 Thermoleophilia bacterium | reverse complement strand
GTTGCGGGTTCCGCCGCCGGGCACGTAACGCGAGCCGAGCGCGAGGTCGGCGCCGGCCTCGCACGCAGCGATCAGTCGCGGCACGTCGGCCGGGTCGTGGGAGAAGTCGCAGTCCATTTCGAGGACCAGCTCGGAGTCGCCGGCGAGGACACGCTCGAAGCCTGCGATATACGCGCGGCCGATCCCTTCTTTGTGTGCGCGGTGCAGCACCTGCACGTAGCCGAGCTCGGCGGCCAGCCGGTCGGCGATCTCTCCCGTGCCGTCGGGTGACCCGTCGTCGATCACGAGCACGTCGACGTCGTGCGTACCGAGCGCGCGCACCATCTTCTCGAGGTTCTCGCGCTCGTTGTACGTCGGTAGGCACACCGTCGCCTTGGGGGGCGCTTTCATCCGCGCGAGGGTACATATGATCGACGCGGTGGCCGCTCTGCCGAAAAACGCCGAGCTGGCCGAGCAGTTCGATCTCCTCGCCGACCTGCTCGAGCTGGAGGGGGCCGAGTCGTTTCGCGTTCTCGCCTACCGCCGCGCGGCGACGCGGATGCGCGAGACGTCCGGCTCGATCGCCGAGCTCGCGCTGAACGGACGCGCGAAGGAGCTGCAGGGGATCGGCAAGACGATCGAGGAGAAGATCGTCCAGATCATCGAGACCGGCGAAATCGAGGCGCTGGCCAAACGTCGCGCACTCGTGCCGGAAGGCGTCGTCCAGTTCATGCGGCTGCCCGGTCTCGGCCCCAAGACCGCTGCACGCATCTGGCGCGAGCTCGGCGTGACGACGCTCGACGAGCTCAGGGGCGCTGCCGAGGCGCAGCAGCTGCGCGGGCTCTCCGGCCTCGGGCCGAAGAGCGAGGAGAAGATCCTCAAGGCGCTTGCGTTCAAGGCGGCGAACCCGGACGAAGGCAGGCGACTGCTCGGGGAAGGGCTGCCGGCGGTGCTGGCGGTGGTCTCCGTGCTGAGGGAGCACCCTGCGACCCTCCATGTCTCCGAGGCCGGATCCGTGCGGCGACGCAAGGAGACCTTCAAGGATCTCGACATCGTCGCGACCGCGACGGATCCCCGCGAGCTCACCGAGTACTTCACGAAGCTGACGTGGGTGGCAGACGTTGCTGCACACGGCGACACGAAGGCGACGGTGCTCTCGAACGAGGGGCTGCGCTTCGACCTGCGCGTCGTGCCGGCCGAGTCGTACGGCAACTTGCTCCAGCACTTCACCGGCTCGAAGGAGCACAACGTCGCCATGCGCGAGGACGCCGTCCGGCGCGGCTTGTCGATCTCCGAGTACGGCGTCACGACCGTCGAGAGCGGCACCGTCTTCAAGACCGACGACGAGGACGCGCTGTACGAGTTCCTCGGCTACCAGCCCATTCCACCCGAGCTGCGCGAGAACTGCGGCGAGCTCGACGCTGCGCGGCGCGGCGAGCTGCCGCAGCTCGTCGAGCTGCGCGACGTTCGCGGCGACCTGCACACCCACACGCACTGGTCGGCCGACGGTAAGAGCACGCTCGCGGAGATGGTCGAGGCGGCGGCTGCGCGCGGCTACGACTTCTACGCGATCACCGACCACTCGCACTACATGCGGGAGGGGAAGCTCGCACGACAGCTGGAGGAGATCGACGCGCTGCGCGATCGCTTCCCCAAGTTGCGCATCCTCGCGGGCGTCGAGGCGAACATCCGCTCGAACGGCGAGGTCGACGTCCCGGAGAAGGAGCTGGCGCGCCTCGACTGGGTCGTCGCGTCCGTGCACCAGGCGCCGGAGAACCGGCCGACCGATCGCGTGCTCGAGGCGATGGACAACCCATACGTCGACGTGATCGGCCACCTCACGGGGAGGCGCATCCGCACGCGCGGGCCGCGCGACGTCGACGTCGAGCGCGTCGTCGAGAAGGCGCTCGAGGTCGGCTGCTTCCTCGAGGTGAACGGGCAGCCGGACCGCCTCGACCTCCGTGACGTGCACGCTCGGGCGGCGAAGGAGGCCGGGTTGAAGCTCGTGCTCGACTCGGACGCCCATGAGGTTCGATCGCAGTCGTATGTCGAGCTCGCGGTCGCCCAGGCGCGGCGCGGCTGGTTGACGAAGGACGACGTCCTGAACACGCGCACGTGGAAACAGATCGAGAAGTTGCGGCGGAAGCGGCCATGACGTTCCGCGACGACGGTTACGCCGCGGTCGACTGGGCAGCGCGGTACCTGGAGCGGGTCGGCGAGCTGCCTGTGCTCGCGCAGGTGGCGCCGGGCGATTTGTCGTCGAAACTTCCCGAATCGGCGCCCGAGCAAGCCGAGTCGTTCGACGCGGTGTTGCGCGACATGGACGAGCTGATCCTGCCCGCATTGACGCACTGGCAGCATCCGCGCTTCTTCGCGTACTTCGCGGTCACGGCGTCGGAGCCGGGGATCCTCGCCGAGCTGCTCGCGGCGGCGACCAATCAGGTGGCGCTTCATTGGCGCGCGTCGCCGGCGTCGACGGAGCTCGAGCTTCGCGTCGTCGACTGGGTGCGCCAACTCCTCGGCCTGCCGGACGGATGGCACGGGCACATCGAGGACACCGCGTCGACCTCGACGCTCGCTGCGCTGATCGCGGCGCGTCACGTGACCGACCGCAACGTCGTCGTCGCGTCGGAGCACGCCCACTCCTCGATCGAGAAGGGCGCACGCATGTTGGGGATGGAGTTGCGGAAGCAGCCGGTCGTCGATCTCGCGATGTCGCCCGACGTCCCCATGGACGACGTCGCCTGCGTCGTCGCGACCGTCGGCACGACGTCGTTCGCGTCAGTCGACCCGGTGCGCGAGCTCGCGGCGCGCGCGCACGATGCAGGGGCATGGCTCCACGTGGACGCTGCGTATGCGGGCTCGGCCTGGATCTGCGCAGAGGAACGCTGGTCGCAGGACGGAGTCGAGCTGGCGGACTCGCTCGTCGTCAACCCGCACAAATGGCTGATGCTGCCGATGGACTGCTCGCTGCTCTGGACGTCGCGCCCGGAGGAGTTCCGTCAGGCGTTCTCGCTCGTCCCGGAATACCTGCGCACGCCGGAGGACGTGTATGCGCTGTCGGAATACGGGCCGGCACTCGGGCGGCGCTTTCGCTCGCTGAAGCTCTGGGCCGTCCTCCGCTGTTACGGCGCCGAGCAGCTCCGAGCGGTGCAGCGCGAGCACATCCGGCTGGCGCGCCTCTTCGCGCAATTCGTCGAGCAATCGGACGAGTGGGAGCTCGTCGCCCCGCAGCGGCTCTCGCTCGTGGTCTTCCGCAAGAACGCCCCGGACGAGGAGAACGAAGCGCTCGTCGAGCGCGCGAACCGCAGCGGTGAGATCTTTCTGTCACACACGAAGCTCGACGGGCGCTACTGCATCAGGCTCGCAATCGGCAATGCGCGCACGACCGAGGCGGACGTGCGCCGGGCATGGGAGGTTCTGAACCGATGATCGTGACGACGATGAACGACATTCCGGGATACGAGGTCGACGAGGTGTTCGGCGAGGTCTTCGGCTTGACC
>JAICWC010000003.1 GCA_025934995.1 Thermoleophilia bacterium | reverse complement strand
TGCACGCAGTATTTCTTCAAGTCGCTCGACGACATCGCGAAGCCGAACTTCGAAGGCGCGAAATACGTGTACTCGCCGCCGGTGCGCGATGCCTCGAACCACGACTACCTCTGGAACGCAGTGCGCACCGACGCCCTGTCGGCGATCTCGACCGATCACTGCGCGTTCCTCTGGGACGGTCAGAAGACCCTCGGCAAGGACGACTTCTCGAAGATCCCGAACGGGGGGCCGGGGCTCGAGGACCGCCTGAAGATGATCCACCACTTCGGCGTCAACGAGGGACGGATCACGCTCAACCGGATGGTCGAGCTACTCGCGACGAACCCGGCGAAGCTGTTCGGCCTCTACCCGCGCAAGGGCACGGTCGCCGTCGGCTCCGACGCCGATCTCGTCGTCTTCGACCCGAAGAAGCAGGTGACGATCTCCGCGTCGACGCACCACTCGAAGGCGGACTACTCGCTGTACGAGGGAACGGTCGTCACCGGCGCTCCCGACGTCGTGCTGCTGCGTGGGAACGTCCTCGTCGAGAACGACGAGCTCGTCGCCTCGCCCGGCATCGGGCAGTTCGTGAAGCGCGCGCGGTTCGGCGAGGAGCTCGCGCCGGCCCGCACTGCAGTCGCGTAGAAGGGTCCGGGCAATCCGCGTCGAACGTCGGGGCGTATGCCTTACATGCGGTATGCCCGGCTCATCCTTCCGACCGCTCTCGCATTGCTCGTCATCGCCCTCGTCGTGCTGCTCAGCGGCTGCGGCGGCGGCGGTGGCGGTGGCTACTAGCCGCGGCAACGGGGGCGCCCGCGCGAACGCGGGCGCCACACGGTTCCCGAGAAGCGAGCGCTACGGCGTCGTGACCGCCGCCCCCTGCGCTTCCTTCGCGAGGAAGGGCCGCAGAACGTAGTAGAGGATCGCGGCGACGCCGAACCCGGTGAGCCACGAGAGGTCGACGTTGTGCGTCGCTTTCGCGATCGGCCCCTGCAGGAAGCCGACGAGACCGTAGCCCCACGCCCAGCCGGCCACGACGCCGGCGAGCATGCCGATCACCGCAGCCCAGTTGACGTCGCCGTAGATCGACTCGCTCGGCGACGCATACAGCGCCGGGATGTCGATCTTCCCGCGCCGGAACACGAGGTAGTCGACGCACATGACGCCGGCCCACGCCGAGATCCACAGCACGACCGACGCGAGCCACTCGTCGAACTTGTTCGCCCAGTTCGAGTCCTGGATGAACCAGATGAGCGCGCCTGTGCCGACGATCGACACGACCACACTGACCTTCCAGCGCGCCGCCTTGATGTCGATCGAGAGGGCGGCGAGCGTCGCCGAGTAGAGATTGAGGATGTTCGTCGCCACCGGCCCATGCATGACGAGGAACAAGATCGGGATCGAGAAGCCGCCGAACGCCGCCGTCACGAAGTCGGCGGGGTCGTTCTGCACGCCGCCGCTCGCGATCGACGCGCCGAGGAAGCCGAGCCACACAGTCGGGATGAGAATCGCCGACCAGGTCGTCCAGAAGACCTTGCGGTCCGGGACGCTCGGCTTGATGAACCGCGTGTAGTCGGACGACCACGTCAGCCAGGTGATGCCCCAACCGACGCCGATCGCCGTCAGCAGCTGTGTCACCGCCGTCAGCTTGTCCGCCCCATGCGCGGTCGAATGGGTCCAGACGACGTTCACCTTCGTCCAGGCGAGGATGCTCATGACGATCACGATCAGGCCGGCGACGGGCACCGTGTACTTCTCGAACGCCTGGATCAGGTAGAAGCCGACGATCGCGATCACGACCTGCACCGCCATGATCCCGATGCCGACCGCGTACTTCGTGCCCGTCCCGGGATGGTCGTAGCCCATGTGCTTGAAGATCCCGAGCACGAGATCGAGCACGACCCAGGTGTTGACGCCGAGCCAGCCCATCGTCATCAGCAGCTGTGCGACCGCCGGGAGATAGGCGCCGCGCCGGCCGAATGCCGCGCGCGAGAGCACCATCTGATTGACGCCGGTGCGATGGCCCATCACGCAGAACAGGCCGAAGAACGCGCACCCGACGACGTTGCCGATGACGAGGACGACGAGCGTCTCCACGAGGCTGAGCCCGAGGATGATCCCGAGCGCGCCGAGGATCCAGTTGATCGGCGCGATGTTCGCGCCGGCCCAGATCCAGAACTGCCGCCACGGCGTCGACGTCCGGTCCTCGGGGCGGACCGGCGCGATGCCGTGCTCGTCGAGCGTGACCGCTGCGGCCAGCTCGCCTTGTTGCTCCATGTCGCCTCCCTGACGAGTTAGGGAGAGATTCTCAGGTTCGGTCCGGATAGACCAGCGGGTCGACCTCGACAGGCCGGAGGGCGCGTCGATCGGGCCACTCCATCGCAGCGACCTCGCGGCAGGCATGGAATTGGACGTCGCCGCCCTCCAGCGCGTGCTCGATGAGCCTCCGCAGCACCTCGACGCGGTGCGGTCGGCCGCTGAGGAACGGATGGCACGTCAGGACGAAGAGGCAGTCGTAGCGCCGCATCGCGTCGAGCTCGCTCAGCCAGAGGTCGAGCACCTTCTGCGGCGACTCGATCGCCGAGCGGAAGGGCGGATCGGGGATGTATGCGTACTGCTCCCAGTCGTCGAGCGCCCAGTGCACCGGCAGCTCGACGATCTCCCCCGCGCCCGTGTCGAGGACGTACGGCTTGTCGGAGTCCATCAGCGACGAGTCGTACTGCAGTCCGTGCTCGGCGACGAGCGCCGGCGTCCGCCAACCGGGCTCCCAGCTCGGGCAGCGGAAGCCGACGGGATCCGCGCCGACCGCACGCAGCGAGGCGAGCGCGCGCTCGAAGTCCACGCGTTCCTCGTCCTCCGTCTGCGCGAACGGGGAGAAGTGCGCGTACGAATGGTGCCCGACCTCGTGGCCGGCCGCGAGAATCGCCTCGACGGTCTGCGGATAGCGGTCGGCCGTCCAGCCCGGGACGAAGAACGTCGCCGGGAGGGAGTACTCGCGCAGCAGCTCGAGGATGCGCGGGACGCCGACGAGCGGGCCGTACGCCTGGTGCGACATGACGCCGAGGTTGCGCGCGTACAAGCCGCTCTCGACGAGGATCGGCGCCTCGGCGTCGACGTCGAACGTCAGGCAGGCAAGCACGCGCGGAGGGATAGGAGCTCGTACATGACGGTTGCAGCTGCTAGCGCGGTGACGGCGCCGGCGTTGTCGTACGGCGGCGACACCTCGACGACGTCGCAACCTTCGAGACGGATTCCCTTCAAGTTGCGCACGAACGCGAGCGCCTCTGCAGTCGAGAAGCCGCCCGCCTCCGGCGTGCCGGTGCCCGGTGCGAACGCCGGGTCGAGGAAATCGATGTCGAACGACACGAAGACCGGACGGTCGCCGGTCTTCTCGCGCACGAGCTCGCCGTAGCGCTGCGGACCGAGCTCGCGCAGCTCGTCGGTCGTGAGCACCGTGAACCCGAAGTCCTTCGCGATCTGGATGTCGTCCGGCCCGTAGAGCGAGCCGCGCATGCCGGCCTGCACGGATGCGGTCGGGTCGAGCAAATCCTCTTCGAGCGCACGCTTGAACGTCGTCCCGTGGAAGTAGCGCTGGCCGAAGTACGACTCCCACACGTCGCCGTGCGAGTCGAGCTGCACGAGCGCGAGCGGGCCGTGCTTCTTGGCAAGCGCGCGCAGCTCCGCGAGCGTGATCGCGTGGTCGCCGCCGAGCGCCGCAGGAAAGACACCGGCCTCGACGATCGGCGCGAGCGCTTCCTCGACCTGCGCATACGTGCGCTCCGTGTCGCCCGGTGAAACGGGGACGTCGCCGTAGTCGACGATCGACAGCGCGTCGACGAGGTTCACGGCGAGTGCGGGGTTGTAGGGCCGCAGAAGCGCGGACGCGCTGCGGATTGCCTCGGGCCCGAAGCGCGGCCCGGTGCGATAGCTCGTCGCAGTGTCGAACGGAATGCCGTACACCGCGACGTCGACGCCCGTGAGGTCTGTTACGTGCGGTGCACGCATGAAGGTGCGGATCCCGGCAAAGCGCGGGATCACCTGCGCGTCGAGCGGTTTGTAAGGACCTTGTGACATTGCTGCGAGCCTAACGCGCTCTGGCTACCCTCGTCGCGTGGGGTCGAGAGCTCTCGCGCTTCTGGCGTTCGTCCTCGTCTGCAGCGCCGCCACGTATCCGAAGGGCGTCGACGTCTCGAACCACCAGGGATCGTCGATCGATTGGCTGCAGGTCGCGGGCGCCGGCTACACGTTCGCGTTTGCGAAGGCGAGCGAGGGGACGACGTTCACGGACGCCACGTACGCGATCAACCGCACGGGGACGAAGGCTGCGGGCCTGTACTTCGGCGCATACCACTTCGCGCAGCCGGCGGGCACGAGCGATGCGACGATCACGGCGAGCGCGATCGCGCAGGCCGACCATTTCGTGGACGTCGCGCAGCCCCGCGGAGGCGATCTCCCGCCGGTGCTCGACCTCGAGACGGTGAACGGGCTCAAGCAGCCGGCGCTCGTCAAGTGGACGCAGGCGTGGCTCGACGAGGTCACAGCACGCACCGGAGTCAGCGCGATGATCTACACGTCCCCGAGCTTCTGGAAGACGTACCTGGGCGACACGACGTCGTTCGCGACCGGCAGCCATCATCTCTGGGTCGCGCACTGGACGAGTGCAGGCGCGCCGCTCGTCCCCGCGTCGAACTGGGGCGGTCTCGGCTGGTCGTTCTGGCAGTGGTCGGACTGTCTCTCCGTTCCGGGCATCTCGACGAAGTGCGTCGACGGCGACCGCGTCAACGGTCCGGATCCGGGCGGCTTCGCGCTCGCGGCGCTGCCCTCTGGCGCGCCGTCGTCCGCAACGCCGCCGACGCTGGTCGGCACGCCGCGCGCCGGCGCGAAGCTCGCTGCGGTGCCCGGAACGTGGAACGGCGGCAAGCCGGTCACGTTCACGTATCAATGGGAGGCGTGCGACGGAGTCGGCGCGAACTGCGTGCCGATCTCCGGCGCGACGCTCGAGTCGTACACGCCGTCGGTCAACGACGTCGGCCACACGATCGTCGTGACCGTGACCGCGACGTCGAAGTCCCTCGCCGCAACAGCATCCTCGGCGCCGACGACTCCGGTCGCAGCAGCGAGCGGCGCGACGGTGCCGGCCGTGACTGCGCCGCCACAGATCTCGGGCACCGCCGTCGTCGGCTCCACGCTGACCGCGACGACGGGCACGTGGAGCGGCTCGCCCACGTCGTATTCGTTCCAGTGGCAGCGCTGCGACGCGAGCGCCGGTGCGTGCGCACCGATCGAGGGCGCAACGGCGGCGACGTACCTCCTCACGCCGGGGGACATCGGCGCGACGATCGAGCTCTTCGTGAACGCGACGAACAGCGTCGGGGCCCAGACGGCGACCTCGTCGCCCACGGGCGTCGTGCTCGCTGCGCCGGTGCCCGCGCCGACTCCCGAGTCGGCGACGGCGCAACTGGGCCAGGCGGGCGCGGTCGTCACCGCCGACGGCTCCGCCACGGTCACCTGGCAGCCCGGGGCCGTGCCGGCCGGGACTGCCGTCGGGCTCGCGACCTCCGGTGCGCAGCTCGCGCTGACGCTGTCGCCCCAGATCAAGACGCTGGCCTGGCCCCTCGACATCGCCTATGCGACGCCGCCCGACACGCAGGTCGTCGGCTTCTCGACGGACGGCCGTGTCTGGTCGGCGGTGGCGCCGCTCACCGCGGGCGCCCTGCCCAGCGGCCTGCTCGCCGGCGTCTATCAGGGCCAAGTCCTGACGCGCAAGCCGGGCTTCTACAGGCTCTTCGTCCCGAACGCATGGGGCGACCCGCGCAAGGTGTCGCGCTTCGCGCCCCGCCTCCGCCGGGTCGCGCCGATCAGGGTGACGACGCTCCGGAGCGGGGCGCGGATCGTGTCGACGCGGATGTCGACTCCGTCGCAGATCTTCTTCCAGCCGGGGCGGAGGCGCATTCTCGCCCCCGGCACGTTCCCCGTGAAGATTCGCGTGCGCCGGGGGACACACGTCGTGCACCTCGTCGCGGTCGATCCGTACGGGCGCCGCGGCGGGTTTACGCTCTCCTTCAGATGAGCCTCCTCATACGGAACGCGAGGCTGCTCGACGGCAGCCTCGTCGACCTCCTCGCCGACGACCACCGCTGGACGCGCATCGGCACAGACCTCGCAGCGGACGGCGCGACGGAGATCGATGCCGAGGGCCGGCTCGCGACGGCGCCGCTCGTCGACTGCCACCTTCACCTCGACGCGTCCCTGACGGCAGGCAAACCGCGCTGGAACGAATCCGGAACCCTGCTCGAGGGCATCGACGTCTGGGGCGAGCTCAAGCCGTCCCTCACCGAGCAGGACGTCTACGAGCGCGCGCGGGAGATCGTGCGCTGGTCGGTCGCGCAGGGAACCCTCTTCATCCGCGCCCACGCGGACGTCTCAGGCGAGAACGATGCAATGGTGCGCGGACTGCTCCGTCTACGTGACGACGTCGCAGAGCTTTGCACGGTCCAGGTGACGGCGTTTCCGCAGGACGGCATCTTCCAGCGCGACGGCGACGAGCAGCGGCTCGAGCACGCGATCAGGCTCGGCGTCGACTGCGTCGGCGGCATCCCTCACTACGAGCCGACGTCCGAGCTCGGACTGCTCGAGGTGCACCGCGTCTTCGATCTCGCGAAGCAGTACTCACGGCGGATCGACGTGCACTGCGACGAGACCGACGATCCGAATTCACGCTTCCTCGAAGTGATGGCCGACGACACCGTCAAGCACGCGATGGCCGGCCGCGTCACCGCTTCGCACTGCACCGCGATGGGATCGTACGAGCCGTACTACTCGTCCAAGCTGCACGGCTTCCTTCGCCGCAGCGGGATCAACGTCGTCGTCAACCCGTTCGCGAACTCGCTGATCCAGGGACGTCTCGACGCCTATCCGAAGCGCCGCGGCTTCGCGCAGCTGAAGGAGCTGCTCGCCGCCGGCGTCAACGTCTCGCTCGGCAACGACGTGGTCATGGACCCGTGGTATTCGCTCGGACGCGCCGACATGGTCGAGGCGGCGTCGCTCGCATTGCACTTCACGTACATGAGCGGACGCGAGGAGATCCCGGAGATGCTGCGCTGCGCAACCGAGCGCGGCGCGCGCACGCTCGGCGTCGAGGACGAGTACGGGCTCGAGGAGGGCAAGCCGGCCGACCTGGTGGTCTACGACGCGCCGAACGCGCTCGAGGTGCTGCGGCTGCACCCGCCGCGACGCTGGGTCATCCGACGCGGCCGGGTCGTCGCCGAGACGACCCCCGCGCGCACGACGCTCCTCGGCGAGCCGGTAACCTTCAGTCCGTAGCGATCGGGCGTCCGACGACCATGGCGTCGCGGAGCGTCGCAGGCAACTCGTTGTACGACGCGTCCGGCTGCGCGCCCAGGGCGTCGAGCGTCTTGCTGAAGAAACAGCGCGCGGCGGCTGCCAAGACGACGTCGGCAATCTGCGCGTCGGTGAGCCCGTGGCCGCGAAGCTCGTCGACATCGGCCTGCGCGATCGACGTTGCGTCGACCACGACCTTCTCGGCGAATGCCATCACGGCGCGATCCGCGTCGTCGAGCCCGCCCGGCAGCTGCACCACCGTCTCGGCATCGTAGAACTGCTCGGCGAGCACCTTGCCGTGCGCGAGGCAGCAGTAGCTCGACCGCAACGTGCGCGCGGCGGCGAGCGTCGCCAGCTCGTAACGGCGGAGGTCCGCGGCCTCCTTGATGGCACCGTTCAACTCCTGCCACGCGCGCAGCACGTCCGGACGAAGTGCGAAGGCGCGCACCATGTTCGGCTCGTTGCTCTCGGGAACGTCGATGAACATCAGACCGGGATCGTAAGGCTCTCGAGGTTCCGCGGGTAGTCCGTCAGGATCTCGACCCCGTCCTCGGTGACGACGACCGTGTCCGAGTGGCGAAGCCCGCCGACCTGTGAGTCGTAGACGCCGGGCTCGATCGTGAAGACCATGCCGGGCTCGACCAGCGTGTGGTCGCCGACGTCGAGGAACGGCGCCTCGTGGTTGCGGAGGCCGACGCCGTGCCCCGTGTGCTGGCGCCAGTACGGCAGCAGGTCGTGCTGCTCGAAGTAGCGCATGACCGCCCCGTCGACGTCCGCGCACGTGATGCCGGGCCCGAACGCGTCGAACGCGACCTGCTGCGCGGCGACGACATGCTCGAACATCCACTTGACGCGGTCGCTCGGCTCGCCGATCACCATCCCCCGCTCCAGCTCGGCGTTGTAGCCCCACACCGGCGCCCCGGTCTCGCTGACGAGCAGGTCGCCGGCGGCGAACTCGATGTCGTGGCCGATCGCGTGCGCCCAGGCGCTGCGCACGCCGATCTGTCCTCGGTATCCGGCCTTGACGCCGTCGGCCGAGCCGAGCTGCCCGTACTCGCCCGACTCGAGCATCGCGAGCGTCGACTCCGACGATGCGCGGAGGCTCGCTTCGGCTTCCGTCACGCCGACGCGCGTGAACTCCTGCAGCAAGCGGTGCGCGTGTGCGCACCACCTCCCGCTCTCTCGGATCAGCTCGATCTCGGCAGGGCTCTTGATGCGAAGGAGCGACTCGATCGCATCGCCGAGCAGCGCCACCGTCGCGCCGCTGACCTCGCTCAGCGACGGCCCGGCGTAGCCGAGGATGCCCGGGTAGCCGTCGTTGTCGACGCCGATCCGCTCGCGCTTCCCGACGAGCCTCGCGAGCACGTGCATCGGGTGCTCGATGCCGGGATACTCGGGGTACGACTCGATGCGCGCGAACGAGGTCTCCGCTTGTGTCCGTTCGACCTCGAACCCCGGCACGAACACGAACGGCTCGTCGCCGTCGAGCTCGACGTACGCGATCGGACGCTCGTTCGAGAGGAACCAGAAGTCGGTGAAGTAGCGGATCGCATCCGGCGTGAAGAGGACGAAGCCCTCGGGCGCGTGCTCGCGCAGACGGTCGCGGCGCTGCGCGAGCTCGCTTGCCGATATGCGCTGCACTACCGCGTCTGCGGAAACCCGAGGTCGACCTTCGACGTGGCCGGATCCGGCCACCGCGATGTGACGACCTTGCCGCGCGTGTAGAACTCGATCCCCTCCGGGCCGTAGACGTGTCGGTCGCCGAAGAGCGACGCCTTCCAGCCGCCGAACGAGTAATACGCGACGGGCACCGGGATCGGCACGTTGATGCCGACCATTCCGGCCTGGACGTCGAACTGGAACTGACGAGCGACGCCGCCGTCGCGGGTGAAGATCGCGGTGCCGTTCCCGTACGGGTTCTCGTTGATCAGCCGCACAGCCTCGTCGTAGGTGTCGACGCGCGTGACGCCGAGCACCGGACCGAAGATCTCGTCCTCGTACGCCTTCATTCCCGGCTTGACGTCGTCGAGCAGCGACGGCTTGAGGAAGAAACCCTCGCCGGGCGCGCCTTCACGACCGTCGACGAGGACCTTCGCGCCTTCGCCCGGCGCGTTCTCCACGTAGGAGGCGACGCGGTCGCGATGTTCCTTCGTCACGAGCGGGCCCATCTCCGACGACGGATCGAGGCCGTCGCCGACCTTCACCTTCGGGATGCGCGCCTTGATCGCGTCGATCAGCTCGTCTGCGACGTGACCGACTGCCACGACTTGCGAGATCGCCATGCAGCGCTCGCCCGCCGAGCCGTACGCGGCCGAGACGGCCGCATCCGCGGCCATGTCGACATCCGCGTCCGGCAGGACGATCATGTGGTTCTTCGCGCCGCCGAGCGCCTGGCAGCGCTTCCCCTTCGCAGTCGCCGTCTCGTAGACGTACTTCGCGATCGGCGTCGAACCGACGAACGAGACGGCGGCGATGTCGGGATGGTCCAGCACCGCGTCGACGGCGACCTTGTCGCCGTGCACGACGTTGAACACGCCGTCTGGAAGGCCGGCTTCCTTCAGCAGCTCGGCCGTCCATACCGACGCGGACGGATCCTTCTCCGACGGCTTGAGCACGAACGTGTTGCCGCAGGCGATCGCAGGCGCCCACATCCACATCGGCACCATCGCCGGGAAGTTGAACGGCGTGATCCCGGCGACGACGCCGAGCGGCTGCCGGATCGAGTAGACGTCGATCCCGGTCGAGACTTGCTCCGAGTACTCGGACTTGAGCAGCGTCGGCAGGCCGCAGCAGTACTCGATCACCTCGAGCCCGCGCGTCACCTCGCCCAGCGCGTCCGACAGCACCTTTCCGTGCTCGGCGACGAGCAGGCGGGCGACCTCTTCCTTGCGCTCGTTGATGAGCTCGCGGATCCGGAAGAAGAGGTCGGCGCGCTTTGCGAGCGACATGGTGCGCCATTCGACGAACGCCTGCTTCGCGGCCTGGACGGCGGCATCGACCTCCGCTTCCGTCGCGAAGTCGACCTCCCCCGTCTGCCGGCCCGTCGCGGGGTTGTAGACGGCGCCGCTGCGGCCGGACGTGCCGGCGACGGCCCGGCCGCCGATCCAGTGGTCGATCTGCTTGAGCTGCGCTGGCGCTTCGAGAGTCTCTGTCATTGGGTTAGCGTAACGGCGTGGCGATCAGCATGGACGAGCTCGGCCTCGCCGCCCGGAACCACGGCTTTCCCCTGGAGATGCTGCGCGAGCCGCTGACGCCGACCGGGCTCCACTACCTCCTCATCCACTTCGACATCCCGGCGATCGACGCGGCGACGTGGCGGCTGCAGGTCGGCGGCTCGGCGTTCACACTGGCGGAGTTGCAGGCACGCAAGCGCGTGACCCTGCCGGTGACGCTCGAGTGCGCCGGCAACGGGCGGGCGCTCCTCGAGGGCGAGCGCGCCGAGAGCCAGCCATGGCTGATCGAGGCCGTCGGGACGGCCGAGTGGACCGGTACGCCGCTCGCGCCCCTGCTGCGCGAGACGGGGCTCGTCGACGGCGCCGCGGAGATCGTCTTCACCGGCGCCGACCACGGCGTCCAAGGTGGAGTCGAGCACGTGTACCAGCGCTCGCTCTCGCTCGAGGATGCGCTGCGGGACGAGGTCCTGCTCGCGTACGAGATGAACGGCGAGCCGCTACCGGCGCAGCACGGCTTCCCGCTCCGGCTCGTCGTGCCGGGCTGGTACGGGATGACGCACGTCAAGTGGCTGCAGCGGATCGAGGCCGTCCCCGAGCCGTTCACGGGCTGGCAGCAGACGGAGGCGTATCTGATCGACGACGTGCCGGTGCAGCGCATGCTGCCGCGTTCGCTGCTCGTGCCGCCCGGCATCCCGGATTTCCTGACGCGCGAGCGCTTCGCCGACTCCGGGCGCCAGACGATCACCGGGCGTGCGTGGTCGGGGCAGGGCGAGATCACGCGCGTCGAGGTGAGCGACGACGGAGGTGCGACGTGGGCGGACGCAGAGCTCGACGCACCGCTCGGAGAGTTCGCGTGGCGCGGGTGGCGGTTCGCCTGGGACGCGACCGCGGGCGAGCACGAGCTCTGCTGCCGCGCCGGCGATTCCGCCGGCAACGTGCAGCCGCTGACCGCGACCTGGAACCACGGCGGTTACTGCAACAACGCAGTCCAGTGGGTCCGCGTTAAGGTCTGAGCATGGCCACGATCGAGACGAATCCCCAGCTCGGCGCGCAGGTCGTCGCGGACGCGAAGCAATACGTCCTCCACTCCTGGTCGGTGCAGGACGCCCTCAATCCAATTGCCGTTGCAGGTGCGGAAGGCCGGCACTTCTGGGACTACGAGGGCAAGCGCTACCTCGACTTTGCGTCGCAGCTCGTCAACGTCTCGATCGGTCACCAGCATCCGAAGCTCGTCGCCGCGATCAAGGAGCAGGCCGACAAGCTGTGCACGATCGGCCCGCCGATGGCGACCGAGCCGCGCTCGACGCTCGCGCGACTGATCAGCGAGGTCACGCCCGGCGACATCTCCATGGCGTTCTTCACGAACGGCGGCGCCGAGGCCAACGAGAACGCGATCAAGCTCGCACGCTGGTACACCGGCCGGCACAAGATCGTCGCGCGCTACCGCAGCTACCACGGCGCAACCGCAGGCGCGATCTCGCTCACGGGCGATCCGCGCCGCTGGCCGGCCGAGCCCGGCATCAGCGGCGTCGTGCGGATGTTCGATCCGTACACCTATCGGTGCCCCGCCGGCCATCCGGACCCCTGCCCGGTGTGCACCGGCGCGCCGCACCTGGAGGAGATCCTGCAGTACGAGGGCCCGAACACCGTGGCTGCGGTCATCCTCGAGACGGTGACCGGGACGAACGGGATCATCGTCCCGCCCGACGGCTACCTGCAGTCGATCCGCGAGGTCTGCGACCGCCACGGGATCCTCCTGATCGCCGACGAGGTGATGGCCGGCTTCGGCCGCACCGGCCGGTGGTTCGCCGTCGACCACTGGAACGTCGTGCCCGACATCATCACGATGGCGAAGGGGATCAACTCCGGGTACATCCCACTCGGCGCGATGGCGATTCGCGAGCCGATCGCGGAGTGGATCCGCTCGCGCCCGTTCGCCGGCGGCCTCACGTACAGCGGTCACCCGCTCGCGTGCGCGGTCGGCGTCGCCTCGATCGAGGCGTTCCGCGAGGAGGGCATCGTCGAGCATGCGGCGGAGATGAACGACGTCTTCCGCGACGCGCTCGAAGGTCTCGCCGACAAGCACCCGTCGATCGGCGAGGTGCGCGGCCTCGGCTGCTTCTGGGGCCTCGAGCTGGTGCGGAACCGCGAGACGCGCGAGCTGCTCGTCCCGTTCAACGCGAACGCGGAGCAGATGCAGCCGGTCGGGCGGATGGCCAAGGCCGCGCTCGAGCGCGGGCTCTATCTGATGACGCACTGGAACGTGATCATGGTGTGCCCGCCGCTGACGATCACGCGCGATGAGCTCGACGAAGGGATCGCGATCCTCGACGACGTCCTCTCGATCGCCGACGAGTACTACACGGGCTGACCTCGTCGACTTCGCGGAGGCGCCGAGCTGGTTCATGGAGCCAGCGCCGGGCCGGCTGCTGCGTGTCACCGACGGCTTTGCGTTCGCCGGGGACATCGGGCGCACATGGGCAGCCGTCGAGGGGATCCGCCTCGGGGACGTCGAGGTCGCCGTCGCCCAAGTCGACGGCCTCGTGCGCGACGCACAGGTCCAGAAGTGCAGCTGGTGGCTGAGCGAGCGCTCGACGCCGGACGACCTCGAAGAGCAGCTGCTCGCGTGCGGCCTGAAACGGTACGACGACGACTACCTGCACGCGGCGATGCTGCTGACGTCGGAGCCGCCGCGCGTCGACGAGGTCGAGGTGCGCGAGGTGGCGACGTTCGAGGAGTACGTCGAGGCGCGCAGGATCACGCGCGCCGCCTTCGGCAACCCCGAGCCGGAGCAGCCGCGCGAGGAGCTGGCCCGCGAATGGACGCGGCGGATCGATCCGTCGTTCGCCGCCTGGATCGACGGTCGCATGGCATCGGTCGGAAGCGTGGTCCTGACGCGCGTCGGAGGGTTCCTGATCGGCGGCGCGACCGCCGAATGGGCGCGCGGCCGTGGTGCGTACCGCGCAGTCGTGCGGGCGCGCTGGGACGCCGTCGTCGCGCGCGGAACACCGGCGCTCGCAGTCGGCGCCGGGCCGATGTCCCGACCCATCCTCGAGCGGCTCGGTTTCGAGCAGGTGCTCGAGCTCCGTCGGGTCGAGTCCGTACGCTCTGACACATGAGCCAGGAGCCGTGCCCGCGCTGTAACGCCGACATGGAGTGGCGCCACGGCAGCTTTCAGTGCCCCAAATGCCGCCTGAAGCTCGGCTGCTGCGAAGGCGAGACGGCCGAGTGTCGCGAGACGCCCTCGAACACCTAGAGGCATCCGACCTCGCGGTCGACGTGGCCGTCGCCTGGCTCGTCAAGGACGACGTCGAGCTCGACGAGGACGAGCTGAACGGCGCCCGCCGGCGTGCGATGTTGGTGCTCGCCGCGGGCGGCGACCCCCATCGCGACCTCACCCTCGACAGCGTCGCCGCCGAGCGGCTCGCGGACGAGCTCGATTCCCCCCAGCGGCGCCGGGCGCTCGCGGCCGCGCTTGCGGCACTCGACACGAACGGGCTCCCGCGGGTGAGCGAAGCCGTGGATACCCTGCGCGGCGATCCGGACAGGGCCTGGCGGACGCTCGCTCTCGCTCTTCTGGCCGACGAAATTGCCGAGTAACCTGGAAGCGCTGTAGCGATCTCGACGCCCGATCCCCGCCGCCGCCGCCGTAGGCGATCGCTCTTTCCCACCCGCCCCGGCGGTGCTTCCGGCCTGCGCGTGACCCTCCCGCGCTCGCTGCCGTCCCGCCGCGGGCCGGAGCCGTACTCGCGCGCCGACGCACCGTACTTCCGGAGCCCCGGCTTCTTCATCCGCGTCGGCGGGCTCGGCGCGGCCGTCCTGCTCGCGCTCGGCCTCCTGGCTCTGCGTGCGTGGTCGGTGCAGGTCCTGCACGGCCACCAGTACTCCGCCGTCGCGACGAGTCAGGCCTACCGGACGGTCGATCTGATCGGCCCCCGCGGCGCAATCGTCGACTCGCGCGGCCGCAAGCTCGCAACGACGTCGGGGAGCGTCGTCGTCACCGCAGACGTCGCGGCACTCGGCTCATTCGACCGCACGGGCTGGCATGCGTCCCCGACCGGGCTGAGGGCTCTCCACAGGTTCTCGAGGCTCGCACACGTTCCGGTGCGGACACTCGTCGCGCGCATCGAGCGCTCGACGGTTCGCTCGCCGTTCGCGCCTGCGGTCGTGCTCGCGCATCCTGCCGGGCCGCTCTGGTCGTACCTCGCGGAACGCGCGCCCGAGTATCCGGGCTTCAGCGCAACCGCCATCCCAGCGCGCAGCTATCCACAGGGTGCGTTCGGCAGCGAGTTCCTCGGTCTGCTCGGCGAGGTCGACAGCACGATGCTCGGCGAGCCGCGGTACGCGCACGCGAAGGCAGGCGAGATCGTCGGCGTCTCGGGCGTCGAGGCGTACTACGACAGCCTGCTCAACGGCGGATTCGACCGGGCGCGCGTGCGCGTCGACTCGATGGGCCGCGTCGTCGGCCCCCTCGAGCGCGGCCGAACGAAGAGCCTGCCGACGCTCCAGCTGACGATCGATGCGCGGCTCCAGAGAGCTGCGGAAAAGGCTGTCCGCGACGGGATCGCCGACGCGATCCGGGCCGGCCACCATCCAACGGGCGGCTCGGCGATCGCGATCGACCCGTGGACCGGCGCCATCCTCGCGCTGGCGAGCTATCCGACCTACAACCAGGTCGAAGCGACACAGAACTCGAAGTACAACGCGCGCCTCTACACCGATCCGCGCAAGCTGCTTCTCAACCGTGCGATCGGCGGCGTGTATCCGACGGGCTCGACCTTCAAGCCGATCATCGCGGAGGCGGCGCTCGCGAGCGGCATCATCAGCCCGTCGACATCGCTGCTCTGCAGCGGCTCCTTCTCGCTCGGCGGGACGGTCTTCCACAACGTCGAAGCCGGCGTGTTCGAGAGCATGTCGCTCCCGACGGCGCTCTCGCAGTCGTGCGACACGTGGTTCTACCGGCTCGGCGACCTGATCTGGAACCACGCGCCCGCGCAGCAGGGGAAGCTCATCCAGCAGTGGGCGAGGAAGTTCGGTCTCGGCTCGCCGACCGGCATCGACCTCACGGGCGACAACGCGGGCCTCCTCCCGACACCCGGGAAGGCATTCCTGAAGTCGAACGGCTTCCCGTGGACGGAGGGCCAGACGATCAACCTCTCGATCGGCCAGGGCGAGCTGCTCGTCAGCCCGCTCCAGCTCGCGGTCGCGTACTCGGCGATCGTCAACGGCGGCACGATCGTCCGGCCGCACGTCGGCGGAGCGATCGTCGACGGCGCGGTCGTCAAGCCCCTGCACTACAAGCCCGAGCGCCATCTCCATCTCGTCGACACGTGGGCGATCAAGCAGGGGCTCTACGACGCGGCGCACACCGGCACCTCGGCGGCCGTCTTCTCGACCTATCCGATTCCGGTCGCCGGCAAGACGGGCACGGCGGAGACCGGCCCGGGCCGCGACGACCATTCCTGGTACGCCTCCTTCGCGCCGTTCGGGCATCCGAAGATCGTCGTGGTGGCGATGATCGAGCACGGCGGGTTCGGTGCCGAGGCGGCCGCCCCCGCGGTGCGCGAGATCTACGACGCGTACTTCCACGTCAAGGATCCCCCGACGGGGTGACGCCCCGCATGCCGGGGGCGCCGATCATCCCCTTACAACGGACTCCGATCACATCGGGGAATTGACAGCGAGCGGCCCGTCGGAGAGCGGGCCGTTCGTCTATCCGGAGCCGTGTCGGAACTGGATGTGGAAGCCGGTTTGCGCGACTTCCTTCGCGATCGAGAGCGCGTTGCGGACCGGGACCTGCGGCATGACGACGAGCCAGCGCCGGCCGGACGGGACGACGTCGATGTAGCGGAAGCCGGCGCGCGCGAGCTTCCACGCGAGGGCATTCGCGGCCGTGACCGTCGTCTTCGAGCCGAGGACGCCGACGACCTCGTTCTTGCCCGGTTGCAGCGGCTCTTCACGCTGCTCGAACGTGACCTGGTAGCCCGCCTTCGCAGCTTCGGCCGCGAAGCTCGTCCGCTGCTGCTGGGTGTCGGCGCCGTCGATCTCGAGCTCGAAGTCGCCGCAGCCCTCGTCCTCGACCTTCAGGCCCCGGAAGCCAAGCTGCCGCGGGTTGCGCGCGAACGAGATCGCGCCCGCGCGCGTCGCGAAATGACCGAAGACCGCCTCGTCGTGCACGCGAACTTCAGCCGCGCGGCAGGCAACGGGGGCTGCAGCGACGGCGAGCACGTCGCCCACCGTACCGTGCGCGGTCTTACGCGACCACGCGGTGGCGCCGGAGCGCGTCGGAGACCTGCCTTCCAAGCTCCGGATCGACGGACACTCCGAGTGCGTCCATCGCGGATGCGCGTGCGCGCAGGTAGACGGCGATCGCCTCGCCGAGGCTCGTAGGGGCGGCATCGACGCCGATTGGGCCCAACAAGAAGTCGTGCATCTTCACGAGCTCGTCGGCGACGAGCTCGCCCTCACCCCGCAACGTCTTGCCACCGAGCCAGAGACACCAGTCCCAGAAGTGGCCGTCGATCCGATCGAGCGTCTCGGCGCTCAGCACCCACGGCGGTTGGATCCGCCTCCTGCCGCCCTGCGGGAAGACGTCCACTTTGGTCGGGCCGTCCAGCACGACCATGTAGCCGGCCTCCTCGGCGAGCGGCTCCCAGAATGCGGCCAGCGGCCGGAAGGAAGCGATGACGCCCGGTACCTCGGCCATCATCGCGTCGGGATCGCCGACGAGGTAGAAGTCCCAGTCCGAGAGCCCGGTCGGCCGGCCGCGCCCGCGTGATCCGCCGAGGGTCACGGACGTGACCGCGCTGCAGGCTTCGAGGGCCGTCCTGACCGCGGCGACGACCTCGGGTTCTCCCGCCCGCGTCACGACCCGAGTCTCGCATCAGGATCCGCTAACGGTTCACGACCGTGAACGCGGAATGGGCCGAGCGGCCCATTGCCAGACGGCGCGACGCTTACGACGATCGTCGGATCCGGCAGGCCCCTCGCGGAGGAGGACTCACGTGCACAAGGTCGGAAGGTTCGCAGCAGCAACGGCCGCGGTCATGGCGACTGCGGTTGTGTGGGCGGGTGCAGCAGCGGCGGACTACGGAAACACCGCTGTTCGCCAAATCGAGATCTCAGCCAACGTGCCCGGCAACCAGGGCGGCGGAGCGTGGCTATGGATCGAGCTGAGCGGTCCGGGAACGAGCGGGACAGGCACCTATGCGGGCGCAGACTGCGGCCGCGGCGGTGCAGTCTCCGACAAGGGTGATGTCAGCTGGTGGACCGATGGGACGACCATTCACATCAACGGCGTCGTCTTCAACGGATTCGGCGGACTGCCGGTGCCCGTGACCGTCCCATGGCAGACCGGTCACTACGCCGGAACGCTCCAGTCGGACTTCCCGACACTGGTCTTCTTGCCGCCAGGGTTCTCACAGACCACCGTTGCCCCGTAGATAGATCCCGTCATCCGGGCCTCCTCGAGGCTGGAGCTGCCTCAGGAGGCCCGGTTGTAGACGTCGCAGTGCCCCCGTGAAAGCAAAAGACCCGCGTTAGCAGGTCCTTTTGGTGAAGCGGATGATGGGACTCGAACCCACGACCTTCTGCATGGCAAGCGGGTCGTGGGTACGAGTCCGGTAGTCCGCTACGCCAACTAAAACGCTACGTATCGCCGGACTTGAGACGTGTCGACACGTCTCGCGGATACAGCACGTTTGCAGGCGATTCCATCCGGTTTGGGCACTAGCCGACACTTGTGCCCAAAGCAGAAGGGGGAGGGTCTAGGCGGCGCGTCTTGCCCGAGCGGTGGCGCCCATCACGACCGAGACACCGTCGCGCTGATGTCTCTGGTGTCGCGCAGCCACCGCCTTGGTGACCAGCCGGGGACGAGCCGCGGCCGGCGCAATGTCGATCATGAACTCGATGCCGAGCGCCCTCGAGATACCCACTAGCGTTTCGATGTCAGGATTGTGCTCGCCCGACTCAAGTTTGGCGACGTACGGCTGGCTGCATCCCAAGCGCTCGCCCAACGCGCGCTGAGAAAGCTTGTGGTCGGCTCGGTAACCGATCAGTTCGGCCGCGACCAGACGTCCCAGGGCAGTCTTATCCCATTCCTCGCGAAAGCCGGGATCGCTGTTGATCTCCTCGGCAACGATGGTGCCGTGGCTCTTGAGGCGTGGGGACATTTGGCGCGAGCTCCTTCCTGAACTAGCGGTTGGCTCAGACGATAACCCTGCGGTTATCCCCCGTCAAGGGTAATCATAACCCTTGAGTTATCAAGCATCGTAGCGGGAGACTCGTTCTTGGGCAGCCGCGATCGCCGCCTCGGCATCGGCCTTGTCCGGCTTGATGCAGAGCGAAAGGACGACGTAGTCGTTTCCGGTTCTTCGAAAGAAGGCTCTGACGTGTGTTCGACCTTGCTTTGGACGGAGTTCCATGATCCCGGCCTCGCCCTTGAGCGTCTTGACGTGCGGCGGGACGAGGCGCGGGCCAAGCATCCTTAGCTTGTCGACCGCGTTGAATAACGCTCTCTTCTCCTCCTTAGAGGTGAGGGCCGCCAGTTCTTGCACGGCATCGGCGTCGTACTGGACAAGAAACGGCATCGACATGCTGCCGATTGTTAGCAGCGGGGGCGGCTGATCTTCCTGTCGAGCCCACGGCCGGCCCGAGGTGATCCCAACGCCGGGCGCTGACACTCCGGGCCGGCACCGATGAACGCTACGCAGGGGACTCGAGGCACGCTAGATGGCTCAAACGGACTAGCGGCCGAGTCGGAAGAATCCCCATTCGAGGGATCGGAATCCCCTCAAGGTCACCCGCCCGAGGTACCGATACATCTCCGGAAGCAGGATCCCTCAATCGGGTAGTCCTGCCGCGCGTAGCCCGAGTCCGATAAGCGATGCATGACGCTGATTCTTGGCGCGACCGTCTTCTGGCTGGTCCACACGCTTGGTCCGTTCGGCTGGCCGTCGGTCGTGGCAGCCGCGCTTACAACTGCGACGGGCATCTTCAAGGCGGCGACAGGATGCGTGAATGCGCTAAATGCGTTCGGGGCCGCGCTACGGAGCGCCTTTGCCGAGGGCCTACGATGGCGGCTACTCGCCGAGGAATGGGGCTGGTTCCATCCATCCGCACGCCCTCAAAAGCGGCGCCACTGAATGCGGAGCTAGGTCGTTTCGACGCGAAGCAACCCCGCGTACCGTTCCGTCTCCGGCGTCTCGACGACGTCGATGACTCGCACGGCCCGAGCGCCCGCGAGCCACACCGTCTCCTCGGGCTTGATCAGCTGCGTGTACGTCGCGCGGATGGAGACGAAGCACGCTGCCGCCGGCGACTACGTCGTCAGCACATCAACGGGAAAGAAGCACAACCCTTCGAACCTGCGCCGCGACGTTCTGGCGAAGGCCGTTGAGGCTGCGAACGTGAAGCTCGAGGCGGCAGAGATCGCGCCGATCGACGCGCTCACGTTCCACGGGCTCCGCCGGACGTACGCAAGCCTCCGCTGCGTCTGCGGCGACGACATGTGCTACACGGCCGACCAGCTCGGCCATGAGGACCCGCGCTTCACGCTCCGCGCCTACGCGCAGGCATCGAAGCGACGCGATCGGCTGGCGAAGGCGCAGCGCGAAGCCTTCGACGCGGCCATCGAATGGGCACGAATGGGCACTAACGAGGCTCTACCGCTCTCGCCTGAGGTTCCGGCAGCGGCCTAGAGCAAAGAAAAACCCCCGATTACCGGGGGCTTCACTAGAGCGGATGATGGGACTCGAACCCACGACCTTCTGCATGGCAAGCAGACGCTCTAGCCAACTGAGCTACATCCGCGAGCGCGGCAAGTATAGCCCGGCCTAGGCCGAATCGAGGGCCTCGTTCACGAGTCGATCGGCCAGCTCGTTGTGCTCGCGGCGCACGGCCGTGTAGCTGATGTCACGAAAGCCACGCGCGATTCGGGATGCCCGTGACCAGAGCTCTTGCAGGGCCTCGTTCTTCACGCGGTACTCGCCGGTCATCTGCTTCACCATCAGCTCCGAGTCCGAGATGACCTCCACCTCGTCGACTGCGAGCTCGCGTGCCTTCTCGAGCCCGGCGATCAGCGCGCTGTACTCGGCGACGTTGTTCGTCGCGATCCCGATCGTCTCGCCGTGCGCCGCGAGCACCGTCCCGTCCTCCGCCTCGAGCACGTATCCGAACGCCGCCGGCCCGGGGTTGCCGCGCGCGCCGCCGTCCGTGGACAACTTCGCCTTCACGCCTCGATCTCGACCAGCGGATAGAGCTCGTACGCGACTTCCTCGTACGGATGCGCCGCCAGCAACGCGCGCACGACCTCGCCCGTGACCTCGACCGGGACGACCGTCTCGACGCGCAGCTCCGCGACACGCTCCTCCCTCCCGACCTCGCCCACCGTCGGCTTCGTCGTCTGGCCCGCGAGAAAGGTCCCCGTGCCGGCCGTGTACCACGAGCAGCGCGTGTAGTCGCCGATCCGCCCGGCACCCGCCTCGAACACCGCCGCGCGCGTCTGCTCGAGGGCCTCGCGCGGGACGAACCAGACGAGTTTGTGAAGCTTCGACGCGGGCACCGCCCTGAGTATGGCGATCGGCTAGATCCGCGAGATCAGGTCGTTCGCCCAGGAGAGGAGCAGCGTCGCGTAGGCCGCGTCGATGCTCTTGCCGGACTGCGCCTGCACCTGATTGATGAAGGCATTCAGCGCCTGCCGTGCGCTCGTGCGATCGCCGCGCTGCATCGCCGCCTGCGCCGCCTGGAGCTTGTTCATCTGCGCCGTCTGGTTGCCGGTGATCTTGCCCTGCGCGACGCCGTCGTTGAAGGCGTTGATCAGGCCCTGCGCCGTCGCGTGCACCTGGAACGTCACGGACACCGAGCTCGTGTTGCCGAGGTTGTCCTGCGCCGTCACGACGAGGACGTGTGTGCCTGCACCGAGGCCGTCGACGCTGATCGAGACGACGATCTGGCTGGAGACGTATGAGCTCGTTACGGAGTTGCCGTCCATCGTCGAGGAGATCCAGCCGACGTTGTCGGGGTCGCTGACGCCGAAGCTGAAGGTGATCGTCTGGCCGACGTCGTAGATGAGCGAGCTGAGGTACGGGTCGACGATCGCTGGGCCGGTCGTGTCGAGCCGCACCTGCTGGACGAACGTCGCGACGTTCCCGGCGTTGTCGGTCACCTGGACCGTGACGGCGTATGTCCCGTCGGCCGCCGCCAGGGCGACCGCCTCGAAGGCCGGGTTGCCGGCGTCGACGACCTGCCACGTTGCGCCGCCGTCCGCCGAGAACGCCACCTGGGAGATACCGGAGCCTGCGTCGGCGAAGTTGAGGGCGAGGCTCAGGAAGCGATTGTTCGTGGCGACGACGCCGTTGACCGGCGGCGTGTTGTTGACCGTGAAGCTGCCGCCGGCGGGCGTCGAGTCCTTCACCCAGCTGATGGAGCCGGCCGGCGCGCTGTTGCCGAGCGCATCGGTCTCGACGACGGTCGCGGTCAGCACGCCGTCGGCGAGCGCGGTGACGTCGACGTCGAGCGACGCGACGCCGGAGTCGCCGATCAGCGCCGTACCGGTCACGGAAGC
The DNA here is from genome assembly GCA_025934995.1 of Thermoleophilia bacterium. Classification (GTDB taxonomy): domain Bacteria; phylum Actinomycetota; class Thermoleophilia; order Gaiellales; family Gaiellaceae; genus Palsa-739. The sequence continues at coordinate 36,832 of JAICWC010000003.1, read as the reverse complement.
GCCGTTCTTGTCCGTCACCGTGTAGGCCGCCGTCGCGCCCGCGGGGCCGGCGAACGTCAACGTCTTCTTGGACTTCCCGGGCGACGAAGTCGTCGTCACGGTCGGCGCGGCGGCGATCGCCGCCGGAGCGATCGGCGCCGTCACGGCCGGGGCAGGCGGCGCCGCGTCGAGCGGCTGCGTGCCGGAGGTCCGCAGCACGTCGCGCGGACCGTGAGCGTTGCCGGCCTGCGGGTCGCGCGGGCCGCCCTTCTGGTCGCCCCACGCAGCGTCCTGCTGGAGAACGAGGCCGAGCTCGCCGAACGGCTCGCCGTTCCGGGTCGGATCGGCCTGGTACTGGCCGGCCAGCGTCTGGTCGGCGCCCTCGCTCTTCGAGAGCGCGTAGAGGTACTCGGGGAGCTGCGGCTGCACGGTGCGGCTCACCGTCGCCATGCCGAACGGCGAGAACGGCGTCAGGAAGCTGTTGAACTCGCCCGACCAGTCGATCAACCGGTCCCCGCCGGTGTTCGCGACGAGGACATCGAGGCCGGCGCCGCCGAAGGCCATGTCTTCATAGGACGCGTTCGGGTCGGTGCCGGTGTTGGCGACGGTGCCGCCCGTGTTCAGGACGTCGTCTGCGTTGAGGTAGTCGTTGCCCCAGCCGCCCCACAGCGTGTCGCGGCCGGTGCCCCCGACGAGCCAGTCGTTGCCGAGGTCGCCGAACAGATGGTCGTCGCCGTCGGTCGGGACACCGCCCGAGGCTGCCCAGAACGTGTCCGTCGGGCCCTCGGTCGACGTGAAGTTGAGCAGCCAGTCGTTCGTCCCGCCGAGCTTGCCGCTCGAGTCGAGCATGATCTCCTGGAACGGGTTGTTCGGGTCGTACTGCGCCTGGTACGTCGTCCCGCCGCTGCCGTAGCCGAGCACGTTGCCCGTGTCGACCGGGTGGCCGTAATCGGACTCCTGGCTGCCGACGACGTTCAGGTTCGCGTCGTACAGCGCCGTGTAGGAGGTCTCGGGCGCTTCCGCGCCGGAGATCGCGTCGTCGCCGGCTCCACCGTGGATCGAATCGTTGCCGAGTCCGCCGTAGATGACGTCGTTCGCGAACTTCGGTACGAACAGCTCGTTCGGGCTCGTCGAGCCGACCGACTGCGGGTCGAGGTTGTCCGGCGTCAGGTCTGCGTCGTAGCGGAGCACGCCGTCCGGGTAGGTCATCGCCTGCTGCATGTTGCCCGGCGTGCTGATCGAACCGTCGACGGTGACAGCGATCTCACCGTACAGCGGCTCGCCGTAGGCGGCGCTGTTGCGCGCGACGGAGATGCGCCCGTCGTCGCCGAGGATGCCGTCGTCGCCGGTACCGCCCGAGATCCAGTCCGCGCCGTAGCCGCCGACGATGACGTCGTTCTGGGCATCGCCGTAGAGCGCGTCGTTGCCGACCATGCCGTAGATCACGTCGTCGCCGCTCTCGCCGTGGATCAGGTCGGCCGCGCCGATGTTCTTCGCGGCGTCGGTCGCGTCGTAGTCGAAGCCGCCCGGCGTGTAGTCGAGCAGGACGACCGCGCGGGGGATGATCCGCTCCGGGCCGGGATAGCCGTTGACGTCGTAGTTGTACTGCGCGAAGCCGCTCGCGTTCCCGGCGGTGACGATCCGGACGATGTCGCCGTTGTCCCCGACGAGAACGTCCGCGTCATGTGCGTCGCCGCCGGCGTTCGTCGTGATCTGTCCGTTGGCCCCGCCCGTCTGCGTTGCCGCGCCGAGGTCGTCGCGGCCGCTGTTCGTGCCGGATCCGCCGAAGAGCAGGTCGGTTCCGTCCGGCCGCTGCGACGGGTCGGTCAGCGTGAACACGTCGGAGCTGCCGCCGATGACGTCGTCCTGGCCCTGGTTGCCGAACACGACGTCGTTGCCGCCGCCGCCCTCGATGTAGTCGTTGCCGTCGCCGCCCGTCGCCGTGTCAGTGTCGGTCGCGTTCGTGGAGATGTCGTCGGCCGACGAGCAGATCGTGATCGCGCCGGTCGACGGATCCCACGTCGCGCCGACGCGGCTGCACGCGGTGGTCGTTGCCGAGCCGTCGCCGGCGAGCTGCGGCGCTGCATAGAGGATGGAGCCGTCGCCCTGGATGACGTCGTCGCCGAGCTGGCCGAAGATCTCGTCGCTCTGCGGGCCGCCGGCGATGTAGTCGTTGCCGTAGCTGCCGATCGGCGCGATCGACGTGTCCGTCGAGTGGTAGAGGTCGACGATCCGGTACTCGGCCCAGTCGGGCACGTGCCCGTCCTCGTCGCGGTACGGGTAGAGGCCACCGTCGAGCTGGGCTCCGACGGCGTCGCCCGCTGCGTACATCGCGCCGCCGTCGATCGTGCCCTGGAAGCGCGGGTTCGTGATGTCGTCGGTCGTCGTCGGGTCGATGTCCCGGCGCATCAGCTGGACGGCGTCGCCGAAGATCAGGTCGTCGCCGGTACCGCCGTCGATCGCGTCGTTGTACGCGCCGCCGATGAGGATGTCCTCCTCCGCGTTGCCGAAGATCGTGTCGTTGCCGCCGGTCGTCAGATCCGGCACGAAGCTGTACACCCACGTCGGGTCGATGACCTGGTCGCTGATCAGGTCGCCGCGGCCGCCGTAGCCGAACTGCGCGACGACCGCGCCCGTCGCGTCGACGTACTGCACGCGGCCCAGGTCGCCCAGGATGATGTCGCGGCCCGAGCCACCCTTGAGGACGTCGCTGCCGAAGCCGCCGAAGATGACCAGCGGCAGGTTCGAGGCCGTCGCGTCGACGGCGTCGTTGTCGCTCGTGGTGGCCGTCGGGTTGTCGCTGTTCGCGGCGCTGTGGACGCGCGCGTCGCCGGTCGCACTGCCGCCGGAGGTGTTCAGGACGAAGAAGCCGTCGGTGCCGTTCTGCAGCGAGACGCTGACGCTGTCGTTGCCGAGGCCCGTGTTGAGCGACGTCGTCGTCCGCTTGTCGTCGCCGTTCGGGACGGTCGCGTCGATGGTGACGTGATCGTTGCCGGATCCGGTCCAGTAGACGACGCCTCCGTACAGGTCTCCGGTGGTCGTGTACGTGATCGGGGTGGTGCCCCAACCCACCGGCGACGGGGTGGTGCGGTCGATTGCGATCCCGTTCCCGCCGAGGTGGGTGATGTTCCAGAAGTCGTCGTGGGTCGAGGCCTCGTCGCTCATGAAGAGCGTATGGCTCCCTGCGCCGAGGTCGAGGTTGAGCGCGCCGCGGAAGTCGTCGAGGTTGCCCGTGAGGAAGTCGAAGCCGTCCCAGCTGTTCTGGTCGACGTTCGCGTTCGAGGACATGTAGACGCGGTCGTCGCCGGCGTGGAGCGCGACGTTCGTGACGGCGGTCGAGCCCGGCGTCGCCGCGAAGCCGTTGCTGCCCTGCGTCGTGCCCTGGACGTCGAGGACATCGGAGCCGGAGCCGGTGTCGATGTTGACCGTCTCGAAGCCGTAGTAGTCGATCCCGTCCATGCGCGTGGTCACGGAGACGGCGACGCCGGTAAGGGTGTTGGTCGCGTCGACGACGGACATCGTGTCGACACCCGGGCCGTTCTGCTCCTTGCGCAGCTCGCCCTGGAACTGGACGACGTAGTAGTCCTGGTCGAGGTAGGCGCTCGGATAGCGCGTGACCCAGACGTCGAGCTTGTCGACGAGGAACAGGCGAACGTTCGGATCCTCGGACTCGGCGCGCGCGATGCCATTTTGGATCGCCTGCCGCAGCTGCTCGGCGCTCGCGTTGTACGCGATCGCGTCGCTCGTGAACGCGACGCCGTTCACGTGGAACTGCAACTGGTACGTCCCGCCGACCGCTCCGCTCGTCGGCGTGATCGTGACGATCTGGATCTGGTTGACCGCCGGGTCGGCGCTTCCGGCCGAGCCGGGCGTGACCGACGCCGACCCCACAGGCGTCGGGGTGACGAACGCGCCGCCGGGGAGCTCGGTCGCCTTCAGGAGGCCCGACCCGTCGGCGCGCAGGAGCTGCAGCGCATGGCCGCTCAGCGAGCCCTGGAAGCGAATCGTGTAGGTGTCGTCATTGCCTGAGACGACGACGTTTCCGGAGCCGATGCCGGTCAGGCGCTCGAGCGCAGTCTGGATCGTCCCGGGATCTGCGTTCCACTGCAGCGGATCGGTCGTGTCGCTCGAGTAGACGCCGGCCGTATGGAACGGGTCGACGGTCGCCGTCGTTCCGGCGCCCTGGTCGCGGAAGGTGACGAAGCCGTTGCCGTCGAGCGTGAGGTCGGAGGCGGTCTGGACGAGGGACTCCTCGTGCTCGCCCGTGCCCGAATACACGTTGTACGAGACTGCGCCCGTCATCGGCAGCCACTTCAGCTCCACGGAGCCGCCGTTCGCCGTCACGACCGCCACCTCGTTCGAGACGAAGGACTCGTCACCCGCAGCGTCGACGCCCGTCACGACGTAGTAGTGCGTGCCTGCGTCGAGCGAGCCGATCACCGTCAGCGGCAGCGCGCTGCCCTTCAGGCTCGTCGGCGTCACCGGGAAGAGGCAGGTCAGCGTGTAGGTGCCGTCGGTGGCATCGACGACCAGCTGCTGCGTGTTGTTCGGGTTCGGCATGTCGAGCCCCGTCAACGACGTCGAGGTGAGGATCGCCGAGTCGTTGTCGCTGCTGGCCGAGTCGTCGATCTTGAGCACGTCCTTCTCGCCGGCGCCGCTCAGGAGATGCGTCGGATCGGCCACGAGCAGAGCAACCGGCTGCGCGGCGAGCGCACCCGTGAAGTGGATCCGGTAGACGCCGCCGGCCCTCTGGACGTCGACGTTCGAGCTGCCGCCGACGATCGCGCCGAGCTTCTCCTGGACACTGTCGCCGTTCGTGCCGGTGGCAGGCGCGTTCCAGTCGATCGGGTCTGTCGTCAGCGGTGCGCCGAGCTCCTGCGCGTCGATGACGCCGTTGCCGTTGGCGTCCGTCCACGGTGTGTACGTCAGCGTGAAGGTGCCGCCGGTCGCGTCGACCGTCAGCGTCTGGATCGCGTCGACACCCGAGACCGCCGTCCCCTGCTGCTCGGAGCCGTTCGCGTAGTTGACGACGTTCGCCTGCGGGCTGTCGCCGCTCGCGGTGAGGAGCGCAGCCAGGTCGGTCAGCTTCTGGCCGCTGTTCGAGACGTTGAGCGTGTCGTTGCCGGCGCCGAGGTTGACGAACGTGTGACCGGTGATTCCCCTGACGTCGACGACGTCGTCGCCGGCACCGGTGTCGATCGTCGTCTGCGGTGCCCGCGTCCCGGGGAGCACACCGGTGAAGGTGTCGACGAGAACATGGTTCGCGCCGGAGCCGAGCTCGATGTCGAGGTCGGTGATCCCGAGGAACGTGATTCCGCCCGGCTCGTTGGCGCCGACCGGGCCGACGCAGGCGTTCGCGTCGACGTCCGTCCCGTCGATCGGGGTCGCGGGACCGCCGATGCAGCGGTTCGCGCCCATGCCGAAGCCGGTGATCCGGAACTGGTCGAGCGCGTGGATGACGCCGTTCTCGTCCCGCGGGCCGAACGCGCTCGTGTCGTAGATGATCTGACCGGAGGCGAACGGCGCGCCCGTGTGCCCGTCCGGGTTCGTCGCCGGGTTGCCCGTATCGGTGAACGAGGCCGGATTGTCGGTGTCGTAGAGATACAGCAGGTTCGCCTGCGAGGCCTCGTCGACGAGCAGGTTCGGGTTGGTCTGCAGCAGCGTGTACCTGCTGTCGCTCGTCGGCGTCGACGCGTCGCCGGTGAAGGGGCTGAACCACGGCTTGTCGAGGGTCAGGACCCAGTTGCCCTGCGCGTCCGCGACGGCGCCGGTGATGATCCGCGACTTGTTCTTCGCCGGGCCCTGAGTGATCAGGATCGTCTCGTTGACGAGATCCTCCGGATGCATCGTGCGCGGACCGAGGCCGCTCGCGTCGCCGCCCAGCGCCGCGGGCGTCACGCCGTCGGTGTTGAGGAACGTCACCTGGTACACGGCGCCGTTCGTCGCCACGGTGACGTCCCAGGTGGGCTGCTCGGCCTGGACGAGCGACCGCAGTGCGTTCTCGACGGTCACGGCCGGCGCGCCGAAGGCGATGGCGCCCGTCGGATGCCCGTCGTAGCTCAGCGTGAACGTGCCGCTCGTGGCGCTGATCTTCACGTCGAAGGTCGGGTTCGTCGTCCCGGTCTCGGCGTCGACGCTGATGTACGGCAGGACCGGCAGCGTCGTGTGGTCGATCGTGACGGTGGCGGCGATCGAGCCGTCGATCGCCCCCGGGGTCGAGCTGACGACGTTGCCCATGGACGGCGTCAGGTTCGTCTCGCCGGGGAGCATCACGGGCTCGCGCTCGAGCAGGCCCGTGCGGTCTGCGCCCTCGCCGCCGTTGACGAAGAGCGGCCCCTGGACGGCGTTCAACTGGTTCAGCACGGGCGCGAACACCTTCGTGTCGCCGCCGTCGACGCGGTCGTTCGAATGCGCGCGAACATGGACGAGGACCGCCGTATCCCACTTGCTCAACGCGTCTTGGCCGTTCCCCGTGATCCCCGCCCCGTTGCCGTCAGCGTTGAAGGAGAGGTTGACATGGTCGAACCAGTGGACGCCGTCGAGCGAGACGTCGAGCTGCTGCGAGAAGGAGACGATGCCGCCGGTCTCCGAGGTGCGGGTCGGCTGCGCCTGCGAGGTGACCGTCACGACCGTGCCGGCTCCCGGCGCCATCGTCAGCTTGACCGTGTAGGTGTCCTCGATCGGCAGGCTGCCCTCGATTGCCGCCTGCAGGGTCGCGTTGCCGTTGGCGAAGTCGCCGCTCTGGTATTCGACGACGTTCGTCGAGCCGTCGCTCTCCGTGACCGTGACTCCGGCGGCGTGGTCGTCGCCGATCGTGACGGTCGAGAGATAGGACTTGAAGCCGTCTGCGGTCGCGAGCAGGTCCGCACGGTGGAAGCCGCGGACGACTCCGTCGTCGGTCGCATTGACCCAGAGGTCCTGGAACGTCTGCCAGGTGCCGCTCGCGCCGCCGGTGAACGTCAGCGGGCCGGTGATGGCCGGGCCACCGGCCGTGAGGCTGTAGCTGATAAGGCCGGCGCCGTTGTCGCCGAGCGAGACCGTGACCGTATTGCCCTCGCCCGGGTCGGCCGAGAGCCGCACGCGGATCTGGGCGTCATTCGACGCGGTCGGGCTCTGGCCCGCCTCCGTGACCGACGTGCTGCCGCCGGGCTCATAGACGACGATCGACGGCGTCCGCTCCGAGTAGACGCGAACCTTGACGTCCGGCACGTGCACGTCGCCGAAGCGGCCGATCTCGAAGACAGCGGTCGACTGCGGCTCGACGGCCCACGCGTTGGCGAGCTTCAGCGTCGCATCGTCGATCGTCGCCTTGTCGAGCGACGAGCCGTCGTCGAGCGTGAACGACTGCGAGTACGAGAGGTAGAGCGTTCCGAGGAGCTCGATGTCGAAGCCGTTCGACGTCGGTGTCACATGGACGTTCTTCGCGCCGCCGATGCCGTTCATCGCGCCGATGGCTTCCTCGATCGTCGTCGCGCTGTCGGAGACGTTCAGGGTCACCGGTGCGTCGGTGCCGAACGCGAGCGTGAAGGTCGTGCCCGCGTGGCTGAGGTCGACATGAGTCAGGTAGCTGCCGAGGATCATCTCGACCTGCCCTTCGGCCTCCGCCTGTCCGCCGGTGATGCTGAGGTGCTCGCCGCGGAGGCCTTCCTGCAGGTCCGCGCTCGGCAGGTCGCTCGCGAACGTGCCCGGCGCAGCGGTGATCGTCGCGTACTCGTCGCCGACTGTCGTCGGATCCATGTCGACGCTCGTAGCGTGGGAGACGGTGCCGGTCAGCGTCGCGTCCGCGACGGTCGTGTCGATCGCGTTCTGGAAGTCGAGGTTCGAGCCGATCTTCTCTGCGCGATCGTCGACGACGAAGCTCACCGTCTGCGGGACGTACCACGGGTGCGTGGAGTCGAAGGTGAGCGCGATCCCGGTCGGCTTCGAGAAGCCGCCGTTCACCGACGTCTGGACGCTGATCGTCCCGCCCGTGGCCGTCGCCGTGCCGTCGAGCTGCGCGGTCAGCGGCGCGATGTTCGTCTGCGTGAGCGTGCCCTGGAAGGTGATCGCGTACGTCGTGCCCGTGCGGGAGACGGCGACGTTGCCCGTTCCGAGCTTCGCCTCGAGCGCCGCCTGGACGCTGCCCGGGCCCGTGGCCGGCGCGTTCCAGTCGATCGGGTCGGTCATCACCGGCGTGCCGAGCTCGCCGGTGTCGACGATGCCGTTGTGATTGGCGTCGTTCCACGGCGTGTACGTGATCGTGAACGTGCCCGCACTGACGTTCGTCAGCGCCACGACCTGCGTCTCGTTCTGGATCGTCCGCATCGGCTTGCCCGTGGAGTCGAGGATCGCGAGGCCCACCGGCGGGTTGATGTCGACGACGACCGACGATGCCGGGTCGGTCGGCCGCGTCAGCACCACCGAGAACGAGTCCTCGGTGTGATCGTCGAGGCTGTAGGTGCAGACGTCCGACGAGTCGCAGTTGCTGGACTGGATGACCTGCGAGCTGCCGTCGGTCTGAATGACGACGACGCCAGGCGTATCGTTGTCGGCCACGTTCGCCGAGATCCCGACCGCCGATAGCCCGTCGTAGCTCGAATCGGTGCTCTCGACGCTGTTGGTGATGATGCCGCTGTGGCCGAGCAGCGTGTTGCTGATCACGCCGTTGACCGGCGTCTGGCCCAGGACGCTGACGAGGTCTGAGCCGAGCCCGCCGTCGATCTCGGTCGTGAAGTTCGGACCGGTGCCGAGCACGAAGAAGCGATCGTCGCCGGCGCCGCCGTCGACAACGAGCTTCTCGATGTCGACGAAGTTCACATTCAGGCCCGCGCCGAAGACCCCGGTCGGCGTGATGACGAAGTCGTCGTTGAACTCCGTGCCGATCACGATGACGGTGTCGAAGCCGTCGCCGCCGTCGATGTTGACCGGTGCATTGACCGCGTACTGGATGTGGTCGGCGCCGGCGCCACCGCTGAGGTCGGTCAGGGCGCGGTGGTCTTCCTGCGAGCCCGCCAGCGCGAACGCCTGCACGAGGAACGTGTCGTTTCCGGCATCGCCGTTCAGGTCGAGCGTGTCCTTGTTGTGGAAGACGATGAAGTTGTCGTCGCCGATGCCGCCGTTGATCGTCATCGGCTTCGAGATGCCGTTGCTGAGCCAGCCCTGTGTGGTCTCGATCGTCGCGAAGACATCCTCCGGCGCGACGCCTGCCAGGTCCGGCGTGCGCCGCGACTTGTACAGCTGACCGACCTGGAAGAAGTCGTTCCCCTCGTCGCCGTTCAGCGTGATCGAGGCGCGCGTGTCGTCCATGTAGAACTGGTCGTCGCCGTTGCCGCCGTTGACGGTGATCGCCTCGAGCGCGCTGTTGTAGTTGATGCGCTCGACCGGATCACCGGCGCTCGGCGTGAGCGGCGTCGGGCCGTTGATCAGCGCGATGAAGGCGAGCCCGTTGTCGGAGGTCGCAGAGCGCAGCAGGAAGACGTCGGCGAAGTCGGTGCCGCTCACGGTCAGCGCGTCGCCCGCACCGCCGCCGCTGTCGAAGACGTTGACGAGCGAGTTGGTGACACCGCCCACGGTGTTCACGTCATACGTATCCGGATCCGCTCCGCCGTCGAGCGTTGCGATGGCGTGCAGGCCGTTCGAGCGGAGGGACGAGACGTTGCCGACGATCGGCGCGATGGTCTTTCCGGCAAGGTCGTTCACGAACTCGATGACGTATCCGCTCGCAGTGCTCGTGACGGACACGTTGTCGCGGCCGAGCGAGTCCTTGCCGATGGCGGGCAGCGCGACGAGCGCTGCCTCGACGACGCTCGCGGCGGCGCCCACCGCGATCGGGATCGTCGTCTCGATCCCCGTCGCGGTGGTCGCCGTCGGCGGCACGCCGTCGTTCGGCGTCGCGCTCAAGGCGTCGTCGAAGAAGCTCGCCGTCGGCACCTCGAAGTAGCCGAGCGGGACGACCGTCGAGTTGCCGGTCGGCGTGAAGGCGGTGCGATAGACGCGGTAGCCCGTGGCATTCGGCACGTCGCCCCACGTCAGGTTGATCGCGCCACCCGGCCCGATCGCCGTCGTCTGCACCGGCGTCGGCAGCGACTCGCCGGCCGGCGTCAGCGCCGTGACGACGTAGGAGTACGTGCCAGCCGGCAGCGTGCCGACGGCGTTCGGGTCGAGCGCGAGCCCGAGCGGGACGAGCGGGAATGTGTAGTCGAGGCTGAAGGTGTCGAACGACGTGTCCTGCGCGTTGTGCTTGTTGATGTCGATCTGCTGCGTCTCGTTGGGCCCACCGTCGCCCGGCGCATGCGTCGTGACGACGAGGTTTCCGGTCAACGGCGCCGCGGCGACGTCGCCGATGAAGGTGATCGTGTACGAGCCGTCGTTGTTCGACACCACGCCGAAGGGCTTCGTGTGGCCCGGGAAGAGCGCCTCGAGGGCGGCCTGGACGCTGCAGTGCTGCACCTGGTCCGAGGTCGTGATGCAATCGCCGACGGCGGGCGCGTCCCACGCGATCGGCAGCGTGTAGTTGCCTCCGATCCCGAGCTCGAAGGTGCCGCCGGTGACGTCGTCGAACGAGACCCGCTGCGACGACGGATCACCCGGCGTCGTGTCGGCGATGTTCAGGTGGCCGACGACGTCGCCCGGGTGGAAGCCGGCGAGGGTCGTCGCGTTGACGTTGACGTTCGAGCTGTCACTGCCGCTGCCGCCGTTGAAGTACATGTCCTCGTAGACCGACTGGACGTTCAGCTGGTCGCCGCCGGCGCCGCCGTCGACGTACAGCGGGATCAGCTCGGGGATCAGCCGGCCGATGTTGCCGGCCTGGCTCTTGAACTCGACGTCGAAGCCGCCCGCGACCGCGGTGACGCTGAGCAGCGTGTGGAGCGCGTCGATGTCCGTGAACGCGTTCTCGATCGCCTGGTCGAGGCAGCCGGCCCCGGTGGCGCAGACGTCGAGCGGCAGGGCGACCGTCTCCTGGAAGCCGAGCTTGACGGTGAAGAAGCCGTTGCCGTTCGTCGTCGTCGAGTCGATCGAGAGATGCTGGATCTCGTCCCGCACGACGCCGCCACAGGTGGAGGAGCCGTCGCAGCCGTCCTGCGTGGCCGTCAGCGGGCTCGAGACGAGCTTGTCGACATGCGTCGCGACGAGCGTCGTGACGTCGCCGAGCGAGTTCGGGAACGTCACGGTGAAGACGCCGCTGCCGCCGGTGACCGCAAGGCCGGTGATGCCGGTCGCGTCGCGCAGCGCCTGCTGCAGCGTCGCGGCCGACGTCATGAAGGGCAGCACGCTCGTGGTGTGAGTCGCCCCCGCCAAGTCGATGTACGTCAGCGTGAACGAGTTCTCGGTGTCGACCTCGCCGTCGCGGATGTCGATGTGCTGGACCTCGCTCACCGATCCCTGGACGCCGTTGTGGATCGTCCCGACCGAGATCAGGCCATCGGAGGCGTCGAACGCCGCGCGGTCGACCTGGGCCGTCGAGACGACCGGGAAGACGTCGGCGCCGTCGTTCCCGAAGATCGTCGTCAGCACGGCCGGCGTCTGGTCGAAGCTGAAGACCTGCGCCTGCCGTGCCAGAGGCAGCTCGAGGCGCAGGGTGTCGCCGCCCACCGTGAACTGGTCGATGCCCGAGCCGAGCTTGACGGTGACCGCCTCGACGTCCTCGAACTCGATCCGCCCGTCCGCCTTGTCGGCGGCGTCGAGCGTCTTCGAGTAGAGCGCCATCCCGAGGCCGCCGATCGCGCCGACCTCGGTGCCGTCGGGCGCCGTCTGCCGCGCCTCGACCCACGACTCGAGCTGCCCCTTCTCCCCCATCGGGTCGGTGCTGTCGTCGGCGATGAGGGTGTCGACGCCGCCGCCGCCGATGACGACGACCGGGCCGACGCCGAACGGGCTGTTCATGCCGGGCCGCGAGAAGCCCTCGATCCCACCGAGCAGCCCGTTGCCGATCGTGATGATGTCGTTGCCGAGACCGCCGTCGACCTTCACCGGAACGGTCGCGTTCGTGCTCTCGATCTGGATCGTGTCGGCGCCGTCGTTGCCGTTGACGAGCAGCGAGACGACGTTCTTGTCGATCCCGGGTGCCACGTAGTCGACCGTCTGGCTGCCGGTGCCCGTGATCTCGCCGTGCGTGTCGTCCTTCGCCTTGACATCGATCGTGTCGTTCGCCGTCGAGCTGTCGTCGGCACCGTCGATGACGATCTGGTCGCCGGAGTCCCACGGATTGCCGCTGTCGCTGACCTGCACGTCGATCGAGGCCGAGCCGCTGCCGAACCCGAAGAAGTCGTAGGTGTCGTTGCCGCCCTGCCCGTCGAGGAGGGTGTGGACGGTCGTCGCGAAGACGTTGAACGTGTCGGCTCCGTCGCCGCCGAGGATCTTCCCGATCAGGGACGGGTTGGTGACGATGATCATGTGGTCGTAGCCCTGGACGGCGACGCCCTTGATGTCGCTGATTCCAGTCGGTGTGTTCGTGTCCCTCTGCTGGCCCCAACCCACCACGATCTCCCCGGCCGTCAACCAGAAGGTGAGCTGCTCACGCCGCCCGCTCAGGTCGAGCGTCCCGCCCAGGCCGCTACCCGAGATCGTGACGACGCTCGCCGAGTTCAGGCCGATGAAGTCGGCGCTGCCGGCGCTGCTCCCGTTGAGCGTGTCGTTCCCGCTGCCGCCGTCGAGCGTCTGGCCGCCCGCCGAGCCCTGGTTGAGCGTGTCCTTGCCGGCGCCGCCCTGCAACGCGGTCGGCCCGCTGCCGCCCGTGAGCGTGTCGTCGCCGTCGCCGCCCTGGAGAAGGTCGCGGTTGCCGCTCGATCCCGTCAGCGTGTCGTTACCGCCGTCGCCGTAGAGCTGTGCGTACACCTTGCCGGAGGCCGGACCGTCGCAGTTCTGCGTGCAGGCCGAATTGGCGGGGCCCGTGATCGTGTCGTTGCCGTCGCCGCCGTGGATGATCACCGTGATGCTGCTGTCGTTGAGCTGGCTCAGGTCGATGATGTCGTCGCCTGCGCCGCCGTCCGCGACGATTGCCTTGACGCCCGTGAACTCCTGCGCGTTGTCCTCGCCGCGGCCGAACTGATCCGACCAGACGAAGACGTCGCCGCCGCCGCTGCCCTTGACATGGATCGTCTCGGCGATGTCGTTGATGTTGCCCTGCAGCCTGTTCTTCGAGCTGGGCCCGATCGCGAGCGTCAGCGTGCCGCTGTTGACATTGCCGAGGAACGACGGCCGCGTGAAGTCCACGGAGAACTTGAACAGCGTGATCGTCGGGAACTCGTAGGTCAGCGTGATCGACGTGAGGACGAGGTTGATCTTCACGTAGGCGTCCAGGAACAGATCGAGCTCGCCGGAGATGTCGAACACGGCGAGCGGATCGCCGCCGTTGGCGAGGATGTTCGACTTCAGCTCGTCGAGGCGAACCTTGGTGTCGCCGTCGAGATCGTCCCAGTTGAAATTGATCTTCGCCCGGATTCCGCCCTCGACGCCGGCCTCGATCAGTCCAAGGTCGAGCGCCGCACCGACCGCGATCTGCGCGGTGAGCTGCGCCACGGGCAACGGATGGCCCTGGGCGTCCTTCGTGTCGAAGAAGAAGCCGTCGAGCAGCGAGCTCGGGTTCTTGTTCGCGAGGAACTCGGATAGACCGGTCGTGTCGTAGCCCAGCCGCAGATCCAGCTTGGCGCTGATCCCGCCCTCGAAGGTGCCCACGAGCGGCCCGATGATCGGGAACTCCTGCCGGTAGGTGAAGTTGAAGCCGAGCTCGGGCAGCGTGATCTCGACCAAGGTCACCGGCTTGCCGAACAGGAGCTGAATCAGCGACGACGGCTTCTGGATGAACGGGAACTCGAAGGCGGCCGAGCCTGTGATTCCAGCCGTGAACTTGTTCGTGTTCGGCCCGAAGGCGCCGTTCGGAAGCGGGTTCGCGACGTTTTGGTCGGTGATGTGCAGCGTGCCGAGGCTCGACATCCGGGTGATGTCGATGCCTGACCCGAGGCCGACGTCGAGCGGCCGGTCGAAGAAGGACCAGTCACCCACGTCCGGGATCGCCGGGCCGCTGCCCTGCGCAAGCAGGATGTCGCCGAAGTCCAGCTTCGCGTCGCCCTCGCCGGCGGTCTGCTGGACGAGGTCGATCAGGTTGTAGAGCTGCAGCACGAAGTCGAGGAACGCCTTGACCTTCGGCCCGTCGGTGGGATCGAAGAAAGTGACGAGGTCGGCGCCCGTGATCGTGTGACCCGCGAGGTCCGAAAGCAGCGGGATCCGCTTGTTGAGGAAGCCGTCGGGCCCGATCAGCCAGGCGAGCGGGTCGAGGATCTGCTTGATCTGGTTGAGGATCGGTCCCGCGAAGTTCGAGATGAACGAGCCGAGGTCGAGCGTGATGTCGCCGAACACGACCTGGGGCGCCGAGATTTGGAATCCGTTCTCGGTATCCCACGAGAGGCCGAAGTCGACGAGGATGCGCGTCGAGATCGCCGGCAGGATGTTCGCGTAGTCGGGACCGAGGGTGCTGAAGTCGACGACCGCGTCCGCGCGGAGCATCGCGCCGCCCGTGATCGAGGGCTTCACGATCTCCGACAGACCGCTGCCGAAGAGCTGATCGAGCGTCAGCTCGCCGGGGTGCGCGGTGCCCGGGGTCACGATGTCGACGTTGCCGTGGAAGTACACGGAGCTGATCTCCATCGTCTGCGGGTCGACATTCGTGTCGGCGCCGCCGTTCGAGCAGGCGACGTTGACGGAGCCGTCGCCGTTCAGGTCGGTGCCGTCCGTGATGTGCAGTGCGAGAACGAGGAGCCGCCCGTCCGCCTGGGCTCGGTTCACCGTTCCGCTCGGGCAGTCGACGCTCGAGAGCGTGACCAGGGCCCCGACGCTCAGCTCGGTGTCGTCCTTCTTCGCGTCGTCGCTCGAGCCGGGCGTGCCGCCGTCGGTGACGAAGTAGAAGCCCGTGTTCGTGTCGACGCCGAAACCGAAGTTCAAGCCGAACGACAGGGTCACCTGCGGCGTGAAGCTCGCGTCGAGACCGAGCGCGGGGATACCGAGGTCGAGGTCGATCGCAGGCGCGGTGTACGTGAACGTCTTCCCGAGCCGCATGTCGAGCTCGATCTCCTGCGCGTTGAAGATGTTGACGACGCTGCAGGTCGAGGCGCCGAAATCGCAATGCTGCGAGCGGTTGTTGTTCATCAGCATCACGTGGACGTCGTCCGGAGAGACGGAGCCGGAACCACTGAAGGGCTCGAGCAGGTCGATCCCCTGCGGCCCGAGCACCTTGTAGAGCTCGTTCTGGATCAGCGAGACGAGCGAGCCGAGGTCGACGTTGTTTTCCCGGAGCAGGGTCGCGAGCGGCTGCAGCAGCTCGGTGCGGATGTCGCCGATGGCGGCGCTGACCGGGTTATTGGCCAGGAGGTCACCGAGCAGCGGCAGCTTGACGCCGAAGATCTGCCCTTCGAGGGTGTTCTCGATCGTCTGCAGCACCGAGTCGAGGCCGTCGACGACCACGGACGGGTCGGAGAGCAGAGCGAACAGGCTCGGCGGCTGCGGGTTGAACCCGGCCCAGGGCAGCTCGCTCGCATTCGCCGGGTTCCCGTCGCCGAAGCTGAACGTGAAGATGCTGCCGGTCCCGGCGATGGCGTCGAGGTTGAAGACGATGCTCGCGATCAGCTTGTTGCTGTACGCCTGCGGGTTCTCGAGGATCGGGTCGTTGATCGGAATCTGGAAGCTGCTCGTGCCGACCGAGAGCGGCAGCGTCGCAGTGGCGATCGCGAAGCTCGAGTTCTCGCAGACGGTCCCGCTTGCATCGGTCTGCGGATTGACGCAGACGAGCTTGTCGAGCACGCCGGTGTCGCTGCCGACGCCGAGGAACTGCCCGATCGAGCCGAGGTCGCTGTCGAGGGCGCCGTCGCCGAAGCCGACGAGGATCAGCCGGTCGGCGTCGTTGCCGGTGTGCGGACCGTCGTCGAGATGGAGCCTGATCGTGCCGCCGAGGCTCGCTGAGCCGTCGTTCACGAAGAGGCCGAACGGGCCGACGCTCGCATGGAAGTCGAGGTTCGAGCCGGAGGCGCTCGCCGTCAGGTCGAGGTGCGTCGCGTCGTCGCCGGTGCCGGTCTTGAGGAAGAAGCTGCGCTTCGTTCCGGTCAGCTTCGCCCCGTCGGCCTTGAGGGTGACGTTCCCGAGCGACTTGTCGAAGGTGATCGTGTACGTGCCGCCGTCGAACGTGACCGACAGGATCTTGCCCGCGAGGCCGTCGAGGCTCTCGAGCGCATCCTTGACATTCCCGTCACCGCTGTCGGCAGGCGCGTTCCAGGCCAGGGGATCGGTCGTCTCGGTGACCGTCTTCTTCGTCGAGGACGGCTTCGCGCTCGCCGTGGCTGCCGCGGAGCCGTCGTCCGTGAAGGTGACGCTCGCTCCGCTGTCGGGCTGGTCGACGCTGAACCAGCCGTTCTCGCCGCCCGTTGCGGTGCCGCGGTAGACCCGGTAGCCGACGGCGCCGGCGACGCGGTCCCAGGTGAGCGAGATCGTCTTGTCGGTCGAGGTCGTGACTGCATTGACCTCGGTCGACGGCGCGCTCTCGCCACCCGCGGAGATCGTCGTCACCTCGTAGTAGTACGTGCTGCTCGCGTCGAGGTCGCCGCCGGTGCCGGTGGTCGCCTTCACGTTCTGCGGCACGACCGGCTCCTCGTAGCTGAGCGTGAAGGTGCCGCCGGTCGCGTTGACGTCGACGGTCTCGACCGCGTCCGTGTCCTTCGCGTCGGTGCCCTTCGTCACGGTGTCGACCGTGAGGGCGCTCGAGAGGTCGATTCCGAACGCGATGTGGAGGTCGGCGCCCGCGTTGACGGTGAGGTTGCCGCTCGCGCTCGCGCTGATCAGCGCGTTCGCGATGTTGGCCAGGAAGCCCGGCAGCTGGCTCGTGATCGACGTGAGGTCGAGGTCGAACGGCCGGGAGATCTGCACGTTCGTCTGAATGTCGAACGTGAAGTCGAGCTCGTGCTTCGTCGAATCCCAGGTGACGATCGGTGGCCCGCGAGCCAGCGAGGTCACCGACGCGCTGAGCAGCGGCTGCTGACCGACCTTGTCCCACGTGATCACAAAATCGCTGCCCGGGCCGCCGGAGACCGAGACGTGCACGCCCTTCAGCTTGTTCAGTGACGCAGCGACGTCCGCGGCCGTGAGGCTGTCCGACCACTTGATCGGCGCGGTCGTCTCGTCCTGCCCGCCGTTCGGCGTGAAGGTGAGCGTGAAGGTGCCGCCGTCCGCCTCGATGTGCAGCTTCTGCACTTCCTGGGCCCCGCCGTTGCCCTGCGTCTGCTCGGTCACGGTGGCGACCGGCACCGGCAGCCCGAGGGCGTTGGCCAGGATGTAGTTCAGCTCCTGAGCCGCGCCGGCCGGGTTCTTGATCGCCGCCTGGATCTTGTCCGCAACGCTGGCCGCGAGCCCGAGGATGTCGGAGAGGCTCTGGTTGATCAGCGGCAGCTTCGCGCTCAGCACTTCCCCGACCGCCGTGTCCGGCTGGTTGAGCTGCTTGACGAGGTTGACGATCAGGTTGAGCGCCGTGACGATCGTGTCGAAGTCGAGGTTCTGGAACTTCGAGAGCAGTGCGTCGAAGTCCGGCCCTTCGAAGTGCACTTGCGGCGTCGGAAGCTGGGTGAACCAGTCGCTCGAGGCGGCCGAGAGGGTCAGGGTGGCGTCGAACGGCTTGCCGGGGTCGAGCGCGTCGGTCAGACCCTCGAGAACGCCGGCCGGAGCGAGCGTGAGCACGAGGCCGAAGCCACCGCTGAGCGTGCCCACGAAGAACCCGGTGGGCGGCGCGGAGGCGCTGCCGCCGATGCCGGCCTTTGCGGCGTCGTACAGGATCGTGCCGTTTCCGATCGCCGCGATCAGGACGCCGATGTCGAGCCGGTTCGCGTCGGTGGTATCGCTCGAGAGCGCGAGCGGGTTCTTGAGCGCGAGCGTGGCCGTGAGGTCGGCGAGCAGGCCGTTCGGCTGGGTTCCGACCGCGGTCGCCCGGATGGCGAGGAAGCCGAGGTTGGCCGTCAGGCTGACGTTCTGGATCGCGACCTCGACCTCGGCGGTGAGCGTGACGTTGTCGAGGAAGAAGGTGCCGGCGCGGCCGCGTTGGGTCGAGCCGCCCAGAGCCTTGAAGCCGAGCTCGGTGACGGCACCGTTCGGCGTCCCGTCGGCGAGCGTCGGCGCGACGTCGACGGAGAACGAGCTGATTGCGCTCTTGTGCGACGAATCCTTGTCCATGACGTCCAGCTCGATCCGGTTCCCGACGTCGTCGCACTTGTCGGTCGCCTGCGGGTTCGGGTTCGGCCGGCAGACCTTGATGTAGTAGTTGTCGACGGTGAGCGTGCCGCCCTTGGAATCGAGCGCGCCGCCGTCGAACGCAGCCTGGATCGCGCCGTCGATCGCGGACTGGATCGCGTCGATCAGCCCGTCGATCGACGTCACGGCCGAGAGGTCGCTGATCGAGACCGGAATCTCCACCTCGTTCACGAACAGGTTCAGGTCGATGCCGGTGAGGCTCCCAGCCGCGTACGTGAGCTTCGTCGGCGACGAGGAGATGCCGAGCTCCTGGAACGCGGGGTTGTCGTAGTCGACGGCGATGTCGACGCGCCGTTGGATCGTGATCGGCGCCTGGTTCTTGTCGAACGTGTATTGGACCTGCGGCGCCGTGAGGGAGATGCGCCCGCCGCCTGCGGTCGCGACCACGAGCGACGGGAACACGAGCCCGAAGGTCCAGGTGGACGTGGAATCGTCGCCGGTCTTGATCGTGAGCTTCTTCGTCGTCGCGTCCGCCGTCACCGTCGGCTTGTGCGCGATGCCGGCGGCGGCGAGCGTCGCCTGGAGCGACGCCTGCAGATCCTTCGCAAAAGCCGTTGCGTCGTCCCCGGCCGTCGGTGCGGTGCCGGTGAGGATGATCTGCCCCGCGAGGTCGCTGGCGAGCGGGCCGCCGGCGAACTTCACGGTGTAGGTCTTGCCGCTCAAGGTGACGGTCGCGGTCGCAGACGTCTCACCGAGCGGCCCGAAGAGCGTCTGCAGCGCCGACTGCACCGCGTCCGCACCCGAGCCGACGGCCAGGAGCGGCGTGGTCGCGCTCTTCTTGCTGTTCCCGCTGCCGGAGGTGAGCATCAGCGCGAAGTTGCCGCTGGTCGCATCGACCGTGAACGTCGCGGTTTCCGTCGCGCCTCCGCCGATCGAGAGCTTCACGTAGATCGTGTACGCCTGGTCGCTCGGCGCGGTGTTGCCGCCGTAGACCTGCTGGAGCGCCGTCGGGGTGTTGAGCCCGGTCGCGGAGACGACGCCGTTGAGGAACCCCGCCGTGAGACCGCCGTCGATCGCCTTCTGGTCGAGCTGTGCCTGCAGGGCTGCAACCAACGCCGCGGCGTTCGTGTTCCCGCTCGTCGAGAAGCTCGTCACCGTCAAGACGCCGAGAGCGGTCGTGCTTTCGAGCAGTCCCGCGTCGGCAACGAGAACATCGATGTGCTTGCCGCCGGCGAAGGTGAGCAGGTACGGGTCCGCGGGCGTCCCCGTGCCGCTGCCGCTGACGCCGCTGATTCCGGCGGCTGTCAGGACGGGCTTGACCTTCGCCGAGCTCCAGAGGGCGCTCGCAATATCAGTACCGGCGGCGCCGTAGTCGATCGTCACCGTCTGGCCGCCGAGCGTCAGCGTGAAGCTGCCGGCAGTCGCATTCAAGAGCGCGATCTTCTGGATCTCGTCCTGCGCGGTCAGCTTCGAGACGTCGGAGACGGCGACGGGCTTGACGTTCAGCCCGGCGAGCCCACCCGTGAAGTCGATCGTGAACACCTGCTTCGTCGTGTCCGTCTGGGCGACCGACGTGACCGTGACGTTCCCGGCCCCGATCGCCGACAGCGTCCGGAGGCCGGTCTGGATCGCGTCGCTGAGCGCCGTCGAGCTCCAGTTGATCGTGACGGTTTCGCCGGTATCGCTCGTGTCGCCGTCGCCGTTGGCGTCGAGCGCGAGCGTGAAGCTGCCGCCGGCCGCTCCGATCAGCGTGAGCTGCTGCTCCTCGTCCCGCGGCACGATCGTCGAGACGACGAGCGCCGCGACGTCCTTGTCTGCGAGCGCGCCCTGGAACGTGAAGGTGTAGCTGCCGTTCGAGCCACCGACGACGACGTTCCCGGCGCCGATCGTGCTCAGCTTCTCGAGCGCGGACTGAATCGCGGTCGCATCGGCGTTCCACGCGAGCGCGCCGGTGCTTGCGGTCTTGCCGGCGTTGGTGAACGAGAACGTGATCTGCGACTCGGCGGACGGGATCGTGATCGCCTGCACCTCGTCGTGCGACGCGTCGCCCGGCGTCGTGGTCGTCGCGAGCGGGACGAGCGGGACGAGTTGCGGCAGGTTGACGCCGGCGAGCGTGCCGCCGAATGTGATCGTCAGCGTCGTGCCGCCGGTGCCGTCCTTCGCAGTCACGGAGATGTTCCCGGTGGCGGTCCCGATGTAGCCGATGCCGGCGAGCGCGCTCTGGACGCTCGACGCGAGCGTCGTGATGTCACTGGGCGTGTACTGGAGATCGGACGTCGTCGCGTCGCCGAAGCCGAGCTTGAAGGTGCCGCCCTTGCCGCGGATCGTCAGCGTCTGCACCTCATTCGCTGCAGTCGCGCCGCCCTCCGCGACCGTCGAGACGCTCACGGTTGCGGCGGCGCTGCCGGAGCCGACGCCGGCGGCAACGATCTGCGGCAGGTCGTTGGCGCCGAGCGACCCCAGGAAGATCACGCGGTAGATCGTCCCGCCGGAGCCGCTCTTGCGCGCGATCACTTCGACGTTCCCCGTCAGGCCGAGTGCCGTCGCCACCTGCGCGGGTGTCGCGCCCGCGGTCAGCGTCACGGGCTGGGAGCTGTTGTAGGAAAGGGAGAACTGACCGCTGCTGCCGACGGTGATCTCCTGCACCTCTTGACCGGCGCCTTCGGTCTTCGTGTCCACGGCGAGGCTGCCGCCGCCGTCGGCCGTGGTCGTGAGCGTCGCCGACGCGGCGCCGTCCTGCGAGATCTCGACGGTTGCCGCCGCATCGTCGGTCACCGAGACCGAGAAGGTCGCGCCCGAGACGTTTCCGTCGTCGAGCGCACCCTTCAGCTTGCTCGCGTCCGCAACGATCTGGGCGACGTTCGTGCCGGCGAGACCGCCGCCGAACGTGATCGTGTAGGCGCCGTTGGTCGTCGCCGTGGCTGCCGTTCCGGTCACGGAGACCGAGCCCGCGCTGCTCAGGGACGAGAGGGCGTTCAGCTTCGCGGCGACGTCGGTGGCCGACGCGTTCCAGGCGAGCGGGTCGGTCGTCGCGCCGCCGTAGGTCAGGGTGAACGTGCCGGTATCGCTGTTGGCGACGTCGATCTCCTGCACCTCGTCGCGCGGCGTCAGCGCGCTGCCGTCGACGGTGAGCGCAGCGTGCGGGGCGTCGTCCTTCGCGAATGTGATCGTGTAGATTGTCCCGGCCTGCTGCGCGTTCGCGGACACGCTCTCCGCGCCGAGAAGAGTCTTCAGGTCGGCCGCGCCGATGTCGTGTGCCACGAGGGTATGGCTGCCGATCGTGAACGTTCCGTCGCCGGCGTTGACGGTGAGGATCATCACGGTCCCCGCCAGGCCCTGGACGCCGGGCCGGATGACGTCGAGGGAGATCGCCTTGCCGCCGTCGTGGGTCGTCGTCGCGTCGACGCGCGGGCCGGAGCTGAACTGCGTCGGGCCGGCCGAGAGCGTCGTCGACGGGTTGAGGTCGATCCCGAAGGTGGCCGAGGCGACGAGCCGTGCGAGCGGAATCACGTCGCCGGTCGTCTTGACGCCGGCCAGTCCGCCGAGGTTCTCGTCGAGCGCGAGCGAGAACCCGCCGGCGACGGCGAGCGTCTTCGCCGGCGAGAGGCCGGTGAGACTGATCAGGTAGGCGACCGAATCGCCGGCGATCCGCGTCACCGTCGCGACATGGCCGGACAGGCTCGAGAGCGCCGTCAGCGCGTCCTTCAGATCGGGCCCACTCATGTCGGCGCTCAACGCGTCGGTGAGCTGAAGCGCGCCGGAGTTGTCGGGGTACGCGAGCCAGAAGTCGCCCGTGTTCGCGGGCACCGTCAACACCTGGAGGAGGTTGTTCGTATTCGTCAGCTTCGAGCTGTCGATGGCGAGCAGGTGGGCCGGCGCGGTGCCGCCGACGGTCGCGCCGTCGAAGACGATCGTGAACGGGCCGCCGTTGCACGCGCTTGCGCCTGTCGCGCAGACGACCTCGGCGACGCCGTTGCCGAGCACCGTCTTCACGTCGTTCTGGAAGGCCGCGAGGTCGACGCCTGACGGAATCAAAGCGACGGTCGTTGTGGCGTTCCCGAGCGAGAAGGTTCCGCCGTTCGCACCGAGCACGACCTGCTCGACCTCGTTCGGCGTCACGAGCAAATCGGAACCGTCTTTCTTCGTCACGACGAACGGGCCGCCCTTGCAGCTCGCGGCGCCGCTCGCGCACGTGATGACCCACCCGGCCGGCAGGGCGAGGCTCTTCTTCACATCCGCCAGGTCGGCGTTGAACGCGAGCGCTCCCGAGACGACCTGGTCGAGGGTGATCGAGGTCGTCGAACCGTCAGCCAGCGTCAACGTGAAGGGCCCGCCCTTGCAGCTCGCGTCGCCGCTCGTGCACGCCGCCGAGGAGTCGACGGTGCCGGTCGGGAAGCTCAGCTTCGTGTGCAGGTCGGCGGCGTCCGTCGTCGCGGTGATCCCTGCGAGCGAGCCCGCATAGGAGATCGTGTAGACACCCGCGGTCGGCACCGGCGCGCCGGCCGTCGGCATTGCCGAGCCGTCGTCCTTGAAGGTCGCCGTGTTGGACGTGAGGTACCCGCTCTCCTGGCCGGCGGTCGTGCCGCGATAGATCCGGTAGCTCTTCGCCCCGGGGACCGGATCCCACGTGAGCACGATCTCCTTGTTCGTCGTGTCTGTCGTCGCGCTGACCTCGCTCGAGACCTTGCTCTCACCGGTGGAGGTGACGGCCGAGACGACGTAGAAGTACGTGCCCGCGGCAAGCGAGCCGGCAGAGGAATCGGCCGCCGCGGCGACGTTCTGCGGATGGATCTCCGCGAGCGTGAAGATGCCGCCGCCGCCGAGCGCCGCGCTCGTGATCGTGACGCCGCCGGTCGGCGCGATGTCGGCGTCGGTGCCGATACCGAGCGTCTTGTCGAACGAGAACGGGAACGTGATCTTCGCCGGGCCCTGGCTGTCGGCCGGGAAGTACTTCGCGGTCAGCGCATGGGCCCCGAGCCCGAGCGCAGCCGACAAGCGGTCGAGCAGGTCTTGAATGCTCGAGAAGTTGAAATCGGCGGCGGTGATGGTTCCGTCGCCGTCCGCGTCGGGCTTCGTCGCGTCGCCGCTCTTGAACAACGGGTCGATGTAGGTGTGCTCGAACGCCTTCGCGTAGTCGAGCGCCTGGCCGAGCGTGATGCTGGTGAACGGAATCTGCTGCGCGAGGAAGCTCTGGCCGGCCAGGCTCGTGAAGAAGCTCGCGACCTGGGTCAACATCGAGACGATCTCGTTCGGACCTGCGTTGGAGAAGCTCGACTCGATCTGTCCCGGGATGCTGTCGAGCAGATCGCCGGCGCCGCTGTCGCCCGACACCTTCACGTTCACCTCGGGCGGCGTGACGCCGTCGCTGCCGAACAGGAGCACCGGCGTCGTCGTGCAGTCCGGGCCGAAGCAGATGTCGAGCGTGCCGGTCGCGAGCTGCGTCGTCGAATCGCCGATCGTGATGTTCGGCGCGATCGAGAGCGTCAACTCGATCGGATTGGTCACCGAGCCGCTGACGTCGGCGACCTTGAGGGCGCTCGGCACCTCGGAGCTGAAAACACCGTCGTCGCTGCCGGCATTCGGATCCTCGAGCTTCAGCTTCAACGAGGCCTTCAGCTCGATCGTCTGCGTGCTCGAGACCGTCGCCGAGAGCAACCCGAGCGAGACCCCGACGTTCAGCGGATCGAGCGTCGCGTCGACGGAGAGGTCGACGTGCCCGCCGTCCTTCAGGAATGCAGCGGACAGCGTCGTCATGTCGACGCCGACGGCAAGGTCCGCACCGACGGTGGGAGTGATGCTGAAGGTCGGCGCCTGCACACCGGGCGTGTTCGGGTCGGCGTCGAGCGCGATGCCGAGGCCGGAAAGGCGCGAGCCGAGGCTGAGCGGAACCTTGACCGGGGCCAGCGCCGTCGGGTCGAGCGTCGCGGTGACATAGACGAGCAGGTCGCCGCCCGGGCCGCTCGCGTAGGCCGTGTCGAGCTTCAGCGCGTGGAAGGGGTTCGACGGGTCGAGGCCGCTGATCGCGCCGGCCAACGCGGTCACCGCGCTCTTGAGAGTCAACCCCTGCGCGATCGGGTCGACCTTCGTCTGAAGGCCTGTGAAGAAGGCGTCGATCGAGGTGAGCGCGCCGATGTTCGGCGAGACGCTCGTGTCGAGCAGCGGGATCGGGACGTTGAGTCCGTTGATCCCCTTGTCCAGCTTCTCGAACGACTGCTGGAGCGCGTCGACGACGTTCTTGATGATCGCGACCGGTGGCACGGTCACGTCGATGTGGGACGGCGCCGTCGCCCCGAGCGTCGCCTTGTCGTTCATCGTGGTCCCGTCGGTGATCGCCGACCCGTCGAAGCCGAGCGTGCCGCTGTTCGAGGTGAGATCGACCGTGTCCTCGGCGGCGCCGGCGATCGAGACCGTTCCGAAGTTGTTGTCGAGCTTGTAGGTATCGGTGCCGCCGCCGCCCGTCAGCGTCGTGCTGCCGCCGGAGAAGCCGCCGACTTCGAGCGTCTGGCTCGACGAATCGCCCGTGACCGCCAGCTTCATGCCGCTGAACGTCGCCGTGTCACCGAGCCCGTTCGTGAAGGTCGAGCCGTTGTAGTGGAGGGTCGCGCCCGCGGACTTGATCGCGACGGAGTCGTCGGCCGCGCCGCCGGTGATCGTGACGGTACCGAAGCCGTCGCCGAGCGTGAACGTGTCGGCGCCCGATCCCGCCTTCAGCGTGATCGCCTTGGTGAAGTTCGGCCGGATACCGGAGAGCGTGAAGGTCGTCGCGCCGGTCGCCGCCGATGCATCGAGCGTCAGGCCGGTCACGTCCGCGAGCGGCTTGCTCTGAACCGATCCGCCGTCGATCGTCACGTTCAGGTTGGTCGCATCGGCGGTGACGACGGCCGAGCTCGTGACGGTTAGCGTCCAGGTGCCGACGATGTCGAAAATGTCGGTGGCAGTCGCGGTGACCGTCTGCCCCGCTGTACCGGCGATCACGACGTGGCCGGGCTCGCTGCTCGTGAAGGTCACAGCGGCCGTAGGACAATTACCAGTCGCGTCAACGGTGCAGGTTGTCGTATTCAGTTGCCCGAATCCGGAATTGTTGACGAGGCTCACGACAACCCCGTTCGGAGTGTCACCGCCGGCGTTATTGGTCACGACCGGCGTGATCGCAAGCGGTGTGTCGAGCGCCGGCGACGTAGGCGCCGTGAAGACGAGAGTGATCGCGTCTCCCGCGGCGTAGTCGCTGAAGTGCGGCAGGGCTGCGCTGATCGTGTGCGCGGCCGTGTCGATCGTCGATGGGACCGCAACGGGGCCGTTGGTCGGATCGACGTAGTAGATCGTCCCGGGCTCGGAGCCCGTGTAGTGGATCGTCAGGACCGGCGCACTCGCGAAGCTCTCGACAAGCTGACCGGCTGCGTCAACGGCCTTCAGGTCGTACTGCGTACCGAGCGGACCAACCGACGGTGTGATCGAAACGGTGACGTCGCTGCTGAGCGCGCCGGCCGCAAACGTGATCGTCGCGAGGCCGTCTGCGCTGATCACGCTGCCACCGGCGGAGCCGATGATCGCGCTGCCGACCGGCGGCGCCGTGCCGCTCGCGGTGCCCGTGACCGGATCGGGCGTGGCCGTCGTCCCGGCCGAAGCCGTCGTGGACGAGGAATCGGCGCTCGTGCCGGTCGACGTCGTGCTCGTCGTCGTGCCGTCCGTGCCGCCTGTCTCCGTCCCGGTCCCACTGGTGCCGCTCGCCGTCGCCGACGTCGAGTCGTCGTTGCCGGTAGCGGAGACGGTGCCGGTGTTGTCGCCGGTCGTGCCGGAGATCGTCGTCGTCGTCGCGCTGCTGCTCGTGTCCGCGCCGGCGACCGTCGTCGTGCCGGAGTCGCCCGTCGTGCCCGTCTGCGTCCCCGTCTGCGTTTGCGTCTGCGTCTGCGTCTCGGTGATGGTCGGATCGACGGTCCCGGTGTCGCTCGAGCCGATCGTCTGTGTCTCCGTCAGGCTCTGCGTGTCGGGCTGGCTGCTCGCCTGGGTCTGCGTCTGGGTGCCCGCCTGCGTCTGCGTCTGGGTGCTCGCCTGCGTCTGCGTGTCGCTGCTCGTGATCGGCTGATCGGCGGAACCTGACGACGTGTCGCTGACGCTGAAGAGCTGCAGCGCGTGCGTGGCGCGAACCGGCGTCGTCACGGCGGCGTCGGTCGTCGCTGCCGACGAAGCCGTCGTGGCCGGGGCCAGCGTGTCGGGATACTGCGTGGTCGGTGCCGCATAGGGATCCGTCGTGCCTGCGTTCGTCGGGTCGGTCGGCGTCGTCGGCGTCGTCGGTGTGGCGGCCGGCGCAGGTGTGGTCGCCTGTGCAGCGTTCGGGTCGCTGCTCGGCGTCGCGCCCGCGGTCGTTGCCGCGTTCGTCGTGTCCGAGGGCGTCGTCTGCGTCGTACCGGCGGTCGTCGGAGCAGCCGTGGTCGAAGGGAGAGCGATCGGCGTGCCGACCTGGTCACTCACGACCGGAGCCGACGCGAAAGGATCGGTCGGCTTGTGACTTGTGGAAGATGTCTTGCTGCTCGCGACCTGCGTGTGCGTGTCGCTGACGACGGGCACCTTGTGCCGGACCGCCTTGCGGACGGTCGGCTTGTTCGTGCGCGTGAAGCTCGACGCCGCCGGCGTATGCGCTCGCGTCTTCGCGAGCGGAGGAAGCGGCGCGACTGCGTGCAGCTTGGGAACACGGAGGAGTGGGATGGAGAAGTTCGGAACCGCGAGGTTCGGAAGCGCCGTCGTCGGCGCGGGAATCGCCGCCTGCTTGAAGACGGCCGCGATCGGCGCGGCGTACAGCGCCACGAGCACCACCAGACCGAGACCGGCCCAGTAGTACTTGACGCCGCGCGAGCGCAGCGCCACCAACCCGTATGGATTCGCCGCGGCAACCGCGGCGTATCCGTTCCCCACTCCCACTCCCCTCGTCCTCTTACGACCCCGCCCCCGCGGGATGCGTCGGACATTTACATCGTTATCCGCGCTTGTCAATAGGTCCGAGGACCTAATTGAGCAGTGGTTATGGGAGATTCGCTTGCAGGCGTGCGAGCTCACGCTCGACGTCGGCGGAGCTCGACGAGATGGCGCGAGCACGCGCGTTGTACGCGCGAATCGCTGCAATCGCCCGGCGTTGCACGACGAGCGTCCCTGCTTCGCGCGACGCAATCGTGAACCGCCGGCCGAGTGCAGGCACGCGTGCGCGATCGGGCTTCCGCAACTCGTTCGCGAGCCGCGTTCCGGCGGCGGCGGCGTCTCGCAAGCTGCGTAGCTGCGCGCGATACGTGGGTACGAGGGACGCCGGCGGTTGCAGCTTGCGCAGCCGGCCGACGACGAGTGTGATCGTTCGGTCGTAGGCGTCGATCGCATCTGCCTGCGCGGCCGCTGCAGCGTTCGACTCGGCCGTGTACTGCGACTGCGCAGCGAGGATCTGGCTCTTCGTGCCCCGAAGCACATGCGCCGTCGGGATCTTCACGGCATGCAGCGCCAGGCCGAGTTGCGCGCTGGCGGCGTGCGCGCTGCGCAGAACTGCCGAGTAGTGCGGCGCGAACGCCGCCAGCCGCTGAACCTCGCGCGTCACGGCCGCCTGCTCTCCGACCAGCCGGACGAGCCCGGCACGGAGCTTCTTGGCCTCGGGCGGAGCGGGAAGCGCCGCGAGCCGCCGGTCGAGCCTCACGAGTGTCGGCGCCGCCGCGGCAAGCTCGCTCACCGATTGACGGCTGCCGGACCGCGCCGCCGCGAAATCCCGGTAGGCGAGCATGACGCGCGCCAACGGCTTGTGCATCTGGTTCTCGATCGCATTGACCGCATCGATGTAGGCGGTCACCTCGCGACGCTGCTTGCTGCCGTTCGATTTGTGGTTGATCGCGGTAGCGGTGGCCGCCGCCGCCACGGCTGCCACCGCGGCGACACCGAGGACGACGGTCCGCTTGTCGAGCGTCATTTCAAGAGTTCGACGGTCGACGTGCTGCCGTCGCCGTGCCGGAAGACGAGCTTCACGAGGCCCTTGCCCGCAACGAACCACATCGCGCGTGTGCCGGATCCGAACTTGAATCCCGGCTGCGTCAAGTCACTGGAGACGACGAGCGCCTGGAATGTCCCGGCCGGCACTTTCACCGTCTGAATGCCGACGACGCGCGAGGTGCCGGTGACGCCGTAGACGGCGAAGTCACGGCCGTTCGGGTCGGCCGACCAGGTGTCGCCCGCCGCTGGATACGCGGGGATGACCGGGTTGAAGCCGAACGTCATCAGGTCGAAGGGCGTGAAGAAGTGGCGGCGCTTCGCTACGGGCAGCGCGCGTGGACCGAGCGGCGGCAACTTCGCAAGCGATGCCGCCTTTGCCGCGCTCGCGACGGATGTGACACCGTCGACCCGCGTGGTGAACTGATACGCGCCGGCGACTTTCATCGGGCCCGAAACGCTCGAGACCTTCAGCACGGATGTCCCGTTCGATGCCTGGTCGACGTTGAACTTCTCGACTTCCGACTTGTTCTTGAAGTACCGCTTGTTCGTCCACCGATACGTGCCGTGCAGGCCGACCGTCATCGGGAAATAGTCGGAGTCGGCCGGAGGCGTCTGCGGCACCTGATTCGTCGACTGCAGCACGACCGTCGTCACCGGCGCGCCGGCCCCGCCTGCATGCTGGAAGAGAATCTTCACCGGCCCGACGCCGTACACCCACCACACGGTGCGCACGCCGCTCCCGTACGGATCGCCGAGCGCCCCTGCCTGGGTGACTTGCGATTGGATCTTCGCGGCCAGCACCGGCTGCGTAAATGCCGGGACGGTGATCGACTCGGTGCCGAGATAGTCGTTCGAGCTCGTGACGTCGTTCTGCGCGCCCCCCGTCGAGCTCCACGATGTCCCCTGCAACACCGGCTCGAACAACGTCGGCGCGCGAGCGCCCCAGATGAGGTTGTAGTACGCGCTCGCAAGGCTGTTGCCGCACGAGCTGAGCGACGCACAGAGAATCGGAAATGCAGTGGGCGGCGGCGTGCTCGTCCAGTCGGTGTTGACGATGCCGAAGTTCGTCTCCTGGAACGACACGCTGCCCGAGCTCTGCAGCCCGTCCGGCGTGCCCGCGTTCGCGGTTGCCCAGTCGAGGGTGAAGCTCGAGCCGGCGCTCTTCTTGTCGACGGTGACGATCTCGTTCGTCGGCGTCGTGTTGTAGACGCTGTCGGTCCACTGGTACGTCCACGTCGCATCCGCGGGATGCGGCAACCAGCCGCCGGCCGACGCGGGCGCCGCGATGCCAAGCGCAAGTGCCGCAACTACGGCGGCGAGCAGGCCCCTCCCCCTCACACCATTCAGCGTACCCACGCCCTCACGCCGCGCAATGGGCTGAACGGCCTACGAATGGCGCGGCGCGGTCCCAAACGCTAGCTCAGCGTCTGGATCAGCTTCAGCTTCGCCGGTGCATCCGCGGCGACTGCGATGTGGATCGCTTCGGCCTCGCGGATGTATGCGATCGCGTTCGCCGCCTGGAGGCGGTCGAGCACGTACTGGAAGGCGCTTCCCTCGCGCGCGTTCGCGTACGTCCGCGCGATGTCGAACGCGTAGCCCGTCGTGTGCATCGAGTACGACCGCGCCGCATTGACGTTGACGTGCTGCAGCACGTCCTGGTAGCGGTCGTCACGCACGGCGCTCGTCAGGATCAGCGGCTTCCGTGCGCCGGAGAGCTCGTGCACACGCCTCCCGATGTACATGAGGACGTCGAGCGCCTGCGGACGGAGTGCGCGGTACAGCCGGCGCGCACGGCCGAGGTGGCGCGCCTCGGCGCCGAGCGTGCCGCTGATCGCCACGTGCGTCTCGCGCGTATCGACGGGGATCATCCTCAGGATGTGGTGCTGCTCAGCGCGGAGAATCGCAGCCGGTTTGCCGAAGCGGTGCGTGGACGCGAGCGGATGCAGGTACTCCTCGGCCGAGTTCTTTCGCGCCTGCTGGCCGGCTTCGAATGCGAGTGCGCCACGGTGATGGCGCCACATGTTCATGATGCGCTTCGCCGCCACGACTCTCAGTGCGTAGTCGTCGACGCGGTTCGAGCCGAAGTAGAGCTCGCCGTACGTTGCGCGCGTGTCCGGTAGTGCGGGAATACCGACGTGATACGCCTCGATCGCGAGGTCCTCGTGCCCGAGCACCGTGCGCGCTGCTGCGAGGTATGCCGCGCTCGCGCGCAACTCTTTCGCGGGCGCGAAGCGCTCGTCGTAGCGGGCGCGCCAGTGCTTCAGCTGCCGGATGTGTCCGGCGTTCCACGAGCGCGCGATGCGTCGTGACAAGAGGTTCGCGTGCGCAACGGAGACGTGCAGGCCGAAGTGGCGCGCAACCGCCGGCTTCAGCTGCGTCAGGCCGGCGGTGACACCGTTCGTGACGTCCGCCCGGCCGGAGCTCTCGACGTAGACGAGCGCCTCGAGCACGTTCGGGTCGATGCGGGCGGCCCGCGCGGCGCGCACGACGAGGGGCCGCCATTGCGCGACACGCGCGGCGGTCGTGAAGACGGCGCCGTCGAAGAACGGCCGACCCATGCCGATCGCCGCGTCCCGCTCGAGTGTTCCGGCGGCGTTGTCACGCGCCGCCTGCGACGCCTGTGCCTTGGCGAAGCTGAGATGCGCGGCCGCTCCGCGCCGAACGACGGCCGGCGCCGGTGCGGCGACGGGCGCGACAGGCTTTGCCGCGGCGGCGCGGTGGTGCGCCGGCCGAAGGTTGAGGACGCCCGACGTGATGGCCAAGCCCGCCCCGAACAGCGCGGCGGCTTGCAGGAGGCGATGCGGCGCCTCCCGCTTCGCGCGACAGATCAGGCAGTCGTGCCCCATTTCCTGGACGAGCTCGGCCATGTGCCCGACGGTAGAGCCGGGTCGGCCGGATGCCTGTCCCTCGAATGGGGGGTTTTACGAGTTACAAGTAATACAAGCGCTGCCGGCTACGTGTTGTCGATCTGGGCCCGCTGCAGCCGGCCCGAGTAGTCGACGTAGATCGACTTCCACTCGGTGAACACGTCGAGCGCGGCCTGGCCGGCTTCACGGTGGCCGTTGCCCGTGTCCTTCGTGCCGCCGAACGGCAGGTGCACCTCGGCGCCGGTCGTGCCCGCGTTGATGTAGGTGATCCCGGCCTGGAGGTCGCGCATCGCGCGGAAGGCCTTGTTGACGTCCTGCGTGAAGATCGCCGAAGAGAGCCCGTATTTGATCCCGTTCGAGATGCGGAGCGCCTCGTCGAAGTCGGCGACCTTGATGAGAGAGACGGTCGGGCCGAAGATCTCTTCCTGCGCGATGCGCATGCGCGCGTCGACGTCGGCGAACACGGTCGGCCTGTAGTAGAAACCCTTCGCGAGGTCGCCGTCGGTCGCGACCTCGCCGCCGGTCAGCAGCTTCGCACCCTCGTCACGCCCGATCTTCGTGTACGAGTGGATCTTCTCGATCGCCGTCCGGTTGATCACGGGACCGATGTCGGTGTCGTCTTCCCATCCCGGTCCGAGGCGCATCTTCTCGGCGCGCGCAACGAGGCGCGACTGCAGCTCGTCGTACACGGCGGCGTGCGCGATCACGCGCGACGCGGCCGTGCAGCGCTGACCGGACGTACCGAACCCGGACCAGACGATCCCTTCGACCGCGAGCTCGAGGTCGGTGTCCTCGAGGACGATGATCGCGTTCTTGCCGCCGAGCTCGAGATGCACGTGCTTGAGGTTGTCGGCCGCTTCCTTCGTGACGAGGATGCCGGTCTCGCGCGAGCCGGTGAACGTGATGATCGGGACGTCCGGATGACGCACGAGGGCGGCGCCGGCGGTCTCGCCGTAGCCGTGCACGATCTGGACGACGCCGTCCGGCAGTCCTGCCTCGCCGAGCAGCTCGACGAAGCGCTGCGCGAGCAGCGGCGTGTCCTCCGCCGGCTTCAGCACGACCGTGTTACCGCAGACGAGCGCGGGCGCGAGCTTCCACGACGGGATGGCGATCGGGAAGTTCCACGGCGTGATCGCGCCGACGACGCCGACCGGGACGCGCACCGACATGTTGAACTTGTTCTGCAGCTCCGACGGTGTCGTCTGCCCCCACAGCCGGCGGCCCTCGCCGGCCATGTAGTAGCTCATGTCGATCGCTTCCTGGACGTCGCCGCCCGCCTCGGCCTTCACCTTTCCCATCTCGCGCGTCATCAGGTCGGTGAGCGCAGCCTTCTCGCGCTCGAGCACCTGCGCAAAGCGGTAGAGGATCTCGCCCCGCTTCGGCGCGGGCACGAGCCGCCATTCCTCGTACGCGGCCTTCGCCGCCTCGACGGCGCGCGCGACCGCGGCCTCGTCCGCCTCCGGGACGACGCCCAGGACGTCGCCGTTCGCAGGGCTGGTGGATTCGAGCGTCGCGGTCACGACGCTGAATCTAGTTACTCGACGGGAGCGTCCGTATCGGGGAAGGTGCCCGGCACACGCTTCCGCCTGCGGTCGCGCGTCTGGCGCTTCTCCTTGTGTTCCCCGGCATCCTTGCCCGCGCGACGGTCTGGCCCGTCGCGGCGGTCGATGATCACCGTCACGTTCGGGTTGTCCTTGTAGTAGTCGACCATCTTGTCGTAGAGCTCGGCTTCGAGCTCACGCGGGATCACGCAATAGATCATGGCTTTACTGATTGTAGGGAGAAGACCGGAACGCGCTAGCCTCCGCGTCATGGCCGGCTTCACGTAGGTGTAGGACCGAGCAAGAGCCCGAGGGCCTCCCTCGGCGCCTGTCCCCGCAGGCGTCGACATCAGGAGGTTCACCTTGGGCAAGAAAGCCCGGCGTCGGCTTCGTCCGCTCGCGGCAGAGCTCGCGCGCGTCCGACCCGATCTCGCCGATCCAATCGCGGCCATCGTCGCAGGAGACGTGCGCGTCGACGGCCGCATCGTCATGAAGCCCGCGTCGCTCGTTCCCGTCGGCGCGTCGATCGTCCTCCGGCCTGCGAAGCCGCTCCGCGGCGAGGCCAAGCTCGGTGCAGCGCTGGCCGCGTTGGACGTCGACGTGCACGGCGTTGCCGTCGACGTCGGTGCCGCCGCGGGCGGATTCACGCGGGTGCTGCTCGGTGCCGGCGCCCGACGGGTCTACGCCGTCGACGCGGGCCACGGGCAGCTCGTCGGTTCGCTGCGCGCGGATCCGCGGGTCGTCAACCTCGAAGGCGTCAATCTCGGCGTCGTCGCGATCGACGAGCCGATCGACTTCGTCACGCTCGACCTGTCGTATCTCGCGGTGGCCGACGCGGTGCCGCAACTCGAACGACTCGACTTCGACGACGGCGCCCAGCTGATCGCGCTCGTGAAGCCGATGTTCGAGCTGCACGCACCGTCGCCGCCGCCCCGGCCCGAGCGGGCGGTCAGCCTTGCCTGTCGGGCGCTGGCCCAGACGTGGACGCCGCGCGCGTGCATGCGCTCGCCCGCCGAAGCCGCGGAGTTCCTGGTGTGGGCGACGCGTTGCTAGAGCTTTGCGATGTCCGGAACGAGTCGCCCTTCGTCGGCGACGTGGGCGTTCCAGGACTTGAAAGAATCCTCGAGCTCCTCGAGCTCGTGCCCGCGCCGCTCGAGACGGACGGGCTGCGCCGAGTCGGGCGAGACGCGGTACTGGTACCAGGAGAGATCCCACGCGACGGTCACGGCGAGCTCGCCGTTCGTGCCGGAGAGCGGGATGAGGCTCGCCTTCGCCTCGCCGAGGCTCTTCTGGATGCCGCCGACCGTGCGGCGGAAGGTGCTCCCGTTGAACAGATCGGCGGCTTCGAGGATCGCGACTTCGTCGTTCGACAGTCGGCGCAGGATCGGCTCGGCCGGCACGATCGTGTCGTCGGCGCGCGACCGCTTGAGGCCGAGCAGCTCGGGCAGCGTGCGTCGGCGTCGGCGGCGGTCGCCGACGACGACCGGCGTCGACGGGGTGCCTTCTTTCAGCCAGCCGTGCTCGACGGCGATCTCCTGGCAGAGCGGGCAGACGTCGACGAGCTCCGCGCCCTCTTCCGGCGCGTAGCGGAAGGACCGCTCGCCCAAGAGCAACGTTCGCTCGCAGATCGCACAGGCCCGCAGGGTGCCGATCTTCGTCACACGCACGCCTCGACTATAGCCCTGTGCTGTATTGTCTCCTACATATGTGTTTTACATATCACGGTCGTCGGCGGTGAGAGGGGGGCCGCGCTCGCGGCACCACCACCGCGGCCGTTGGCATGTCCACGCCCGCGTCGAGCGCTTCGCCGAGCCGTCGCTCCTGCTGCTCCTGCGGGAGCGGCCCGCGCACGGCTACGACCTCCTCGAACGGCTGCCGGAGCTGATCGGCGAGCAGCGCGTCGAGATGGGAAATCTCTACCGCCTGCTGCGCGGGCTCGAAGAGGAAGGCCTCGTCGCATCGCAATGGGCGGACGGAAAGCGCACGTATGCGATCACGGACAGCGGCCTGCGGCTGCTCGACGAATGGGTCGACGCGCTGCGCCGCGCGCTCGACCGCACGAACGACTTCATCAAGCGTTACGAGGAGAGGAGGTGACAGTGCACCACGGCCATCACCACGGGCATGGGCATCGGCGCGGGCGTGTGTTCTTCCGCGGCCCGTTCCCGAATCGCCACGAGCTGCTAGAGCGGCTCGAGTCGTATCAACGCGACCTCGAGCAGGAGCTCGCGGACATCGCCGACGTGATCGCGCACCTGCGTGACCGCGGCTCGGAGGGAGAGCAGTGACTGCGACGGAGCGCGGGACTACGCCTTGGCGGTCTCGCGCTCCTTCTGCGTCTGCTCGATGATCTTCTGCGCCACGTGCGTCGGCACTTCCTCGTACCGGAGGAAGGTCATGTGGTAGTCGCCGCGGCCGCCGGTGACGGACGTGAGCGACTGTGAATACGTGAGCATCTCCGCCATCGGCACCTCGGCGCGGATCGTCGTCATGCCCCCGATCGGCTCCATTCCGTGCAGCCGGGCCCGCCGAGAGTTCAGGTCGCCGTTGACGGCGCCGACGGTGTCGTCGGGACACGTCACCTCGACCTCCATGATCGGCTCGAGCAGCACGGGGTCGGCCTGCAGGTATGCCTCCTTGAAGGCCATCGAGCCGGCGATCTTGAACGCCATCTCCGACGAGTCGACCGCGTGCTCCTGTCCGTCGACGAGTGAGACGCGGATCCCGTACACGGGCGCGCCCGCGAGCTCGCCGTGCGCCATCGCCTCGCGGACGCCCTTGTCGACCGCGGGGCGGTAGCCCTGCGAGATCACGCCGCCGACGATCTTGTCGACGAACTCGTAATCGGTGCCGTCGCTCGAGTCGAGCGGCTCGATCAGGATCGAGCAGTCGCCGAACTGGCCGCGGCCGCCCGTCTGCTTCTTGTAGCGGTGACGCGCGCGCGCCTCCTTGCGGATCGTCTCCTTGTACGGGACACGCGGCGGATGGAGCTCGACGTCGACGTGAAAGCGGCTGCGAAGGCGGTCGACCGCGACCTCCACCTGCATCTGCGTGAGACCGGAAAGGAGCTGCTCGCCGGTCTGGGGGTCGCGGTGCATGTGCAACGTCGGGTCCTCTTCGCTGAGCCGTCGGAGGCCGGTCCCCATCTTCTCCTCGTCGCCCTTTGCCTTCGGTGTGATCGCGAAGCTCATCACGGGCTCCGGGAAGTCGATGTGCGGGGGCTCGACCGGGACCTCGTGGTCGACGAGCACGTCGCCGGTGACGACGTCCTTCAACTTCGCGACCGCGCCGAGGTCGCCGACGCAGAGCGCGTCGACCTGCTCGCTGTCCTTGCCGTTCAGGAGCAGGATCTGACCGAGCCGCTCCTTCGCATGCGTGCGCGGATCGACGAGCGTCGTGTCGCCGGTGACTGGACCGGCGAGCACCCGAAAGCAGCTGATGCGCCCCGCGAACGGGTCGGCGATCGTCTTGAACACGAAGACGGCCTGCTTCGCGTCGCCGAACTCGATCGTCGTCCCTTTCTTCGCAGGCGACGGGACGCCCTCGACGAGCAGGTCGAGGATCGCGTGCGTGCCGAGGTTCTTCGATGCGACGGCGCAGCCGACCGGATACAGCTCGTCGCGCGTGACCGCGTCCTTCAATGCATGTGCGACGTCCTCCGCCGGCAGCTCCTCACCTTCGAGGTACCGCGCCATCAGGTCTTCGTTCGTCTCGACGACCGCGTCGAGCAGCTTCTCGCGGTACTCCTGCACCTGCGCCTGCATGTCGTCGGGGATCGGCTCTGGTCCCCCCTCCTTCGCGCCGGACGGATCCATGTACGCGCACATGTGCAGGAGGTCGACGACGCCGGTCAGCTCGTGCTCGGTGCCGATCGGCAGCTGGATCGCCACGCAGCGGTCGCTGAGCTGCGTGCGCGCGGCCTCGAGCACGCGGAAGAAGTCGGCGCGCTCGCGGTCGAGCATGTTGACGACGATCACGCGCGACAGCTCGTATTCGTCTGCGCGCGCCCACACGCGCGACGTCGTCACCTCGACGCCCATGACGCCGCTCATCACGACGAGCGCGCCTTCGACGACGCGCAGCGCGGCGAACGTGTCCGCCTGGAAGCCCGGGTCGCCCGGGCAGTCGACGAGGTTGATCTTCCGGTCCTGCCAGTCGAGATGGAGGAGCGCGCCCGAGAGCGACATCTGCCGCTTGTGCTCGTCGTCGTCCCAGTCGGAGGCGGTGGTGCCCGCCTCGATCGTCCCCAGCCGGTTCGTCTTCCCCGCCTGGAACAGCATGGCCTCGACG
>JAICWC010000041.1 GCA_025934995.1 Thermoleophilia bacterium | reverse complement strand
GCGCGATCATCTCTTCCGGGTCGGCGAGGTCGATCCCGTAGAAGCACTGTCCGATCACGGGCGGCGCCGACACGCGCACGTGCACTTCCGACGCTCCGGCATCGAAGAGCATGCGCACGATCTGTCGCGTGGTGTTGCCGCGCACGATCGAGTCGTCGACCACGACGACGCGCTTGCCTGCAACTTCCGCGAGCGGGTTGAACTTCATCCGTACTCCGAGCTGGCGCAGCTCCTGATCCGGCTGGATGAACGTACGGCCGATGTAGCGGTTCTTGATCAGCCCCTCGCTGAACGGGATGCCGAGCGCGCGCGAGAAGCCGATCGCCGCGGGCGTCCCAGAGTCCGGAATCGGCATCACGAGGTCGGCCTCCGCCGGCGCCTCCGCTGCGAGCGTCTCGCCCATGCGTACTCGCGCCGCGTGCACCTCGACGCCGGCGAGCCGCGTGTCCGGCCGCGCGAGATAGAAGAACTCGAAGATGCAGAGCGCTCCGC
Organism: Thermoleophilia bacterium; assembly: GCA_025934995.1. GTDB lineage: Bacteria > Actinomycetota > Thermoleophilia > Gaiellales > Gaiellaceae > Palsa-739. Next base: position 20,189 of record JAICWC010000041.1, on the reverse strand, counting down.
CGTTCGCTGGCGGCACAGCCTGCACGGCGCGGATCCCGTCGCCGTCGATCAGCACCGCTTCGCCGCGGTCGATCTCGCGCACGAACTCGGCGCCGACGAGGTCGAGCGCGCACGTCTCCGACGCGACGACCCAGTCCTCGTGAATGCGGCCGAGCACGAGCGGGCGGAAGCCGTACGGGTCGCGGAACGCGATCAGCGTTCCCTCCGAGAGCGCGACGATCGAGTAGGCGCCGTCAAGCCGCTGCATGGTGTGCGCCACGGCGTCGTCGAGCGGCCCCTCGTGGTTCGCGATCAGCGCGGCGATCACCTCGCTGTCGGATGTGGCGCGCAGCGTCGCGCCTTCGTGGGTCAGCTCGTCGCGCAGCTCGTGCGCGTTGACGAGGTTGCCGTTGTGGCCGAGCGCGACCGTCCGCTTCGCGCCGTGCAGGACGAGTGGCTGGGCGTTCGCCCACTGCGAGGAGCCCGTCGTCGAGTAGCGCGTGTGCCCGATCGCCACCTGGCCGGGCAGGCCGTGGAGCTTGCGCTCGTCGAAGACCTGGGTCACGAGCCCCAGGTCGCGCATCGCAGTCAGGCGAGCCCCGTCGGAGACGGCGATCCCGGCCGACTCCTGGCCGCGGTGCTGCAGCGAGAACAGGCCGAAATAGGTGAGCCGCGCGACGTCGCGGTCGGGTGCGTACACGCCGAAGACGCCGCACATCGCTAGCGCACCTCGCCGATCTCGACGAGCCCCTTGGAGCCGAGTCTCGCAACGTCGCTGCGGGGCAGGGCCAAAATGGCCGCGCCGCGCGTGACGTGGACATGGTCGACGTCCGACTCGCGGCCGCTCCACTCCGCGGCTTCCGCGAGCGCGTGCTCGAGCCCTGCGTAGCCGACGTCATGGCAGAGGGTCAGGAGGGGCGCCGCCTTCCAGAGGAAGCGGATCAGGGCCGCCTCCGCCTCGAGGGAATCCTCCGGCGCCTGCGCCAGGAGAACGACGTCGCCCGGCTCCCAGCGAGACGGGATGTTGCGCACGTCGCGCACGAGCCCGACGCACCCGACGACAGGCGTCGGCGGGATCGAGCGTCCGTCGGTGTCGTTGTAGAGCGAGACGTTGCCGGAGACGACCGGGACGCCGAGCGCCTCCGCCGCCTGTGCGATCGCCTCGATCGCCTGCGCGAGCTCGAACGCGATCGCCGGCTTCTCGGGGTTGCCGAAGTTGAGGCAGTCGGTGAGGCCGAGGGGCTCGCCGCCGGCGCACGCGACGTTGCGCGCCGCGCCGAGCACTGCCTGCACACCGGCCGCGAACGGATCCGACTCCCCGGGCCGTGGTCCCTGCAGCGACACCGCGAGCCCGCGCAGCGACGGGCGAAGCCGCAGCACGCCGGCATCGAGACCCGGACGGCGGACCGTGCGCGAGCCGACGAGCTGGTCGTACTGCTCGAAGATCCACTTCTTCGACGCGCGGTTCTCGTCCGACAGCGCGACTCGTTCGGCCGGCCACGCGTCGGGCTTCGCCTGCTCGATCTCGTAGCGCGGGCATTCGTCGGTGAGGAGCGTCGCGGGAATCGAGCCGACGACCTCGTCAGCCCAGTACGCCCGCAGCTCGCGGTGATCGGTCACCTCGCCGATCGGCGTGCAGTGGAGCTCCCACCGTGCGCACACCGCGCGCACCGCGTCGAGCATCTGCGGCCGCACGACCGCGACCATCCGCTCCTGCGACTCGGAGATCATGACTTCCCACGGCTCCATGCCCTCTTCGCGCAGGGGCACGCGGTCGAGGTGCACGTCGATTCCCGCATCGCCCGCCATCTCGGCGAGCGACGACGCGAGGCCGGCGGCGCCGCAGTCCTGCAGCGACTCGACGAGCTTCGACTCGACGAGCTCGACGGAGACCTCGATCAGCTTCTTCCCGGTGAACGGGTCGCCGACCTGGACGGTCGGCCGCTTGTCCGCGTCGTCCTCCCCGAGCTCCTGCGAGGCGAGCACCGACGCGCCGCCGATCCCGTCGCGGCCGGTGGTCGCGCCGTAGAGGACGACGATGTTGCCGGCGCCGTGCGCCTTCGCCGACTGCAGCCGCTCGGCGTCGAGGATGCCGACGCACATCGCATTGACGAGGCAGTTGCCGGCGTAGGCCTCGTGGAAGACGGTGGCGCCGCCGGCGTTCGCCACGCCGACCGAGTTGCCGTAGCCGCCGATGCCGGCGACCGCGCGTTGGAAGTGCTGATCGGGGGCGCCGAACCACAACCCGTCGAGCAGCGCGATCGGGCGCGCGCCCATGGCGATGATGTCGCGGATGATTCCGCCGATCCCGGTCGCCGCGCCCTGATACGGCTCGACCGCCGACGGATGGTTGTGGGACTCGCACTTGAACGTCACCGCGACCCCCTCGCCGAGGTCGAGCACGCCCGCGTTCTCGCCCGGCCCCTGGAGGACGCGCTCCCCTTTGGACGGCAGACGCTTCAGCAGGCGCGCCGAGTGCTTGTACCCGCAGTGCTCCGACCAGAGCAGGGAGAAGACCGCCAGCTCGAAATGGTTCGGGTCGCGCCCCAGGAGCTCCCGGATTCGGTCCGCTTCCCAGTCGGTCAGACCGAGCGCGCGGTGGAGCGGCTGTTCCGCAACCTGCGTCAGGCGATACATCGTAGCCGCGGAAACAGACGGCCCCCTGCCTGCGTTATCGAGGGGATGGGCCGGCGGAACCTCGGGATGCTCGTCGCGCTCGCGCTCATCTGGGGCGCGTCGTTCATGTTCATCAAGATCGCGGACCGGCAGCTCGCGCCGGCGACGCTGATCTTCGGGCGGATCGGCCTCGCGGCGCTCACGCTCGCAATCGCGGCGCCCAAAGGCACGGTTGCGGCGCTTCGCGCGAACGCGCGCTGGCTCGTCGTGATCGGGCTCGTGAACACCGCGATCCCGTTCTGGCTCCTCTCCTGGGGCGAGACGCGGATCCAGTCAGGTCTCGCGTCGATCATCCAGGCGGCGGTGCCGATCTTCAACGCCGCACTCGCACTCTGCTTCTTCCGGGAGCTGCGAGTCACGGGTCTCCCGCTCCTCGGAGTCGGCGTCGGCTTCGTCGGCGTGGCGCTGCTCGTCGGCGTGCAGCCGCAGGGCAAGATCCTCGGCGCGCTCGCCGTCGTCGCGATGGCGTTGTGCTACGGGGCCGGCGGCCTGCTGGCGTCGCGCCATCTGCGCGAAGCGCCGGCGCATGCGGTCGCGCTCGGGACGTCGACGGTCGCGGCGATCGCCGCGGCGCCTGCGGGCATCGTCCAGGCACCGCATTTCATGCCGTCGTGGAAGACCTTCGCCTCCATCGCCGTGCTCGGGATCGTCGGGACGGCGATCGCGTATCTCCTGTTCTTCGCGCTCATCACGAGCGCAGGCTCCGGCTACGCCTCGCTCGTCACGTATCTCGTGCCGCCGATCGCGCTCGCGTACGGCGCGGTCTTCCTCGGCGAGCACTTCGGCGCAATCGCATTCGTCGCGCTGCTCGTCATCCTCGCCGGGGTCGCGCTCGGCACCGGAGGCGGGCGGGTCGCATCACGGCGCAGACGGCTAGCCTCGGACGCGTGAGCCGCCGGTACGCGTTCTTCCTCTTCGTGCTCGGTGCGATCTGGGGATCGTCGTACCTCTTCATCAAGGTCGGCGTCCGCGACCTGTCGCCGGCTGCGCTGATCGAGGTTCGCCTCCTCTGCGCGATCCCGCTGCTCGTCGTCTTCGCAGTGCGCCGCTACGGCTGGGCCGCGTTGTGGCGGGCGCGTCGCCAGGGGCTCGTGCTCGGCGTGATGAACGCGGCCGTGCCGTTCACGCTGATCGCCTGGGGCGAGACGCACGTCGACTCGGGCGTCGCAGCGGTCGCGAACTCGTCCGTACCCATCTTCGTCGCGATCCTCGCCGTCTGGTTCGTGCCGAGCGAGCGCTCGACGGGCTGGCGGCTCGTCGGCGTCGCGCTCGGGCTCGTCGGCGTCGCCGTCCTCGCGGGCGTGCATCCGGCGGGCGGCTGGCTCGGCGCCGCAGGAACCGGCGCGATCGTGCTGGCCTCAATCTCGTACGCGGCCGCGAACCTCTACGCGGGCAGGCGGATGTTCGTCGGCGGGCCGGTGCTCGCGGCGACGTCGATGGTCTCCGCATTCGTCGTGCTCTTGCCGCTCGCGCTCGCGACGCTGCCGGACGCGGTGCCCGGGTGGAAGTCGCTCGGCTCGGCGGTCATGCTCGGCGTTGCGGGGACGGCGATCGCGCAGATCCTCTCGTACCGGATGATCCGCCTCTACGGCTCGTCGCGCTCGGTGCTCGTCGCGTACATGCTGCCGGCGTTCGCGCTGCTCTATGGGTTGTTCCTGTCGGAGCCGCTGAGCTGGCAGAAGCTCGTCGGGCTCGCGACGATCCTCGGCGGCGTCGCGCTCGGCTCGGGCGCGTTGAGGCTGCCGGGACGGACGGCGATGGCGCAGACACCGTGATCACCCTGCGGCGCGCAACGGCGGACGATGTCGACTTCCTCGTCGGGCTCGTGAACGACGACGACACGCGGCGCTTCCTCGGCGGCCGCGTGTCCGACACGCGCGAGGCGGCACTCGCCGATCTCGCGCGGCCGCCCGAGGAGTTTGGCTGGTTCGTGATCGAGGTCGACGGCGAGCGTGCAGGGTGCGTCGCGTTCGAGCGGCTGAACGAGCGGAACCGGATCGCGTCGGCCGGGCGCTTCGCCGTGCACCCGAGCTTTCGCAAGCGCGGAATCGGCGTCGAAGCGGCTCGCGCGTTCCAGCGGCTGCTGCTGGGCGAGCTCGGCTTCCATCGCATCGAGCTGCAGATCTACGGCTTCAACGAGCGCGCGATCGCGCACGCCGAGCGTGCCGGCTACGTCCGTGAAGGCGTCAAGCGGCGTGCGTACCTGAAGGACGGCGAGTGGGTCGACGCGGTGCTGTTCTCGCTGCTCGACGACGAGCTTCCCGAGTAACGTCCGGCCATGGCTGAATTCCTGCATACCATGGTCCGGATCACGGATCCGGCGAGGAGCCGCGCGTTCTACGAGGCGCTCGGCTTCGAGTTCGAGCGCGACATGGACATCGTCCGCAACGGCGAGCTCGAAGCGACGAACTACTTCTTCTCACTCGGCGCAAGCACGTCCGTCCTCGAGCTGACGTACAACCACGACGGACGCACGTACGAGCTCGGCACGGGCTACGGGCACATCGCGCTCGCAGTCGACGATCTCCGGGCGTCGCTCGACAAGCTCAAGGAGCAGGGGATCGAAGCGGAGCGCGAGCCGTACCGCGTCCGCGAGGGCGGATCGCTCATCTGCTTCGTCCAGGATCCCGACGGCTACCGCATCGAGCTGATCGACCGCAGCTGAAGGAACACCGCCGTTGTCCGCCAGATCACCGGCGGGCGAAGACGAAGCGCTGCTTCGGCGGCCGGATGCGGCGCGCGATCCCGAGGAGCATCGCCGCGCCGAGCGCGTAGACGAAGCCGATCCAGACGAGCCCGCCGATCGCGACGGCGAGCACGGCCGACGCGGTGAGCGCGGCGGCGGCGAGAGCGACGATCCCGGCGGCGGCGTGCCGGAGAGTCTTCATGGCGCCTACATCGACGTCGCACCGCCGACGGCGCATCCCCCGAAATCAGTACCGGGGAAGCTCGAACCAGAAGGTCGATCCGCGGCCTTCGGTCGATTCGACGCCGATCCGGCCCTGCATGCGGTGGACGAGCTCGCGGCAGATATAGAGCCCGAGGCCGGTGCCGCGCACGCCTTCCCGCATGTGTGGGTCGAGGCGATAGAACTTCTCGAAGATGCGCTGCTGTTCCGAGCGGGCGATGCCGGGCCCGGTATCGGAGACTTCAAAACGGACGGCGTCTCGGACCGCGCGAGCACGCACTGTCACCGGGGCGCCCGCGTACTTCACCGCATTCTCGACCAGGTTGGTGACGACCTGCCTGACCTTCTCCGGGTCGCCGCAGGCAGGCGGCGTCTCTGCGGCCACCTCGACGGAGAGCGTGCCGTCACCGACCGTGCTCGCGGCCGCGCGGATCACGGTCTCGGGATCGACGCGTGCGCGCTCGAGTTGCAGTCTCTCGGAGTCGATCTGGCTCGTCAGGAGGATCTCTTCGACGAGGCTTGCGAGCCGTACCGACTCGGTGTCGATCATGTCGAGCAGCACATCTGCCATCGACGGGTCGAGCGTTCTCCCCCGCAACGTCTGCACGGCGCCGTACACGGCGGCGATCGGCGTGCGCAACTCGTGCGAGACCGTCGCGATCACGTCGGAGCGAAGCGACTCGAGCTGCCGTTGGCCGGTCACATCCCGGAACGCGTACACGGTTCCGCCGGCGAAGGCGATGCCGTAGATCGAGAGCCAGACCTCACCGCGCCGGAGCGTGTCGAGCGGCAGCGTCGCCGGGGTCGTCGAACCGGTGTCGTCTCCGACCGGGATCGCCAGGGCGACGCGTTCCCACCCGGCGACGGCCGCCCCGATCGCACGGCCGAGCACGTTCTGCGAGCGCAGGCCGGTGATCGATTCCGCCGCGCGGTTCCACAGGCGGACGATCCCGTGCTGGTCGACCATGACGACCCCGTCCTCGACGAACTCGAGGGCGATCGCGGCGTCCGCGCGCGCCTCTGCCTCGGCACGCGCCGAGCGCTCGGCCTCGAGCAGGCGGGCCTTCTGGATCGCCAGGCCCGCATGCACCGCGATCCCCTCGGCGATTCGCTCGTGCTCTTCGGTGAACACGCCGACCTGGGCATGCCCGAAGAAGAGGCCGCCGACGACGTCGCCCTTCGGGCTGAACACCGAGGCGGCGAGGTAGCTCCGCACCGGCAGGTGGCCGGCCGGCATCCCGTAGTACGGCTCGTTGTGCCCGAAGCGCGGATCGGTCGTGACGTCGTCCATGCGAACGGGACCGGAGCCCTCGAAGGTCGGCCGAAACACGTCGGTGTTGCGCGGCATCGGGAACTTCTCGAAGCGTGACCGCGGAACGCCCGAGATCGTGTAGAGCGAGTACGACTCGCCGTCGCGGTCGATCACGTTGTAGAAGAACGCGCCGAACTCGGCTCCGAGCACGGCAGTCGACTCGTCTGTCACGACCTGGACGATGTCGTGCAGGTCGTCGCGCTCGGCCACCGCTACCGCGACGCGGTAGAGCGTCTCGCTGAGCGTTGTTTCTTGCACATCACCCCCGGGCACAGCTCGCGGAAGTGTCGCAGCGGCGACGCCTGATCGCAATCGAAAGGCGGTAATCTCCGGCCGTGGCAGAGGTGATGCGGGAACGATCGGCGCCGGGCGTCCACCAGTGCGACCACCTCGTCCAGGTGTATCGCGAGCCGGTCGACCTCGCCGAGGCGGTCGCGGCGTTCTTCGGGGCCGGTTTCGAGGCTGGAGAGCCCGCGGTGGCCGTCGTCACCGCGGCGAACTGGCCGGTCGTCTCGGAGCGCCTCGAGAAGCGCGGCTGGCGCGTCGCCGAGCTCCAGGCGCAAGGCGTCCTGCACGTGCGCGACGCCGACGCGACGCTCGCCGCGATCAGCGACGAGCGCGGCCTCGTGCAACGAAAGTTCAACGACGTCGTCGGCTCACTCATCGATGTCGCCGCCGGAGGGGATACGAGGCGGCCCGTGCGTGCGTTCGGCGAGATGGTCGACATTCTCGTCCGGCGCGGCGACAGGACGCAGGCGGACACCCTCGAGGACTTCTGGAACGAGCTCGGCGAGAAGAAGAACTTCGCGCTGCTTTGCGGGTACAAGGTCGACATCTTCGATCTGCATGCGCAGATCTCCCTCCTGCCGCAGGTCTACCGGACGCATACGCACGTCCTGCCCGGCGCCGATGCCGACCGGGTCGAGCTGGCGGTCGGCCGGGCTCTCGCCGACGTGCTCGGCGAAGACGACGCGCAAAAGGTCTACGCGCAAGCCCGCCGGAACGACAAATCCGTCCCGCTCTCGCATCTCGCGCTCCTGTGGGTCAGCGCGCACATGCCGCGAACGGCCGAGGAAGTCCTCGCGGCCGCACGCCTGCACTTCGCCGAAGCTGCGGCGGCGTAACTACAGCTCGAGGACGGCGACGAGCGCGTCGACGACCTGCGGGTCGAAATGCGTCCCGGAGCACGCGCGCAGCTCGGTCGCGGCGACGTCGTGCGCGAGCGCCTTCCGGTAGGTCCGGTCGGTCGTCATCGCGCTCCACGCGTCGCACGCGCAGACGATTCGCGCGCTGAGAGGGATGTCGTCGCCCGCGAGGGCATCCGGATAGCCCGTTCCGTCCCACCGCTCGTGGCAGGAGCGGACGACGTGGCCGACGTCGCCGAGGAGGCCGCCGATCTTCTCGAGCATCTGCTCGCCGAGGATCGTGTGCGTCTTCATGATCTCCCACTCCGCGTCGTCGAGCGGGCCGGCCTTGTTGATGATCTCCGCCGGGACCTTCACCTTGCCGACGTCGTGCAGGAGGGCTGCGAACTCGGCCTGCCGGCGCTCCGCGGCGTCGAGGCCGAGCTCGTCCGCAACTGCGAGCACGAGGTCGACGACGTCCCGGCTGTGGCTGCCGGTGTACTCGTCGTCCGCCTCGATGACGTCGCCGAGCAGCATCGCCGTGCCGCGGTATGCGTTCGAGAGCTCGACCGCGTTGTCGATGCGGTACCGCCGCTCTTTCGCGAACGTCGAGAACATGACGAGGACGGGCAGTAGGAGCAGGAGCGCCAGCGGGTGTTGGTACGCCGGGTACGCGACCAGCAGGCCGAGCGGCGCGAGCAGCGTGTCGACGGCATACGCCGGCGCGACCGCACGGAAGTGTGCGGTGGGCGAGAGCCGGAAGACGATCCGCGTGTAGACGAAGCTGCCGAGGAAGTCGAAGCCGAACTGCGCCACGAGTGCGGCGAGATAGATCGGCGCCTGCCGCCACGTCGGCCCGTGCCCCGCGGCGGCATACAGGACGAGCGCCGGCCCCATCGCAGGCCACGAGGACGCCACCTGCAGCACGACCCGCTCGAAGCGCATCCGACCGCGAGCGATGTCCCAGAAGGCGCCGGCGACCATCGCCGCGCAGAGCGCAAGGGGGAGCATCCGAGGCGGCAGGAGGAACCACATCGCCACGAAGACGCCCTCGGTCGGGATCGCCCAGCCGGGGCCGAACTCGAACTGGACGCGGGAGGCGAGGGCGTAGCAGAGCACCGACACGACGAGCGCGACGTGTGAGAGGGAGCGGTGCGCCGGGAGTGCCAGGACCGACACCGCGACGACGAGGAACACGGCCGCACTGACCGCGGGGGTCGCGCGCTGCGCGAGCCTGACGGTCTTGTCGGGGCGGAGGCGCGCCTCGACCGGCGCGGCAGAGGTCGTCGGCGAGACCGCAGTCACTCCGCAGACATCGGCATCCCTCGTATCGCGCTTGACGCCGGTTTAGCGATAACCCTCGGACGAGGGAACGCCCTACCCCTGAAGGGTGATTGTCGGCACGCCATCCGTGACGAGAGTGAGACCTGTTCTCACTGCGGAAAAGGGAGATCGACCAATGCGGCATCTGAAGTTCTTCATCCCGGCACTTGCGGCGGCGGCGCTGTTCTCCGTGCCGGCCGCGAACGCCGGCCTGATCGGGGGTCTGCTCGGAACGGTGACGCAGATCGTGCTCCCGACATGCGGCACCCCGAGCCAGGTGTTCAAGGGTGTCGACGGCGATTCGCACTCGTATTACGCGTTCCCGAACAACGGGTTCGAGAACGGCTCGACGGGCTGGTCGCTGAGCGGCTTTGCGTTCGTCGGGCACGGGAACGAGCCGTGGTACGTCAGTGGCCCGGGGAGTCGCTCCCTGGTGCTGCCGATCGGCGCGAGCGCGACGAGCCCGGCGTTCTGCATCAACCTGCTCGATCCGACGGTCCGCATGTTCGCCCGCGGGCTCCCGGGCACGAAGCTCGACATCCAGGTGATCTTCCGTGGAGTGACCGGCAACGTGACCGGCATCCTCAACCACTCCGTCGAAGGTGGGACGGGGGCTTGGGAGGGAACCGATCCGTGCAGCTCGGCACTCGCAGTGCCGCTCCTCACGAGCTACGCCCAGATCAAGGTGACTGCGGCCACCGGGGTCTGGCAGGTCGACGACGCCTACGTCGACCCGTGGGTGATCGGCGCCGGCTGAGCCGCGGAGGAACGACCGGAGACGGAACGAACGGACGGGTAACCGTCCGTTCGTCTGTTGAAAGGGGTCGTTTCACGATGGCTGCAAAGAGGACCGAATCGAAGACGTCGAAGGCGCCGGCCGCGCGCAAGCCCGCAATCCGGCGGAAGCGCGTCGCGCCGATCACCGAGGTGTCGCACGAAGACATCGCGACGCGCGCGTACTACCTCCATCTCGAAGGCGGGCATGACGCGTTCGAGAACTGGCTGCGCGCGGAAGCCGAGCTGGCGACAGCTTGAGCCTTTCTCCCGGGAGGCGTCACGGACTCGTGACGCCTCCCGGCCTAGCGTCGTCTCCATGGCGACCAAGACGGCGACACCGTGGGGACCGGCGGATCTCGTGGAAGAGCTGACCGTCCCGCAGCAGGCGGGCGACAAGCGGTTCAAGTCGGTCGTGCAACTGCTCGAGACGCCGAAAGGCGAGCGGCTCGTCCGCTTCGCGTATTCGACGGACGGGACTGCACGCCGCGGACCGGTCACGCTCCGCGAGCGGGACGTTGCACGGATGCGAACCCTCTTGACCCAACACCCCGCCCTCGCGGAGGCTCTCGGTCTGTGATCTAGAGCGCCGCGAGGGCGCGCGTGCGCGCAGCCTCGACGAGCGATGCGAAGATGAGCGCGCCGTCGGCGCTGCCGAGCAGCGGATCGACAGCGTGCTCGGGATGCGGCATCAGCCCGAGGACGTTCCCCCGCTCGTTGCAGACACCGGCGATGTCGTCGACCGAGCCGTTGCAGTCCTCGACGTAACGGAAGACGACCTGAGCCGGATCGAGATCGGCGGGCGGCACGTAGCGGCCGTCGCCGTGCTTGACCGGGATGACGAGCCGCCGGCCTGCGCTGAAGCGTGACGTGAACGGCGTGTCGTCCCGCTCGACGACGAGCTCGACGTCGCGGCAGACGAAGCGGAGCGACGCGTTCCGCATCAGCGCGCCGGGCAGCAGGCCCGCCTCGCACAGGATCTGAAAGCCGTTGCAGATGCCGAGCACGAGCCCGCCGTCGTTTGCGAACTCGACGATCGCCGCGGTCGCCGGCGAGAAGCGTGCGATCGCGCCGCAGCGCAGGTAGTCGCCGTACGAGAAACCGCCGGGAACGACGACGGCGTCGAGGTCCGGCAGCTGCCGCTCCTCGTGCCAGACGGGAACCGCCTCCGCGTCGCTCGCCGCGAGCGCCCAGAGCGCGTCGCGGTCGTCCTGCGAGCCCGGGTACGAGACGACGCCGATGCGCGGTTGCGGACTAGCCATGGATCTCGACGTCGTACGACTCGATCAGCGCGTTCGCAAGCAGCCGGTCGCACATCTTCTCGACCTCCAGCCGTGCCGCTGCCTCGTCCGACGCTTCGACCTCGAGATCGATCACCTTTCCGACGCGGGCCTTGGAGACGCTGAAGCCGAGATGGCCGAGGGCGTTCGCCACCGCCTCGCCCTGTGGGTCGAGGATCCCTGCCTTCGGCCGGACGAGGACGGTCGCCTTCACCCGAGCACCACGTTCGGGCTCTCGATGTACGTGTCGAACGGGATCTTCGTCAGGAGCTCGAACGCTTCGACGTACTTCGAGCGCGTGTGCATGACGACGTCTTCCGGCAGCTCCGGCCCCGGGTAGGTCTTGTCCCAGCCCGTCGTCTCGCAGTAGTCGCGCACGTACTGCTTGTCGAAGCTGTCCTGGGAGCGGCCGGGCTCGTAGGACGCGGCCGGCCAGAACCGCGACGAGTCCGGAGTCAACGCCTCGTCACCGAGGACGAGGTTGCCGTTCTCGTCCGTGCCGAACTCGAACTTCGTGTCGGCGATGACGATCCCCTGACCGCGCGCGTAGTCGGCGGCCGTCGTGTACAGCTCGATCGCGACACGCTCGACCTCGCGCATCCGCTCCTCGCCGACGAGCTCCGCGGCGCGGTCGCGCGTGATGTTCTCGTCGTGTCCCTCTTCCGCCTTCGTCGAGGGCGTGAAGATCGGCTCCGGCAGCTTGTCCGACTCGCGCAAGCCCACCGGCAGCGTGTGGCCGGAGGTCGCGCCGGTCGCCTGATAGTCCTTCCAGCCCGAGCCGGTGATGTAGCCGCGGACGATCACCTCGACGGGCAGCATCTGCAGCCGCTTGCACTCCATCGAGCGGCCGTCGTCGCGGAGCGCCAGCATGTGGTTCGGGACGATCTCGCGCAGGATCGTGAACCAGAACGCAGAGAGCCCGGTCAGCACACGCCCCTTGTCCGGGATCTCGGTCGGCAGGATCACGTCGAAGGTCGAGATCCGGTCGCTGGCGACGAGGAGCAGGCGTTCGTCGTCGAGCGCGTAGATCTCACGGACCTTCCCCGAGGCGACGTGTGTTGCTTCAGACATGGACGGGATCCTCCCTGGGCGCGAGTGACTGGAGACGGCTGAACACGGTGTCGACGTGCGCGGTGTACGCGCTCAGGTCGAAGACTGCGTCGAGGTCGATGCGGCGCGCGATCTCGTCGTCGCTGCGGGCGAGCTCGCGGAAGTCGAGCTCCTCGTCCCACGCGCGCATCGCATTGCGCTGCACGGCGCGATAGGCGTCGTCGCGGGAGAGACCCGACTCGACGAGCGCGAGCAGCACGCGCTGGCTGAAGAAGAGGTAGAACGACGCCTCGATGTTGCGCTGCATCCGCTGCTCGCGCACCACCAGCCCCTCGATCAGCCACGTGAAGCGGTCCAGCATGTAGTCGACGGCGAGAAACGCGTCCGGGAAGACGACGCGCTCTGCCGACGAATGCGAGATGTCTCGCTCGTGCCAGAGCGCGACGTTCTCCAGGCCGACGACCGCCGCTCCGCGCACGACACGCGCGAGCCCGCAGATGCGCTCGGCGACCACCGGGTTGCGCTTGTGCGGCATTGCAGACGAGCCCTTCTGACCTTTGCCGAAGGGCTCTTGCACCTCGGCGACCTCGGTGCGCGCGAGATGCCGGATCTCGAGCGCGAACTTGTCGAGCGACGACGCGACGACGGCGAGCGCTGCGAGCAGCTCGGCGTGTCGGTCGCGCTGGAGGATCTGCGTCGAGGTCGGTGCGGGCTCGAGCCCGAGCCGCTCACAGGCGATCCGCTCGAGCTCCGGGTCGGTTGCCGCGTACGTGCCGACGGCGCCGGAGAGCTTGCCGACGCGCATTTCCTCGAGTGCACGCGCGAGACGCCGGCGGGCGCGGTCGAGCTCGAAGGCCCAGCCGACGAGCTTCAGCCCAAACGTGGTCGGCTCGGCGTGCACGCCGTGCGTGCGGCCCATCTGCAGCGTCATCCGATGCTGTTCGGCCCGGGCGACGACGGCCGCGAACGCGCGGTCGATGCCTTCGAGGATCAGGGCGCCCGCCTCCCGGATCTGGATCGCGAGGGCCGTGTCGACGACGTCGGAGGAGGTGAGGCCGTAGTGGAACCAGCGGCCCTCCTCGCCGAGCTGCTCGGCGACCGCGTCGACGAAGGCGGCGGTGTCGTGGTGGAGGGTCGCCTCGATCTCCGCGACCCGGGCCGGGCTCGGGGGAACGGCCCGTTCCTGGAGCGCCTGGGCGGCCGCCGCAGGGACGACTCCGAGCTCTCCCCATGCGGCCGTGGCGGCCAGCTCGACGGCGAGCCAGGTGCGCAACTTCCCCTCGTCCGACCAGATGCTGGCCATGGCCGGGCGGGAGTAGCGGGCGATCACTTGACGCAGTGTAAAGACCCCTCCCGCTGGCCCTGATCTCCCTCGAAAGGGGGAGTGCACGGGTCAGAAGGTGCCGATACTTTCGACCCACGAATGTTGTGTGAAACTCATAAACACATGCTTTACAAGTCGGGCGCGAGGCTGCTTGCCCTCTGCGGTGTGGCCCTCGTCGCGATGGGCGCGACCATCGTCCGGACACACGTCCCGGGCGCTGCGCACGGGACGCTTCGGCCCGCCTACAGCTCGGTCGCCCCGGCCGTCCAGCCGACGCCCAGGCGGACGTCGCATCCGGCGCTCGCGGAGCGGACGATCTCGGCCGCGCACGCCCGCGCCACGATCTCGCTCTACGAGTATTCGCTCTCGGACTCCCACCTTCGTCGGCAGGGCTGCGATGCCGCGAGGCGGGGCGTCGGCGGCGTCGTCATCCTCGACTTCGGTCAGCCGGCGTACAACGGCCACACCTATGGCACCTATCTCTTCTCCGGCGCCTTCGCGAGCAACCGCAAGATCACGCACGCGGTCCTCGCGTATGCGGTCGGGTACGGCGGCTGCCTGCCGAAGGGCTCGACCCTCTCGATCTCGCTCGCGCGCGGAACGAGCAACTATCACCCGCAGGTCCCGAGCCCGTACCAGGCCGGCAAGCGCTGGGCGCGGGAGACGCACACGCTGCAGCGTCTCGTCGAGGCGCGCGGCCTCGGTGCGCACGTCACCGCCGCCGCCGCGGACGACGTCGAGCCTGCCTGGGATCGGTCGTTCCATCGCACGCGGGACTTCTTCCGCGGCTACCGCGATGCGCAGTTCGGGCACGTCCTCTACAACTTCGGGTCACTCGACGGCGGCGTCGGCAGCGTGTGGAATGCGAAGCAGGCCTTCTACGTCGCATCGGGCATGAAGTACGTCGTCGCCATTCCCGAGATCTACAACCGGGCGATGGCGGAGCAGTGGGCCGAGCTCGCGCACATCGCCAAGCGCCGGTACCACCGCCCGCTCAAGTTCGCGGGCGTGATGACGCAGCACACGTCGAGCAACCATGCGACCAAGCCGCGCGACGCGCACAAGATGCTCGTCCGTGCGCTGGCGAACGTCGGCGGCATGGCCGTCGCGGAGGTTCCGCCGACGCTGACGAACATCCACTCCGCGGAGTAGCTAGGACCCGAGGATCCGTGCGGCCAGGTGGCCCGCGTTCTTCGCGTTGTCGACGCCGACCGTCGCGACGGGCACACCGGGCGGCATCTGCGCGATCGCGAGCAGCGCGTCGAGGCCGTCGAGGACGCTGAGGCTCGACTTCAGCGGCACGCCGATCACCGGCAGGTCCGTGTGCGCCGCCACGGCGCCCGGAAGCGCGGCGGCGAGGCCGGCGCCGCAGATGAGGACGCGCAGGCCGCGCTCGCGGGCGGTGCGCGCGTACTCGGCGACGGAATCCGGCGTCCGATGCGCCGATCGCACGTCGAACTCCCAGCCGATGCCCTTCTCGTCGAGGACGTCGATCGCGCCCTGCATCCGCTCGCGGTCGGAGTCGGAGCCGACGAGGATGCCGACCTTCACGTCAGCCATTCGCAATGTCCTTCCGGTAGTGCACGCCGGCGAAATGTATGTGCGCCGCGGCGTCGTACGCGGCAGCACGAGCGTCGGCGACGGTGTCGCCCGTGGCGGTGACGTTGAGAATGCGACCGCCGTTCGTCACGAGCCGCCCATCGTGGAGCGCCGTGCCCGCGTGGAAGACGAGCGCGCCGGTCGCCTCCGCTTCCTCGACGCCGTCGATCGGCGTGCCGCTGTCGCCCTGCGCCGGGTAGTCGCCGCCGGCCAGCACGACCGTGACGGCGGCGCGCGGCGAGATCTCGAGCTCCGACAGCTCCCCGGCGAGGAGCGGCAGCACGTCGGACTCGAGCCTCGGCAGCAGCGACTGCGTCTCCGGGTCGCCGAAGCGGCAGTTGAACTCGATCACGCGCATGCCGTCGTCGGTGCGCATCAGCCCCGCGTAGAGGAGACCGTGAAAGGGTGCGCCGCGGCGCGCGAGCTCCCGGAGGACCGGCCGGTGCACCGTCTCGAGGATCGCCTGCGACTCCTCGTCGGCGACGTCGGGCAGCGGCGAGACCGTGCCCATGCCGCCCGTGTTCGGGCCGGTGTCGCCGTCGCCGATCCGCTTGTAGTCGCGGGCGGGCGGGAACGCGACCGCTTCGTCGCCGGCGGCGAGCGCGAACACCGACAGCTCGGGCCCTTCGAGCAGCTCCTCGAGGTGGAACGGCTCGCGCGCCTCGCTCAATGCGGCGTCGAGCTCCTCCTGCGTGTGACAGACCCAGACGCCTTTCCCGGCGGCGAGCCCGTCCAGCTTGACGACGCACGGCGGTCGAGCGACCGCGAGCGTGCGGGCATTCGGCACGCCGGCTGCATCCATCACGTCCTTCGCGAACGTCTTCGACCCTTCGATCCGCGCCGCGGCGGCGCTCGGCCCGAACACCGCGATGCCGCGCTGCCGCAGCTCGTCCGCGAGGCCTGCGACGAGCGGCGCCTCCGGGCCGACGACGACGAGATCGGGCCGAAGCTCGGCGGCAAGCGGCCCGACGTCGTTCGCGCGGACCGGGTGGCAGTGCGCGAGGGCGGCGATTCCGGGGTTGCCGGGCGCCGCGTGCAGCTCGGTCAGCAGCGGGCTCCGGGAGATCGCCCAGGCGAGTGCGTGCTCGCGACCGCCAGACCCGACGACGAGCACCTTCACGGTTCGAGTGTTTCAGGTCGGTCGGCCGGGCGCAGATAGGTGCCGATGGTCGAACCAGGGCTCGATCGGCACGAGTGGGAGAGCGAGATGCAGGCGCTCGAGGACCAGCTGGGCGAGAACCCGGCAGAGGCGCTGCCGGAGCTCGACCGGCTGCTCGAGCGAATGCTCGAGGAGACCGGCTACGACCTCACCGACCCCGTCGTCCGCGAGGGCGACGAGCGCGAGGTCGTGTCGGAGTTCCTCGCTGCGCGCGAGATCACGCAGCTCGCCGAGCAGGACAACAGCGACATCGGCCCCGGCGACGTCGCCGCCGCGATCAACGGCTACCGCGCCGTGTTCGAGTACATCGTCTCGAGCCGCAGCACCGCCCCACCGACCCCCTAAGGTTCGCGCCGTGGAGGCGCCGCCCTACTCGAGCGCATCGGTCGACGTCGTCCGCCTGCCGGCCGGCGCGACGGAACGCGACGCCGTCGCGGTCGAAGAGCCGCTCGAGATCCGCATCGGCGGCGCGCCCGTCGCGGTGACGATGCGCACTCCGGGCCACGACGAGGAGCTGGCGCTTGGCTTCTGCCTCTCGGAGGGGCTGCGCCCGACCGCGGCCCGCGTGCCGGACGACCTCGCCGCGAACACCGTCGACGTCGACGCGCCGGGCTTCGACACCGATCGCCTGCGCCGTAGCTTCTACACGTCCTCGTCGTGCGGCGTGTGCGGAAAGGGCGCGCTGGAAGCGGTGGCCGTCGAGGCGCCGCGCGTCGCGTCGCAGCTCCGCGTGCCCCTTGCCCTCATCGCGTCGTTACCCGACCATCTGCGCGAGGCGCAGGCCGCATTCGCGGCGACCGGCGGGCTGCACGCGACCGGACTGTTCACCGTCGAAGGCGAGCTCGTGTGCGTGCGGGAGGACGTCGGCCGGCACAACGCGCTCGACAAGGTGATCGGCTGGGCGTTCACGAACGAACTGCTGCCTCTGCACGGCGCGGTCCTGTGCGTCAGCGGGCGGCTCTCCTTCGAGCTCGTGCAGAAAGCAGCCGTCGCCGGCTGTCCGATTCTCGTCGCCGTCGGGGCGCCGTCCTCGCTCGCGGTCGAGCTCGCGCGCGACCGCGGCGTCACGCTCTGCGGCTTCGTGCGCGACGGGCGCGCGAACGTCTACACGGAAGCGTGGCGGATCGCGCGCTGACGGGTGTCCTGCTCGTCGGCGGGGCGAGCAGACGCTTCGGCTCGGCGAAGGCCCTCGCCGAGCTCGACGGCGAGACGCTCGCCGAGCGCGCCTGGCGGCTGCTCGGCGACGCGTGCGACGAGCGCTTCGCCGTCGGCCGCGGCAGCGGACTGCCGTTTCCGACCCTGCCGGACGCCGTCTTCGGCGGCGGGCCGCTCGGCGGGATCGTCGCCGGGCTGCGCGCGGCCTCGTACGACGTCGCGGTCGTCATACCCGTCGACATGCCGCTGCTGAACGTCGAGTCGCTGCGCTCGCTCGCGGAGGCGTGCCGAGACGCCGCCGTCCCGCAGACCGGCCCGCTGCCCGGCGCCTACGCGAAACGCGCGCTGCCCGAGCTCGAGCGCGCCCTCGACCGTGGCGACTTCGCGCTCCGTCACGTCGTTGCGGGCCTCGACACGGCCACTGTTAGGCTCGCCGACGACGTGCTCGCCAACGTGAACACCCGCAGCGACCTGGAACAGCTCGCGTGAGCGGGGTCTTCAGGGTCGGTGAGGCCGCGTACGACGATTTCATGGGCCGCTACTCGGTGCGGCTCGCACCGCTGTTCGCCGACTTCGCCGGCGTGCGCGACGGCGATCGCGCGCTCGACGTCGGCGCGGGCACCGGCGCGCTCACCGCCGAGCTGCAACGGCGCGGTGCACTCGTCACGGCGGCCGAGCCGTCGCCCGAGTTCGCGGGGGCTCTGCGGCAGCGGTTCGACGACGTTCATCAGGCGCCCGCCGAGGAGCTGCCGTTCGAAGACGGCTCCTTCGACGTCGCGCTCGCGCAGCTCGTCGTCGCGTTCATGGCCGACGCGCCGCGCGGCGTCGCGGAGATGGCGCGCGTCGCGCGCACCGTCGCCGTCTGCATGTGGGGCGTGCAGGAGCACGAGCTGTTCGCCGCGATCGACCGAACGGCGCAGGCGCTCGGCAGCGAACGGGGCGAGGCCGGCGCGCGCCGCTACCGCACGCTCGACGAGATACGCGACCTGCTCGCACCGCTCGGCGAGGTCGAGACGGCGGTCCTGGACATCAGCGCGCCGTACGACTCCTTCGAGGACTTCTGGCATGCGCTGGAGGGCCAGGTCGGTCCCGCCGGCGCGTGGCTGCAGTCCATGGACGACGAGCAACGTGCGCGGGCGCGCGAGGAGATGCATCGGCAGCTCGGCAGCCCGAGCGGCGCGTTCACACTCACGGGGCGCTGCTACGCGGCGCGGGTGAGCACGGACGCGCGATCGGCGCCGGTGCCGACGAGCGACACCTCGACGTCGAGCTCCGACTCGACGAAGTCGACGTAGCGCCGAGCTGCCTCGGGGAGATCGGCGGCGGTGGCGCAGCTGTCGAGCGGCTCGCTCCAGCCCGGGAGCGTCTCGTACACCGGCTCGGCGGCGTGGAAGTCGCTCTGGTGCGCGGGGAAGTCGCGCGTCTCGCTGCCGTCGCGCGTGCGGTAGCGCACACACACGGGCAACTCGTCGAAGTGCGAGAGCACGTCGAGCTTCGTCAGCGCGAGCTTGTCGATTCCGTTCACGCGCACCGCGTAGCGCAGCGCGACGAGATCGAGCCAGCCGCAGCGGCGGGAGCGCCCGGTCACCGTGCCGTATTCGTGTCCCAGCTCGCGCATACGGTCCTGGTCGTCACCGGCGATCTCCGACGGGAACGGGCCCTCCCCGACGCGCGTCACGTATGCCTTCGCGACGCCGATGACGCGGTCGATGCGGCGAGGACCGATGCCGACGCCGGTTGCAGCGTTGGACGCGACGGGGTTCGACGAGGTGACGAACGGATACGTGCCGTGGTCGAGGTCGAGCAGCGTCGCCTGCGCGCCCTCGAAGAGAACGTGCTTGCCGTCACGCAGAGCGTTGTCGACGTACAGCGACGTATCGGCGACGTACCTGCGTACGCGCTGGGCGTAGCCCTCGTACTGCGTCGCGACCGTTTCGAGATCGACGGGCTCGCTCTCGTACACCTTCTCGAGCCAGAGGTTCTTCTCGGCGAGCGCGACCTCGATCTTCTGGCGGAGGATCTTTGCGTCGAGGATGTCCTGCACGCGGATGCCGAGGCGCATCGCCTTGTCCGCGTAGCAGGGGCCGATGCCGCGTTTCGTCGTCCCGATCGCGAGCTTCCCGAGGCGGCGCTCGCTCGCCTGGTCGATCGCGAGGTGCCACGGCATGATCAGGTGCGCATTGCCGGAGAGGTACACCTCGCCGTCGGGGAATTGGTCGAGCTCGCCGATCAGCACCTCGAGGTCGACGACGCAGCCGTTGCCGATCACACACGGCTTCCCGCGAACGATGCCGCTCGGCAAGGCGCGGATCTTGTAGGTCTCGCCGTCGACGACGATCGTGTGCCCGGCGTTCGGGCCGCCCTGGTAGCGGCAGACGACGTCCGAGTCCTGGGCGAGCAGGTCGACGATCTTGCCCTTGCCTTCGTCGCCCCACTGCGCGCCGACGATCACGGTTCCAGGCACGCCCGGCAGTGTAGGGGCCGCCGCGGCGGGAGGACGAGCCTTGGGGAAAGTGCCGCGGCGGC
>JAICWC010000152.1 GCA_025934995.1 Thermoleophilia bacterium | reverse complement strand
GGACGATCACCGACCCGTCGAGCTTCTCGATCGTCTCAAGCTCCGCGCCGTCCATCCAGGCGAGCAGCTCGCTCCGAACGAAGAGAAGCTTCCGCGTCTGCGCCATCTTCCTGAAGGGGATGGTGCGGTTCCCTGGACGTGTGCGCTCGTGCATTGCCCGAACGGACAGGCGCAGCATTTCGGCTGCTTCGTCAATCGTCAGAAATGGCTTTCCGTCCATGCCTCTGTCTCCTTCGGGAAAAACGTTCCGTCACACATGGGGTTAGTACGTCTCGCTACGCGGCGATACGTGGCCCTCACATATGCAGTTAGTACAAGCGCCGAGACACGGCCCAAGGTGCCGGGATGCGCGTAAAGCGCGAGTAACTCCGGGCCAGAACGGGCCTTTCTCGGCCACTACGGGCGACTACTGAGGCACGGGAAAATGCAGGCTCTCGGTGAGCGTCGGAGCGCTACGTAGCAGCCTCAGCAGGACTTCTAATCCGCGGGTCGGAGGTTCGAATCCTCCCCGGCGCATCGACCGTTCTCTCTCTGAAGGCACCTGACAGAGGGAGGTTCTCGCATGGGCGAGCGCAAGCTCCAAGGGAAGAAGGTCGCGATCCTCGCGGCCGACATGTTCGAGCGGGTCGAGCTGGAGAAGCCGCGCCAGGCGCTCGAAGACGCAGGGGCGACGACCGAGGTGATCTCGATCCACGACGGCGAGATCCAGGGATTCAACCACTTCGACCCGGCGAACACGGTCAAGGTCGACAAGACCGTCGAGGAAGTCTCGCCGGACGACTACGACGCGCTGCTCGTTCCCGGCGGCGTCGGCAATCCGGATCAGCTTCGCGGCGACGAGAACGCGGTCGCGTTCGTGCGGGGGATGGTCGAGGCGAAGAAGCCGCTCGCGGTGATCTGCCACGGCCCCTGGGTGCTCGTCGAGGCCGGCGTCGTCCGCGGCCGGAGGCTCACGTCGTGGCCGACGCTGCAGACGGACATCCGGAACGCGGGCGGCGAGTGGGTGGACGAGGGGGTCGTCGTCGACGACGGCATCGTCACGAGCCGCAAGCCCGACGACATCCCGGCGTTCAACGAGAAGATGATCGAGGAGTTCTGCGAGGGGCGGCACCCGGCGCGCGCCGTCTAACACGGCTACCCTGGTGTGACCTCGCGGTGGCGGTAGCTCAGTTGGTAGAGCTCCGGGTTGTGGTCCCGGTGGTCGCGGGTTCGAGTCCCGTCCGCCACCTCGTTCTTCCGCGTTAATCTCAGGCCGATGGCCGACGCACTCGACACGCTCAAGGCACGCGCCCGCGACCTCGGGCAGCTGACCCAGCTCGGGACGATCCTCGTGTGGGACCAGCGCACGCAGATGCCGCCCGCCGGGGCGCCCGGACGCGGCGAGCACATGGCGTTCATCCAGCGCCTCGCCCACGAGTTCCTCGTCGACCCGGAGATGGGCCGCCTGCTCGACGAGCTCGAGCCTCGCATGTCGTCGCTCGATCCCGACGGCTTCGACTACGGCCTGATCCGGTTGCTCCGGAAGGCGTACGACAAGGAGACGAAGGTCCCGGTGGAGCTGCGCGCCGAGATGGCCCGCGCCGCCGCCGAGGGCAACGCCGTCTGGCTGAAGGCGAAGGCGGCGTCCGACTTCCAGCTGTTCCTGCCCGCGCTCGAGCGCAACATCGAGACCCGCCACCGCTACGTCGAGGCGCTTGCGCCGGAGGGTGAGCTCTACGACGTGCTCCTCGACGACTTCGAGCCCGACACGAAGACGGAGGACGTGACCCGCATCTTCGCCGAGATCCGCGACGAGCTCATCCCGCTCATCGCGGAGCTGCGCGAGCGCGAGATCGACGACTCGTTCCTCACCGGCAACTATCCGACCGATCGTCAGATCCCGCTGCTGCAGGACGTGATCGACACGTTCGGGCACCGTCCCGACAGCTGGCGGATCGACCCGACGGAGCATCCGTTCGCGGCGAGCGCCGGCCGCGACGACATCCGGATCACGACGCACTGGTATCCGACGAACCTCGACTCGCTCTTCTCGACGATGCACGAGTACGGGCACGGGCTCTACCAGCACCAGTTGCCGGCGGACGTCGAGGGGACGCCCGTCGGCGGGCCCGCATCGCTCGGCATCCACGAGTCGCAGAGCCGTCTCTGGGAGAACCTCGTCGGCCGCAGCCTCCCGTTCTGGCGCTTCTACTACCCGCGCGTGCAGGAGCGCTTTCCCGAGATGCTCGCCGACGTCGACGTCGACCAGTTCTACGCCGCCGTCAACAAGTCGCAGCCGTCGCTCATCCGCATCGAGGCGGACGAGGTCACGTACGGCATGCACGTCATCCTGCGCTTCGAGCTCGAACAGGACATCATCAACGGCCGCGTCGCGCTCCGCGACCTGCCCGACGCGTGGGGCCAGAAGATGCACGACTACCTCGGCGTCGACGTACCGGACGACGCGCACGGCGTCCTGCAGGACATGCACTGGTCGACCGGCCTCATCGGCTACTTCTCGACGTATCTGCTCGGCACCGTCATGTCGGTGCAGATCTGGGAGAAGATGCAGGAGGACGTCGGCGATCTCGACGAGCTCATGGAGCGCGGAGAGTTCACGCCGCTCCGCGAGTGGCTCGGCGCGAACGTCCATGCGCACGGCCGGAAGTATCCGCCGCAAGAGCTGATGCAGAAGGTGGTTGGCGGCGGCATCGACGCGAAGCCGTACCTCGCCTACCTCAAGCGGAAGTTCGGCGCCGCGGTCGCCGCGTAGGCGGCTCTCCTCCGGCGACCGGCCGGTAGCCCGCGAACGCCGATTCGAAGACGCCTTCCCCGCTCGTCGCACGCGGCAGCTCGCGTTGCAGCTCTGTCGCGCGGGCGACCGGGAGGACGCAGTCGACGACGGCGAGCTCGCCGCGCAGCTGGGGCGGTTCCACGACGGCGCCGGACCGGCCGAGCGCGCCCAGCACCGCGCCGAGCGTCGACGCGGGGACTTCCAGCGTCACGTCGAGAATCGGCTCGCACACGATCGTTCGCGCCTGCGCGAGCGCCTGGGCGAGCACGATCGGCGTCAGCGCACGGAAGTCGTTCGGCGACGTCGAGCCGCGCTTCGAGGGCGGTCCATCGGCGACCGCGTATTCACAATGCGTCATCGTCACGACGCAGTCGGTGATGCGCCATCCGTGCGGCCCTTCTCGTAGAGCGAGCCCCACCGACCGGCGCATGTCGTCGGCGAAGAGCTCGCGGCTCTTGTACAGGTGCAGCGGAATGACCCGGGTCGGCACGTCGAGCCGGAACTCCAGGCCCGAGCCGTCACCCGCGGGCTCGATACGGAGCCCGATCGTGGCGTCGAACGGGTTCGTCGGCGTGTTGAGGATCTCGACGGCTTCGCCGGGCGCACGCGGCCGCTCGACATAGATGATCGTCGGCTCGTGGAACTCGACGTCGAGCTCGTAGTCGTCCGCGAGCGTCGCCGCGAGGACCTGCTGTTGCACCTCGCCGTAGAGCGACACCGAGAGCGTGCCGTCTTCGTCCTGCCGCACGCCGATCAACGGGTCCTGCTGTGCGAGCTCGTTCAAGGCGACGCGCAGGTCGTGCGCGTCCGCCGGATCGCGCGGCGCGACGACGGCTTCGAGTGTCGGCGGCGGAAACCGGTGCTCGCGCATCGGTGTGCCGGGCGCCCCGATCCGGTCGCCGATCTGCAGGTCGCCGAGACCCCAGATGCGTGCGACTGCGCCCGCTGCCGCGGACTGCCGCTTCGTCGGCGTGCCGCCGTGCTCGAACACCGCGAGCGCCGTCACCTTGCCCTGCTCGAGCTGTTCGCGCACGTGCACCGTGCCGCTCCACATGCGCACGAACGGGACGCGGTCTTCGATCTTGAACACCGTGCCCGACGGGGGCGCAGCGGGATCGCCGCCTGCCGTCGGCAGGAGCTCGGCGATGCCGTTCAACAATGGTTGGACGCCCTCTCCCGTCAGCGCCGAGCCCGCGAACACCGGATAGACCTCGGCCTCTGCGACGAGTTGCGTGAAGGCATCGTCCAGCAGCTCGACCGGCGCGGCGTCGGTCGTGAGCCGGCGCGCGATCGCGCGCATTGTCCGATCGACGTCGGCACCTGCGCGATCGGTCTTGTTGAGGAAGATGAGCGTCGGCAGGCGCAGCCGCTGCAGCGCGCGCATGAGGATGCGCGTCTGCGGCTGCACGCCTTCCACCGCCGAGATGACGAGCACCGCGCCGTCGAGGACCGAGAGCGCGCGCTCGACTTCGGCGATGAAGTCCGGATGTCCCGGCGTGTCGATCAGGTTGACGTGCACGTCGCCGAGGTCGAACGACGCGACGGCTGTCCTGATCGTGATCCCGCGCTGCCGTTCGAGCGCGAGCGAATCGGTCTGCGTCGTCCCTGCGTCGACGCTTCCGGCTTCCGCAATGACGCCCGCGGCGTACAGCAGGCGTTCCGTGAGTGTCGTCTTACCGGCGTCTACATGCGCCACGATCCCGAGATTGAGCTCTCTCCGTGCCACGCGTCATACCCTCCGAATAGGTCACAAAGGCCAGTTCGATGGACATGTGCGTGTTGCGCACTCCGCTCGCTCCTCGGTCGTGGGACGCCGACGCGCCGATCATACGCGCCTGACGATGGCCCCGGGTGGAATCGAACCACCGCACGCAGCTTCGAAGGCTGCCGCTCTGTCCGCTGAGCTACGGGGCCCGGCACGCAGTAGGGTAGCCCGCGAATGCGGCTGGAACTGACTCCCGACGAGCTCCTTTCGACGACGCGCGCGGTGCGCAAGCGGCTCGACCTCGAGCGCCCGGTCGAGCGCGAGGTGCTCGAGGAGTGCCTGCAGCTCGCCCAGCAGGCGCCGACGGCGAGCTACTCGCAGAACTGGCACTTCGTGGTCGTGACCCAGCCCGAGCTCAAGCAGCAGGTCGCGCACTACTACCAGGCCTCGTGGGCCGAGTACGTGAAGATCCCCGCGCGCTATGCCGAGGACGACCCCCGGCACAGCCAGTTC
>JAICWC010000145.1 GCA_025934995.1 Thermoleophilia bacterium | reverse complement strand
GGCCTGTCGTACATGCAGGCGATGCGGTACGTCGTCGTCCCGCAGGCCGTGCGCCGCGTCATCCCGCCGCTGCTCAACGACTTCATCGGCCTGCAGAAGGACACGGCGATCGTCAGCGTCATCGGCGTCGCCGAGGCTGCCCAGAGCGCCGGGCAGTTCTCGAACCGCAACGGCGACTTCCCGTCCTACGTCGTCGCGGCGGTCTTCTTCATCCTGATCACCATTCCGCTCGCGCGCTTCACGGACCACCTCGTGGCCAAGCGCGAGCGTCTCGAGCGCGCCGCAGCATTTTGAGCACGAACGGCAACGCGTTCGTCCAGGTCAACGGCGTCTCCAAATGGTTCGGGGACCTGCAGGTGCTCGACAAGGTGACGCTCGACGTCCCCGAGCACAACGTCGTCTGCCTGATTGGCGCCTCCGGCTCCGGCAAGTCGACCCTGCTTCGCTGCCTCAACATGCTCGAGCACGTCGAGGAGGGCGAGATCGTCGTCGACGGCCAGCGTCTCACGCACGAGAAGGTCGACGTGAATGCACTGCGCCGCAAGATCGGCATCGTCTTCCAGGCGTACAACCTCTTCCCGCACATGACCGTGCTGCAGAACGTGATGCTCTCCCCGCGCAAGGCGCTCGGCATATCGCGTGACGAGGCCGAGGAGCGCGCACGCCCGCTGCTGCGGCGGATCGGGCTCGAGGCGAAAGCGAACGAGTATCCCGACCGGCTGTCGGGCGGACAGCAGCAGCGCGTGGCGATCGTGCGCGCACTGGCGATGCAGCCGAAGCTGATGCTGCTCGACGAGATCACGAGCGCGCTCGATCCGCAGCTCGTCGCCGACGTGCTCGAGCTCGTGCGCGAGCTCGCCGACAGCGGCATGACGATGATCCTCGCGACGCACGAGATGGGCTTCGCGCGCGAGGTCGCCGACAAGGTCTGCTTCCTCGACGGCGGGCGGATCTGCGAGGAAGGCCCGCCGCAGCAGATCTTCTCGAACCCGAAGGAGGCGCGGACGCGGCAGTTCCTCTCGCGCGTGCTCGAGGCGGAGAAGCTGCAATGAGGATCAGGCTCCCGGCATCACGCGGCAGCGGCCCGTGGGCGATCGCCTCGTTCATCGGCATCCCGCTGTTCTTCTCCGCGCTGATGTCGTCGACGCTCGCACAGGAGAAGCCGCGCGTCGTGCAGTGGAAGGGTCCTCACCATCTGATCACCATGTGGCACGCCCCGTCGAGCGGGACGGAGGCTCGCATCTGGCTGTGGGCGCTGCTCCCGCCGGTCCTGCTGTCGTTCGTCGGGTGGATCTGCATGCGGCTGCCGCTCGGCTGGTACATCGCCTGCGTCGCCGGCATCGTCGAGGCCGTCGCGGTGGTGCACAAGCTGGACACGTGGACCCGCCACCACACGCAGCGCTTCCCGACCGGTGTCGACCTGATCCCGAACCTGCCGTCGACGACCGCGTCGAATCAGTACAACGCGGGCGAGTGGGAGAAGCAGGCGCGCGAGACGGCGCTCTCCTTGGAGCACTGGACGATCGGGCTCGCGCTCGCGTCGATCGTCGTCATGGCCGCGCTCTGGATACGGAAGCGCTACTTCTCGCGCAAGCCGCTGTTCGAGACGGGCGGGGTGCTCGAGGGCGTGCACGCCCCCGACTCGACGGGCGCGTCAGTGCCGGTCGAGTAGCGCGCGCGTCGTCGTGTGCGCGGCGTCGTCCTTGTCGCCGCTGTACAGACGCTCCGCGAGGTAGGCCAGCACGTCGCGCATCGAGACGATGCCGACGAGATTGCCGTCCTCGGTGACCGGGAGGTGGCGGAGCTTCCGCTCGGCCATCATCTGCGACGCCTCGAGGATGTCGTCGCCGGCGGCGATCGTCAGCGGCCGCGGCGTCATCGCGCGGCGCACCGGGATCGTCTCGAAATCCGTGCCCTCCCCGGCGAGCCGCAGCACGTCGCGCTCGGTGAACATCCCGACCGGGACGTTCTCGTCGATGACGATCACCGACCCGATGCCGCTCGAGAGCATGCGGCGGATCGCGTCCGCCGCCGTCTCGTCCGGCCTCGCGGTCACGAGCTTCGTACGCATCACCCCGCCGATGTGCATGCGCTGTGACCTTACAAGCTCTTGCTACCGTTAACCAAGTTAACGATATGCCCGAAACGAAGCTCGACACAGTCCAGATCGCCGACCGCCTGCGCCCCGTGCTGCTCCAGGTGGGCCGCGAGCTGCGCCGCGAGGCCCGCGAGGTCGGCGTCTCGCCGCATCAGGTGTCGCTCCTCGTGGCGATCAAGTACCGGCCGGGGATCGGCGTCCGGGAGCTCGCCGCCCGCGAGAAGATCAGCGCCCCGGCAATGTCGAACCACGTCGACCGGCTCGAGCGCGACCGCCTCGTCCTGCGGCAACCGAGCGACACCGACAAGCGCCGCGTCGGGCTGACGCTGACGGAGGAAGGCTCGCGCGTGTTGCGCCGCGTCCGCTCCCGCCGCACCGCTTGGCTCGCCACGCGCCTGCGCGGCTTGACCGAACAACAGCTCGCCGCGATCGACGCCGCCATCGAGCCGCTCTCCGAGATCCTGTGAAGAAGACCTTTTCGAGCCTCCGCTACCGCAACTACCGGCTCTTCTTCGGCGGGCAGATCGTCTCGCAGACCGGCTCGTGGATGCAGCGAATCGCCATGGGCTGGTTCGTCCTGCAGATCACCCACTCCGCCTTCGACGTCGGCGTCATGGCGTTCGCGTCCTTCCTGCCCTTCACGGTCTTCGGCCTGTTCGCCGGCGTGCTGACAGACCGCATGGACGCGCGCAGGCTCGTGCTCGGCACGCAGGCGGCGCAGCTCGCGACGTCGGCCGTGCTCGCCTGGATCGCGCTCGCGGGCATCGCGCAGCCGTGGATGCTGTACGCGATCGGCTTCGCGAACGGGTTCATCCTCGTGCTCGACGTGCCGTCGCGCCAGCAGCTGACGTACCGGATGGTCGGCCGCGAGGTGCTGCCGAACGCGATCGCGCTCAACACGAGCCTCTTCAACAGCTCGCGCATCTTCGGGCCCTCGCTCGCAGGCCCCGTCTACGCGCTGACGGGGGCCGGCTACTGCTTCTTGATCAATGCGATCAGCTTCTTCGCAGTGCTGCTCGGCCTGCTGGCCATGCGCACGAGCGAGTTCTTCCCGATCGAGCGCTTCGAGCGGCCGGCGATTCTCAAGGGCACGCGCGAGGGTCTCGTCTACGTGATGCGCAACCGGACGATGCTGACGCTGCTCCTGCTGACATTCCTGCTCAGCACGTTCGCCTTCAACTTCAACGTGACGCTGCCGGTGCTCGCGAACAAGACGCTGCACCAGCCGGTGTGGGTGTACGGCGTCCTCTCGTCCGTCTTCGGCGCCGGCGCGCTCGTCGGCGCGCTCTTCACCGCCTCGCGCGGACGCGCTTCGCTGCGCGTGATGCTGGTCGGCGCCGCGCTGTTCACCGGCGCAGAGCTGCTGATCTCACCGGTCCACAACCCGGTGCTCGCAGGAGCGCTCCTCTTCGTCGTCGGCGCCGGGTTCACGTCGTGGTCGGCGAACTCGAACACGTCGATGCAGCTCGCCGCGCCGGATCATCTGCGCGGCCGGATCATCGGGCTCTACTTCTACGCGTTCAACGGCTCGGCTTCGGTCGCCGGCCTGCTCGTCGGCTGGCTGTGCGCGAAGGGCGGGACGGAGCTCGCGTTCTTCGTCGCCGGCGTCGTCGGCCTGGCCGCGACGCTGCTCGCGGCGGTGCAGTTCGGCGGTCGTGCGTCGGTGTCGCCGCTACGGCGACTCCTGCTCACTTCCCAACGGTGATCGTCACCTGCGTGTAGGCCGGCGCAGTGCCGGTCGGCGACTCGCCCAGCACGACGCCCCTCTGTCCCTTCTCGTACGCCGTCTTGACCGTCAACTTCGCCTGCAATAGCGCCGCGCGCGCCTCGGCCGCGGTCTTGCCGGTTACGTCGGGGATCTGGGTCGAGGGCGGGCTCGGCGGCGTGGCGACGCTCAACGTCACCGTGCCGCCGGCGCGGGCCTGCGTGCCTCCAGCCGGGCTCTCCTGGACGATCGAGCCGGGCGTGCCGCCGCCCTGGACCGGGTCGGTCTCGGCGACGAACCCGGCCGCCTCGACCTGTCCGGCCCCGGACGCCATGTCCTGACCGGTCACGGAAGGCACCGCCGTGGTGGGCGCAGTGGCGGCCGTCGTCGTCGTCGCGCGTGCGGTGGTCGTCGCGGTCGTCGTGGTCGCCGGCAGCGTCGCACGCCGGCCGTTCGAGACCTGCAGCCTGACGGTCGAGCCCTTCGGCAGCTGCGAGCCGCCGCCCGGCGTCTGCGCGGCGACGACGCCGCGCGGCGCCTTCGCCGGGCCGACGATCGCCTTGACGCTGTAGCCGTCGCCGGTCAGCTTCCTGATCGCAGCCTGCTGCCCGAGCCCGACGACCGACGGGACGACCTGGCTCTTGTGGTGGTGGCCGCGGAAGGCGAAGAGCCAGACCACTAGGCCGGCCACGGCGAGAATCCCGAGGAGCGCGAGCCACGGCCAGACGTCGTTCAGGAGCGCCCGCGGCGGCGGCCCCGCCGGCGGAGGCGCGCCCGGTGGGCCGATCGGCTCGAACGCCTGGGTGTCCTGCTCCACCCCGTTTCTCTCCCCTGCGCAAGATTCTCTGACACTCGGCATCTCCATCTCTGAGGGTCGGGCGGAGGGCCGCAGCCCGTCCGGCCCTCATTTCGTATGGTTCGCCCCGGTGTTGGGGAGGGTCGTGGAACCGGCGTTCACCGCCGACGGCGTCGTGCGGCTCGGCACGGACCTCTGCAACTGGTTCCTCTTCGAGGACGGCGGCGAGGTGGTCGTCGTCGACGCGGGCTTCCCGGACTACCTAGGGCAGCTCGAGCCCGGCCTCCGGTTGCTCGGGCGCACCCGCGCCGACCTGACGGCAGTCGTCCTGACGCACGGCCACGCAGACCACGTCGGCGTCGCCGAGCAGCTTCGGCAGGAGCTCGGGCTCGCGGTCTGGGTGCACGAGGACGACGCGCACCTCGCTCGCTCGGCCGAGGGGCGCGGCAAGACCGAGGCGCCGATGCTGCCCTACCTCCGTCACCCGCACGCGGTCCGCTTCCTCGTGCACTTCAGGACGTCGGGAAAGCCGCAGCCGATCGCCGACGTTCGCACGTACGCCGACGGCGACGAGCTGCCGGGTGGACTGCGTGCGATCCACACCGGTGGGCACACGGCCGGACACTCGGTGATCCACCAGGAGTCGCGACGCGTGCTCTTCGCGGGCGACCTGCTCTGCACGCTGAACCCACTGACCGGCGCGCGCGGGCCGCAGCTCCTCCCGCGCCCGCTCAACCTCTCGAGCACGACGATGCTCGACTCTCTGACGAAGCTCGAAGGGCTCGAGGTGGACGCAATGCTCGTCGGCCACGGGGATACGTGGACGCAGGGAATCGGGGCCGCCGTGAGCCGGGCTAGGAACATCGGCCCGACGTAGGACAATGTGGCCATGGGCTTCGTCGCGTTCGAGCGCTACCGCATGCACTACGTCGACGAAGGCGACGGCGATCCGATCGTGCTGCTCCACGGCGAACCGACGTGGTCGTACCTGTGGCGCAACATCATCCCGCAGCTGCCCGGCTGGAAGGTCGCTCCCGACCTGATCGGCTTCGGCCGATCCGACAAGCCGGAAGAGATCGGCTGGTACTCCTACGACCGCCACGTTGCCAGCGTTGCCGCGCTCGTCGACGCGCTCGACCTGCGCGACCTGACGCTCGTCGTGCACGACTGGGGCGGGCCGATCGGGTTGCGCTTCGCCGTCGAGAATCCCGAACGTGTCGCCCGGCTCGTGGTGCTCAACACCGG
>JAICWC010000111.1 GCA_025934995.1 Thermoleophilia bacterium | reverse complement strand
GCCGTCGCAGAAGATCAGGGTCGCCGTCCGGCCGTTGTCCCGCAGGCGGTCGAACGACCTCCTGATCTGGGCGAGCGACTGTGCGACCGGCCGGTCGGACGGCCGCAGGGCGCGCCACAGCAACCAGCGCACGAAGGGCACGAGTCGCGGAACGTAGGTCTTCGCGCGCCGAGCGTCGACCTGCCAGAACCTGAGCGTGTGCACGCGCTGGCCGAGCTTGCGTGCATCGCGCGACGCATCGAGCCGCGGATGCCAGTGCAACACGCGGGGGTTCAACATGATCGTCGAAGAGACGCGCGCGTCGGCAAGCGCCGCATGAAATCCCCAGAAGGCGCCCGAGCAGAGTCCGAGGAGAACGAACCGGTCGATGCCACAGCGGTCGACGAGCGCGTCGAGTGCGAGTTGAACCTGCCCCACGAAGCTCGGAACGTAGAGCTCCGAGACGTCGGTGTAGCGCTCGCCGTCGCCCGTCGCGTCGCCGATCCCCTCGACGTCGAGGCGCAGCGTCGTCACGCCGCGCGCCGTCCACCGGCGTGCTATGTCGACCCA
The DNA here is from genome assembly GCA_025934995.1 of Thermoleophilia bacterium. Lineage (GTDB taxonomy): Bacteria > Actinomycetota > Thermoleophilia > Gaiellales > Gaiellaceae > Palsa-739. The sequence goes on along the minus strand of JAICWC010000111.1, from coordinate 8,894 downwards.
CATGCGGCTCGGGCCGATCCGGCGGATCGCGCCTGCGTTCAACAACACGAGCGCCACCTCACTCCGGACCGCCGACTGCGGCTCGCCGAGCACGGCGAAGAGCTGCTGCCCACCGGCCTCCAGCCGTAACGGCGTCTCGGTGATGCTCGCACCGTCGACCTGGAGCTCCAGCGTCGAGACCGTCTGTGGGGCGGCGCCCTGAACGGCTTCGCCGCCGCCGCCGGCGGCGAGCCAGGCGTCGATCTCGGCGAACGTCCCGATCGGCGGCCGAGCCAGGTCCGGCAGCGCGGTCATCGCGCCGTAGCCGGAGCCCCGACCGGTTGTCACCGCGGCAGAGCGCTCAAGCCGCGCAATCAGCGTTGCGTCGGGTGGAACGCCGTCGCGGCCGAGGACCAGGATGCGGCGGCCGTCGCTTCGCGGTGGAAGCTCGACCTCGCCGTCGAGCGACTCGAGCGCGGCCTCGGCCTCCTCGCCGAGGACGAAGCCACCGGGCGCGAGCGGCTCCCCCGAGGGAGCCGACGGCGCCCCCAGGGCGGCGAAGCTCTCCGCCTCGAGTCGTGCGAACGCACGCAGCTCGCGGAGCAGGCGTCGGCCGTCGGGAGGCACAGCCCAGAGAACGAGGTCGTCGATCAGTGCGTCGTCGGCGGCTGCGCGCAGCGCGAGCAGCCCGCCGAGGCCGATGCCGGCGGCCGTCGTCCGCCGGCGGCCGGATGCGCTGCGAAGCCACTCGGCCGCGGCTGCGACCGCCTCGACCCACACGTCGACTCGGCCGCCGGGTTCGCCGTATCCCGCGCTGTCGCCGGTTCCGGGCAGGTCGAACCGCAGCGTCGGGTGACCGCGCGCCGCGAGCCGCTCTGCCCAAATCCTTCGGCTCCGGTAGGAGCAGACGTCGTCCCACCCGAACGGCGGGCAGAGGAGGACGGCGCACCCGGCGCCGTCGGCGGGGTGGTAGACGGCGAACATCCGCTCGTCGCCGTCGCCGAGATAGAGCGGTAGCTCGCTCACGCGATGGCAACGCTTCCCGCGAGGTTCAGCGCCGTGGCGGACCCGCCGCGCCATCGTGCGCCGGGCCGGCCGACGAGCGTGACCGCGCGCCTTCCGCCCGGCTCGACCGAGAAGGCGTCGTCGAGCGGCCGATAGCCCTCGGCATGCAGGCGGACGCAATAGGCGAAGCGCACGGACGTGACCACGACCTCGACGGTACTCCCCGAGGACGAGCCGGCGACCACCTCGAGCCCGAGCCCCTCGGCCGGCTCGGGGTGGACCGGGCGATCGACCGGGAACGCAAACGCCTGCGTGACCAGCCCGTCGTCGGCCTCGAGGGTCGCCGCGACGAGATCGTGACCCGGGGCGCCGAACCGGTACGCGTAGGACGCGTCGACGAAACGGCCGAGCAGCTCCTCGACACCGCGCGAGAGAGCGGCGTGCGGCGAGAGCCGGATCTCTGCGGTCACCTCTTCGACGAGCAACTCGCGATCCCGGTACAGCGCAACGCGCAACTGCGCCGCGAGCGGCTGCGGCCGGTCGTTCGCGATGTGCACGTCGACGCCGTCCAAGCCCTCGTCGGTGAGCCAGATCGCGACGGGCGCGAACGCTCGCCGGAGATACCACCACGCGACCTTCGGTCCACCACGATTGTCGAGCACCCCCCAGCCGGCGCCGGGGCGGACGTCGCGCAGCATGAGGACGAGCGCGCCGTGGCACGGCGAGGCCGATCGCCGCCACTCGCCGATCGTCGCCGCCATCACCTCGCCGCTGACCGCGCGTGAGAGCTCGAGGTAGCGGCCGGCGTCGGTCTCGCGCAATGCGGCCGGATCGACGGCGAAGAGCTCGCGGAGATAGTGGTCGCGAACGTCGGCGAAGTCCCAGTCGGCGCCGACGTCCCGCGGAACCGGCAGGTCCGCCCCCGTTGCGACGTCGGGCACGTTCGCGAATGCGAGGCATTCGGCGGCGAACCGGACCCGCGCACGCCGTGCGTCGTCGAGCGGGCGACGATACGCGCCGACGCCGTAGTAGTTCGCAACACCGCGGCTCGGTCGAAACGGCAGGTCGCCGCCGCTCGGTGTCGAGGTCACATAGGGCACGTCAACACCGGTCTCGCAGAGGAGCTCGGGGACGCGTTCGTGGAAGAACGGCACGCGTGCCACCGCGGGCTCGAGACCGAGCATCGTGGCCTGCTGCTCGACCTCGCTGTTGCCGCAGAGGACAGCGGTGCTCGGCCTCGGCGCGAGCCGCGCAAGCACGCATCGCACCTCCGCTTCTGCGAGCGCTGCGAATGCATCGTCCGCAAACGGGTAATCGAAGTTGGCGAACATCAGGTCCTGCCACACGAGCACGCCGTGCTCGTCGCACGCGTCGTGGAACACGTCCGTCTCGTAGCATGCGGTTCCGGGGATGCGCAGCATGTTCATCCCGGCGTCACATGCAGCGGCGACCGCGGCACGCACCTCCTCGGCGCTCGGTGCTAGCCCCACGACGTCCACCGGCGTCCACACCGCGCCGCGGGCAAAGACTTCGCAGTCGTTGAGGCGCAGCGGCAGGCCGTCGGCGCGCGACTCGACCGTGCGGAAGCCGACCTTGCCGGCGTCGACGACGACGTCGTCGACGCGCAGATAGACGTCATACAGCGAGGGCTCGCCGTGCGTGTGCGGCCACCACCGCTCCACGTGACAAATCCGAACCTCACCGACGGCGACTCCGGAGTCGTCCACACGCAGCGCCGCCGCTGCTGTCGTTCCCCCGCGTCGCACCTCGACATCGATCGAGCGCGCCGGCGTCGCGTCCAGCGACCGCAGCCGCGCTCGAACCGAAAGGATCCCGTCGTCTCCGGCAGTCGTAGCTCGTAGCTCCAGCGAGTCGACGACAAGCCTTCGCCGCCGCTCGAGGGTCACCGGCCGCCACGGACCGACCGGCGCCGGGCGTGGCGCAAACCCGGGAGCACGTCCGAGCATCGTCGTCCTCAAGAACCGGAGGTTTGGCTCGGAAACGACTCGCGTTCGCCATCTCGCGCGCGGATGACGCTTTTCCCTCAGCAGGGGCACCAGCGGGGCGCAGCGAACGATGAGCTCGTTTTCCGCCGCCAGCAGTGCGCCGACGTCGATCTCATGCGCAGCGAACATCGAGGACGTGGACACCAGCGGTCGTCCGTTCAGCTCGACGTCGGCGACGGTCGCGATTCCGTCGAAGCGGAGCATCACCTCCTCGCCGGCGACGGCCGGCGCGCCTGAGAAGCGACACGTAAACGTCCACTCGTCCGCGTCGAAGTCGCGCTCGTCTCCGTGGTCCCACAGGCCGGCGTCCCGCAGTGCGCCGGCTGCAGTCCCCGGCACGCGCGCAGAAATCGGACCGATCCCCGCTCCCGACACGAGCCAGCGCTCGAGCGGAAACGTTTCGTGACCCTCGACGCGCGCGCGCACGCTCAAGCGAGCGCGTCGACCGCGACGAAGGCGCGCTCCCAGGCGTCAGCGAGCGCAGCCAACGCGGGCCCGACGTCGAATGGTCGGCGCCGCGCAAGCTTCAGCGAAAGCGTCGTGCAGCCGGCGACGATCTCCCGCAGCGGTTCGACCGCGGCCGCTGCCGACGCGCCGAACATCCACTCGAGGTGTGCCGCAAACAGCTCGAACGCGGCACCGGCCATCCGGCCGGTTGCAAACGCGTATGCGTGATACGTCGCCGGATCTCCGTCGACGAGCGCCGGCAGGTCGGCCGCGAGACGTTCCCCGAACGCGGCGAACGGATTCCGAAGCGGGCGTCGTTGCACGTGACGACGCAGCAACGCGCGGGCCGCCACACGGAGATCGTTTTCTGCGAGACGCGGCCCCGCGTCGAAACGCACGAGCTCGACGTACGGTGGCAACGTCGTCTCCGTCGGCGGCGGGTCGATGGCAAAGGCGCCGCGGTAGTCGGCGCCCGCGAGCTCGTGCAGCGAGCGGTTGTGGAAATAGCGGAGCCGCTCGCCGGCACGATCGATCGCCTCGATTGCGACCGACGTCTTGACGTGCTCGTTGCGATAGCTGCTCGACGCGGTGTCCGGCAGATACCAGGCGTCGAGCTCGACGATGATCGTGCGCCCTGCGCAGAGCTGCTCCTCGATCTGCTCCGGAAGCGGCCGGTACGGCTGCATCTCGTGGATGTCAACGCCGAACAGCGCATCGAGGTCCTCCGGCGGCGGCTTGAAGAACGTCCACTGGTCGCCCTCGAAGTCCATGCGCGCGAGGAACCCGAGCACCGCGAGCGGCTCGTCGCCACGCGCATGAAGGAGCTCGATCAGCACGTCCATGTAGCAATTCGTCTCGGCATAGACGCGATCGTGTGCGTGCAGCGCGTGCGGGCGATACGTCCGCGGATCGCAGCCGAACAGCGTCGCGAGCGTCGTCGTCGCGCTCATTGCACCGGCCACAAACGTTCGCGCACCGACGACGGCCACGTGTTCGGATCGAGCCCGTGCGTGTGGAGCAGCGCGAGCGCGATTCGCTCCTCGCCGAAGCCGACGCACGCCGTGTGCGCAGCCTCGCCGTTCGCAAGCTCGATGCCGCAGGCGGCGCCGAAATGCTCCTGGTGGTAGTTGAACGACGCGACTGCGGTGGACTGGGCGGAGGCGATCGGGACGACGAGCTCGAGCTTGAGCTCCTGCTCGCGCTGGCTCGCGGCAAGGAGTCTTCCGCCGTGGCCGAAGAAGGGGTCGTTCGCGATCTCCGGGCGGGCGTCGAGGCCGAACGACCGCAGGATCTCGACCCCGCGCTCCAACCACTCGTCGCGCCAGGCCCGAACGACCGCCGGCTCGCCGAGACGCACGAGCTCGCGCTGATGGAACATCTGCATCCGCGCCGGGTCGGGCGAAGGCTCGTTCCGAAAGACGTAGGCGCCGCCGGCGTCCACGGCGATGCCCTCTGCAGGCAGCACTCCCCGGGCGGCGACAGCCGGATAGACCGGGTAGCACGCCGCGGGACACAGCACGAGGTCCGTCGGGCGCTCGGCGAGCCCACCGTCCCCATCGGGCTCGAACGCATGGATGCCGGCGGCAAGTTGGGGGAACGACTGGAGATACCCGAAGTGGTCGAGCACGCGGCGGGGGAGGAGCGGCGGAAATCGCAGCTGCTCGTAATCGCCGCTCGCAACGACCTCGGCGGCGAAGAACTGCTCGAAGGCCGTCCTGATCTGCTCGAGCACCACACCGCGGCCGAAGACCCCGTCGACGCCGCTCGGGATCAGCAGGCCGGCGTCGACCAACTCGTCGAGGAAGGCGGCGTGGTGTTCCGTCGCTGCCGGCGTCATCAAGCGTCTTTCGCGATGAGCAGCAGCCCGGCGTTCGTCTGATGGATGCGCTCGTTCGCGATCATGAGACTCGCCGACATCGCATCGCGCAAGTGGCGGCCGATGCTGAAGTCGGTGTCGTTCTTGTATCCGACGATGCCGCAGATCGACATCGCCCCGGCACAGACGCGCGGCGTCTGCTCCGAGGCCGCGATCTTGAGGTTGTTGAAGCGGAGCGCCGAAGCGACAGTCGACAGCCGCTCCCGGTCCTCATCCGTGGCGATGAATGCCTGCAGCGCCGACTCGACCTCGGCCCGAAGCAAGGACAGCTCGCTGAGGAGGTGCGAGAGGCGTTGCGCGGCCGGCGGCGGCTCACCGGGAGAGCGCTTCGCGGCCGCCCGAACGAATGCGCGCGCACGGTCGAAGGCGTCGGTGGCGATTCCGAGCCAAACGTGCGACCAAAGGATGTGCGAGACAGGGACCATGGACTCCGCGGCGACGCGCGGGAAAGGCGTCGCAAGTATCTGCGCGGGCTCGAAGGTCGCGCGGATCCGGAAACCGGGCGAGCACGTTCCGCGCATGCCGAAAGGGTCCCAGGTTCCCATCTGCTCGAGCGTCGCCTGCTCCCGGTGCGTCAGCACGATCACCTGGTCGCCGGGGTCGGCATCGGGAGCGCGTCGCAGCGTCGTGAAGAGATCGTCGGCAAACTCGCCGTAGCTGACCGTCGGCGCCTCCTTCTCGAACCCACAGCGACCGTCTTCGAGCTGCTCGACCGCGGCGACCGAGCGGCCCATGTCGCCGCCGGTCCCGACCTCCGACGTCGCGGAGGCAATCAGCCGCTGCTCGTCGACCAGCCTCGACAGATACTCCGCGTGCCAGGAGTCCCGCTCGGCGTGGCGCGCGATCGTCACCACTTGGATCTGGTGCATCGCGAAGACCATCGCCGCCGCGCCGCAGCGACGGCCCAGCTCGAGACATGCCTCGGCGACGGCGGGCAACGAGACGCCGGCGCCGCCGAGCTCCTCGGGCACGAAAGCCGAAAGCGCCTTCGCCGTTCGCAGAGCATCGACGGCCTCGGCCGGAAACCGCGCGCGGGTGTCGACGTCGGCGGCGTTTGCAGCGGCCACCTCGTCGGCGATCGCACGGACCGCAGCGACGAAGTCGACGTCCCGAGCGACGGCGACGCTCATGCGACGTCCTCGACCGCGATCGCGTCGAGCGCGGCGCGGATCGACCCGATACTCGTGAAGACGCTGCGGCTGAGCAGACGGTCCGGGAACTCGACATCGAACGCGTCTTCGAGCGCAAGCATGACGTTGATGCTCGCGTGTGACGTCATACCCGCCTGGAAGAGGTCGGCATCCTCGGACAGCTCGTCAACGTCGACGCGAAGCCGCGCGTGCGCCTTGAGAACCCGCCGGATCTCGTCGGTCACGTCCGCACCGCCCCGGTCTCGGCCACGACGACGGCCGCTGCGTAGGCGCGGTCGTGCGTGAGACTGACGGAGAGGGCACCAATGCCCGCTCCCCGGGCGAGCTCCGAGGCCCGCCCACCGAGCGACAACTCGGGCGCGCCGCCCCGACCGGTCGTGACCTCGATGCAGGTGAGCGCGAGCCCGAACTCCGGCGGAGCGGCGAGCGCTTTCAGCGCGGCCTCCTTCGCGGCGAAGCGGGCGGCGAGCCGCTCGGGGTCGATGGAGCCGGCAGCGTCGCGGCACTCGCCGACCTCGCGATCGGTGAACACGCGACGAAGGTAGCGGTCGCCGTGCACCGCGACCGCGTCCGCGATGTCTGCGACCGAGGCAAGATCCATGCCGACGCGAATACCCATGCAACGCCTTAGCGGATGCCCGGGTCGGCGCCGGGCACGTCTGCCGCAGGCAGGCAGATGAGCCGCGCCTGGTTCGCAGCGTCGACGGGCGGCTCGATCAGGACGACGACCCACCGGTCGTGCTCGGCGCCGACGATCATGCTCCCCACCTCCGGCGGGGCGTCCACCGTCGACAGGAACTCGACGTCCTCGGCCGTGACGTCTTCCGGCCGGCGCAGAACGATCTCGAACGTCGTCATCCGCCATTCCTATCACTGGACGAGACGAACGAGGAGATACGCAAGGCCGCCGAGCCACACGACTTGAACCAGGACGATCGCGGTCAGAAACCACGGCGAGAGCCGCGCGGACGACATGGCCTCGGAATCTGCATCGGACTCCGCGGCACTCTGGTCCACCAGCGACTCTCCCCACGCCGGGTCGCCACTGACGTCGATCAAGTTCGACTCTCCCCTTCCTGCTGACGGAAGACCTGCCACCCTCTAGGTGAACACGGGATTCCGCCCGCGCGACCTAGACAAACCTCGGGACTCTTCCGGCCGATCGCCCCGAACCGCGCGTGTCGTTACGCGATCGGCAGATGGAGCGCGAGGTAGTGCAGCTCACTCGAGGTGGCAGCGGGCTCGCCGGCGGGAACGGACCTGCCGTCCTCGTCGAGGCAGTCGAGCAGCGTGAAGCCGACCTCCGCAAGCTGGCGTTCCTGTTCGTCGCGCCCGATGTAGTAGTGCAGCAGCCGGTACCAGTGCGCCGCGTCGTTGCGAATCGCATACGACGCCTCCTCGCGCTCGAAGCCTGCCAGCCGGCGCCGGTTGCGGACCGAGGCGGCAGCGCCGACGACGCGGTACGCAAGACGGAGCGGGTTCGCCGTGAGCTCGACCCGCGCGGGCGACGAGCTCGCGGCGGACGACGCGCGGTTGTGGGACGACATGACGAGCGCGCCGCTGGGGGCGAGGATCCGGTGGATCTCGCCGAGCACGCGCCGCCGCTCCACGTCGTCCAGCACGTCCAGCACGTTGTAGCCGGCGAACACGAGGTCGAATGAGCCGTCCGTGAACGTCGCGAGATCGCGCAGGTCGCGGACCTCGAACGTGCCGTCCGGATAGCGCGCTCGGACGTTCTCCACCATCCGCGGCGAGAGGTCGATGCCGTGGTACGACGAGGCGAGGTCGATGAGGTAGCCGCTGATCCGGCCCGCGCCGGCGCCCAGCTCGAGGATCCGTCCGGCGAAGCGCTCCCGGTGCCGGACGAGGAGCATGACCTCGGCCGGGCGGAGCGCGCGCCCCGTGTAGGCGCGAACGAAGTTCCCGGTGCGCCACACCCGGCCGTTGATGCTCGCGATCGCCGAGGTCAACTTTCGATCAGCGCGATCAGAAGGCCGCCCAGGACTGCGGTGCCGGTGGCGACGAGGAACGACCCATACGGGGTCGCTCGTATCAGCCCGGGCCACCGGCGCCTCGCGGGCTCGAGCCACGGCAGGACCGCAACGAGGAAGCAGAGGACACCGACGAGAAGCGCCGCAAGGACGAGAAGCGACCGGATCAGGTGACCGTGCGGCGGCGCGGCCGCCTGCGTCACGGGTGAGCTCGTCTGCGGAGCCCTCGCCGCCGCGTGCGGCCGGGGATGCGCCGAATGTCGCGCGGCTGCCCGCTTCCGAATGGACGCCGCTCGTGCGCGAACGGACGGGTCGATGATCGCCGCGGACGTGGCGTGAGTGCGGGCCCAGGCCGAATACGTCGCACCCCGCGACCGCAACCAACGAGCGAGCTCGGCGCGCGAGGCGAAGACACGGTCGCCCCAGGCGACGGCCGTTG
>JAICWC010000116.1 GCA_025934995.1 Thermoleophilia bacterium | reverse complement strand
GGCTCTGGCAGGTCTCCGGCCGCATCGAGCTGACCTTCGACGACCTCGTGCGGCTCGACTTCTACTACCTCGAGAACTGGTCGATCTGGCTCGACATCTCGATCCTCGCGAAGACGATGCCGGCAGTGGTCGCGCGGAGAGGCGCGTACTGAGCCTCGCCGCCGTCGTCGTCACGTACGACGAGGATCCCGAAACCGTGCGAGGCGCGATCGATTCGCTGCGTGCACAGACCCGGCCGCCCGACGAGATCCTGCTCGTCGACAACAAGCCCGGGGCAAGGCTTCCGGACTTGAGCGACGCACCCGAGGTTCGCGTGATCGCGCCCGACGTCAACCTCGGGTATCCGAACGCGATCAACTTCGCGATCGACAACACGGACGCCGACCTCGTCCTCTGCATGAACCCGGACGCACGCGCGGAGCCCGACTGTCTCGCCACGCTTGTCGACGTGGACGCGGCGATCGTCGGCGCGCAGATCGTGTCGGAGGACGGCCTGACGAAGCAGGCCGGCGCGAATCCGCTCCACCCGACGGGAATCTCACCGGCGGACTCCTTCGGGAGGCCGCGCGAGCAGGGGCCGCCGCGGGAGGCGATCGTCGTCTCGGGCGCGTGTTGCCTTCTTCGTCGCGCAGCGTTCCTGGAGCTCGGCGGCTTCATGCGCGAGTTCTTCCTCTACTACGACGACGCCGACCTCGGCTGGCGCGCGCGTCTCGCAGGGCACCGCGTCGTCTACTGCCCGGACGCAGTCGTCCGCCACGGCTACGACTTCGGCCGCCGCGAAGGGAAGATGTTCTTCCTGGAGCGCAACCGGCTGATCAGCGTCCTTTCGAACTACGAAGCGCGGTCGCTCCTCGTTCTCGCTCCGCTGCTGCTCCTCTTCGAGCTCGGCATCGTCGCGGTGGCGGCGGCGCAGGGATGGTTGCCGGAGAAGCTGCGCGCATACCGGTCGGTGGTGGAGCTGCGTGGCTCGGTTCGGCGGCATCGCCGCCACGTGCAGGCCTTACGTCGTTGCAGCGACCGCGAGCTTCGCACGCTCTTCTCGGAGCGCTTCGACACACCGTTCATGCCGCGGATTCCGGCGCGCATCGCAAGCGCGGTGACGGCCGCCTATCTCCGACTGGTCTGAGCGGTACCCTCACCGCGTGCGTCGCATCGCCGTTGTGCCGGCGTTCAACGAGCAGCAGAACGTCGGCCGCGTCATCGAGGAGATCCGTGCGTTCGATCCGGGTCTCGACATCGTCGTCGTCGACGACGGCTCGGTCGACGCAACGGCCGCCGTCGCGCGGCAGCACGGTGCGACGGTGCTGCGCTTGCCGTTCAACCTCGGAATCGGCGGCGCCGTCCAGACCGGCTTCCGGTACGCGTTCGAGCACGAGTACGACCTCGCGGTGCGCGTCGACGGCGATGGACAGCACGACCCGTCACAGCTCGATCGCGTCATCGCTCCGGTCCTCGCGGGCGAGGCCGACATCGCGGTCGGATCTCGGTTCGTCGCAGACGTCGAGGGCTATCGGTCATCGCGCTCGCGCCGCCTCGGCATCCGGCTGCTTGCAGTCGTCGTCTCACGGATCGTCGGACGCCGCGTCACCGATACGACCTCCGGGTTCCAGGCCCTCAACCGGAAGGGGATAGCGCTGTTCGCGCGGGATTATCCGCATGACTATCCCGAGGTCGAGGCGACCGTGATGGTGTCGCGCCACCGCCTGCGCGCGGTCGAAGTGCCGGTCTCGATGCGGGAGCGGTCGAGCGGGCGCTCGTCGATCACCGCGATGCGGTCGATCTACTACATGGTCAAGGTCCTGCTCGCCATCTTCGTCGGCCTCTTCCGACGTAACGTCGTCCCCGAGGAGGGCACGTCATGACTCCACTCGCCGTTTCCATCGTCGGCACGATCGCGTCGCTCGCGCTCGTCGTCATCGTGCTCGAGTTGATCCGCAGCCGTCGTCTGCGCGAGCGTTACGCGCTCTTGTGGCTCGCCACGGGCATCGTCCTCGCCGTCCTGTGCGCATGGCGCGACGGCCTGAACACGATCGCGCGCTGGGTCGGGATCCGAAGCTATCCGCCCGCAGTCCTCTTCGCCGTCGGCATCCTCTTCATCCTCGCCGTCCTTCTCCACTACTCGACGGTGATCTCGCGCCTCTCGGACCAGAACATCCTGTTGGCGCAGAAGCTCGCGCTTCTGCAGCAGAAGCTGGAGGCGGACGGCGTCCGCGAGGAGGTCACCGCACGGTGACGGTGACCGGCTTGCTCGTGAAGTACACGTCGCCGTACGCCGGATCGTCCAGCCAGTTGGCCGCGACGCCGACGCGATACACCCAGGTTCCAGGAGCGGGCTTGTCGTAGCGTGCGGCGTCGCGTGTGACGCCGACCTCGGTCCCGTAGTCGAGGGTGCACGAGGCTGCGCCGGACCCCTTCGTGCACGTCAGACCGTCGCCCGCGGGCGCGCGGGTGCGCCACACCCGGTAGAAGACGCTGCCGCCGAGCGGACGCTGCCTCTGCCAGGTCAGCAGGACGGTGCCGTTCTGCGCCTGCGCGTGCAGGCCGATCGCGTCGACCGGGATCGGCATCTGTGTCCCGACCACGTTTGCTGCGCGGAACGCGCCGCCGTTCGTCGTCGCTGCGGCCGTCACGGCCAGCGGAACGATCGCAGCGAGCAGGAGTGCCGCACCGACGAGACCCGCCCGAGCCCGCGGCGACGGCCCGCGCCACACGGGCCGGAACGAGCCCAGGCGCGACGGGGCGCCGGGCACCAGGAGTGGCAACGCCGCGATGCCGACCACGAAGAACGGGTAGATCGGCATGAGCAGTCGGAAAAGGCTGCCGTCTTCGAAGCTCGCCTGCGGATACGCGCCCTTGACGACGGCCAGGGGCAGGACGACCCCCGCCAGGAGGGCGAAGATCGGCAGCGAGCGACGACCGACGGCGACGAGGCCTGCAAGGAGCAGCCACACGGCGAGGTGGCCGCTCCAGAAGTGCTCACGGAGGAGATCGATGTTCAGGGCGAGCTGATGCCGGCTCAGGTTCCCGAAGTACTTGTGGACGTTCAGCGCGTACAGCGGCCCGATCGCGGCGACACCTCGGGGCGCTGCGCCGCCGTGCGAGGAGAGGAGCGGCAGGTTCCCGAGGCCCCGCGCCTTCCAGACGGCGAGCGTGACGACCGGGAGCGCGAACGCCGCCGCGACGACGGCGAGGAGTCTCGCGCGTCGCGCAACGACCAGCGCGATCACCGGCCCGGCGAGGATGAGAGCGGCGGAGGGCTTGATCGCGATCGCCACCCCCGCAGCCGCGCCGGCAGCGGCGGCATCCGTGAGCGCCGGCGTTCGGTCGAGCAGCGTCTTCGTCACGAAGTAGATCGACACGACGACGGCGACCATGGTCGGGAAGTCGGCCATTGCCGTGAGGCCGAACGCCTGCGGTAGCAAGAGCTCGGTGTAGCGCTGGTGGTAGCCGGTGTTCGTGTAGAGCACCCCCACGAACGGGAGCACGAGCCAGACGAGGACGGTCCAGTAGCCGAACGTCCGACCGCCGAGCCGTGACGCGATGCCGTAGACCGCGAGCAGCGCGATCGGCAGCAGGACGAGCACGTCGAGGAGCACGATTCCGGGCAGCGCGGAGACGAGGTCGGCGCCGGCGAGTCGCGCGAACGGCGCCAGGATGAACGACCACAGGTATCCGACCGGCGTCTGCCAGAGCTGGCCGTGCGACACGAGCCGCGCGAGCGTGAAGTACCAGAGCTGATCTCCACCCTGGTAGTAGACCCAGCCGTTGTGCCGCACCGTGCGCGCGACTGCGAGGACGAGCGCCCACTGTGCGACGACCGCTCCGCCGAGGACGTACAGCGGCGGCCACGAGGCGACCCGCGCATGCAGCGAGCCGGCGATCGAGCCCAGGCGTCCGAGGCGCGGCCGGAGCTCCGCGATGTCGCCCGCACGTGCGCTCACGCAGTGGAGGGTAACGCCGAAGCGTTAGGGAAATTCGTGCTTTGATCGGGCCGATGTCCCGGGCCCGCCGCCTGCTGACGACCCGGAGCGCACTTCGCAGCGGGCTCGTCACCGGTCTTGCGCAGGCGGCGCTCTCGCTGGCCGCCGCCGGGGCCGGGGCCCTCCTCGCGCACAAGTTCGGCCGCACCGCGAAGACGGACGGGTTCCTCGCGGCCTATGCCGTCTACACGCTCCTCGTGCTCGCGGCGCAGGCGTTCCGGCTCGTCGTCGTGCCCGACCTGACCCGGGCCGCTGCGGAGGGGCGGCTCGGAGGCGAGAGCCGTGCGTACGGGATCGCCTTCCTCGTGCTCGCGGTGCCGGTGTGCGTGCTCGTCGCGGTGCTCTCGCATCCACTCGGCGAGCTGATCACGGGGAGCTTGCCGCCGAGCTCTGCGAGGATTGCCGGCCGCGCGCTCGTCATCCTCGTGCCGGCCGCCTTCGGGCAGTTGCTCGCGGCGCTCGGAGCGAGCGTCCTCGCCGCCCAGGACAGCTACGCCGTCGCCGCACTCGGATTCGGATCGAGCGGGCTCGTCGGCCTCGCCGTGTTCGCGGCGCTCGCGGGCCCGGTCGGCATCGTCGCGCTCGCCTGGGGTCTCGCAGTCAACGCGACGGTCGCGACCGCCGTGCCGCTCTTCGTGCTTCTGCGGCGCCGCGGGTTGAGAGGGCCCGGTCCGGCGAGCATCGAGATCGGTCTTCGGCTTCGGCGGCTCGGTCAGGGCGCGGCCGTCCCGCTCGCGCTCCAGGGCTGCTACCTGCTCGCATTGCGGCTCGCCGCGCACGTCGGCGTCGGCAGCGTGACGAGCTTCACGTATGCGTATCTCGCGGCGTCCACCCTCGTCGGCGCGACCGGTTTCGCGCTCGGGGTGATCTCGTCGGCGCCGCTGACGCGGCGCGGCGTCGACGCGGAATCCGCCGGCCGCCACGTGGTCCATGCCGCCTGGGTGAGCCTGACCTTCGTCGGCGCGGCGGCGGGAGTGTTCGCGCTCGTCGGCGGCAGGATCGTGCACGTGGTGCTCGGCAACCAGTACGGCGGCCGCGTCGGCCACGATCTCGGGCTGCTCGTCGTCTACCTCTCGCCGTGGATGATCGCCTGGGTCGGCTTCGTCGTCACGTATCCGCTCGTCTTCGTCGCCGCGCGACAGCGCTATCTCGTGCCGGTTGCGGTCGTGGGGCTCCTGTCGATGATCCCGCTCGGGCTCGGGCTCCGGGCGGTGTGGGGCCTGCCGGGGATCGCCGTCGCGATCGGCCTCGCGACGCTCGTCATCGCGTGTGGGTTGATGGCTGCGGTCGACCGTCGGACCTTGACGATCGCGATGTTCGGCGTCGCGCGATTGTCGCTTGCCCTCGGAGCTGCGAGCGCGCTCGCTTTCGGGGCGCTTTCCCTCGCGCTCTCACCGCCCGCTGCTGCCGTCGTCGGCATCGGCGTCTACGGGCTGATCGTCCTCTCCCTGCGCTCGCTCGGGCTCCGTGAGGCATGGACCTACATCCGAGGGCTCCACTGATGCGCGCGCTGATCACCGGCAGCCGCGGCCAGGACGGGACGTACCTCACGGAGCTGCTCGAGGCAAAGGGCTACGACGTCGTCGGCATCGGCCGGGGCGACTGCGACCTCGGCGACGTCGACGCCGTGGTCGGGTTGCTGCGCGAGGTTGCGCCTCGCGAGGTGTACAACCTCGCGGCGGCCACGTTCGTGCCGACGTCGTGGGACGATCCCGCGGCGGCACTGTCGGCGGGCGTGACCTGCGGCGCCCTGCTCGCGGCGATCGCGCGCGTCGACCCGGGCATCCGGTTCTTCCAGGCGTCGTCCGCCGACGTCTTCGGTACGCCCGACGAGGTGCCGCAGAACGAGAGAACGCCGTATCGGCCCCACTCGCCGTACGGGGCCGGCAAGGCCTCCGCCGATCATGTCGTCGCGGCCTACCGCGCGCAGAAGCAGCTGCACGCTTCGAGCGGCATCCTCTTCAACCACGAGTCGCCGCGTCGGCCCGCGCACTTTCTCCCGGCGAAAGTGGCCCAGGGCGTCAGGGCGATCGTCGCCGGCCGTGCAGACGAGCTCGTGCTCGGCGACCTCGACGCGAAGCGCGATTGGGGCTGGGCGCCGGACTACGTCCGCGCGATGTGGCTGATGCTCCAGCAGGACGAGCCGGACGACTACGTGATCGCGACCGGCGAGGCCCACAGTGTGCGCGAGCTCGCCGAGCTCGCCTTCGCCCATGTCGGTCTCGACTGGCAGCAGTACGTGCGCGTCGACCCCGGCCTCGTGCGCGGCGACGAACGCATGCTCGTCGGCGACGCGTCGAAAGCGCATGCCCGTCTCGGCTGGGCGCCGAGCGTGACGTTCGAGCAGCTCGTGCAGCTGCTCGTGGACGCCGCCGCATGAGCGGCTACGTCCCCTTCAACGAGCGCAGGCACCGCGCGCACGCGAAGCTGCTCGACGCAGTCGGCACCGGTAAGCGCGTCCTCGACGTCGGGTGCTCGAGCGGCTACCTCTCCGAGTCGTTGTCGCAGCGCGGGAACACCGTGGTCGGCATCGAGCTCGATGCGACGGCCGCCCGCGAGGCCGAGCGTTGGTGCGAGCGCGTCCTCGTCGGCGACGTCGAGACGATGGAGCTGCCGTTCGAGCCGGGCTCGTTCGACGTCGTGCTCTGCGGCGACGTGATCGAGCACCTGCGCAATCCCGGCGCTGCGCTGGCGCGATTGCGCCCGCTGCTCGTGCCGGGCGGTCGGGTCGTCGTCTCGACGCCGAACATCGCCAACTGGGCTATGCGGCTCTCGCTCCTCGCCGGTCGCTGGCAGTACACCGACCGCGGGTTCCTCGACCGGACGCACACCCACCTGTTCACGCGGCGGACGCTCGTCGAGACGATCGAGTCGGCGGGCTACCGGATCGAAAAGGTCGACTTCAGCGTCCCCGTCCCCGGCGACAGCGACGCGCTCGACCTTCTCGGCTACTCGCTCGGCAGGATCCGGCCGACCCTCTTCGCCTACCAGTGGGTGGTCACCGCCCAAACCCCTTCGTAACAGCCCCTCTTTACAATCGCCGCCATGCCGGCGCCCGCCGACGTCGACCGTGTCTACGAGGAGCTGAAGCGCGCCATCGATCGCGACACCCGCGATCCGGCGGCCATGCGCAGCCTCGCTGAGCGGTTTTGGGCGGTGAGCGCCGACAAGCCGCTCGAGCAGCGGCCCGGTGCGAAGGGCCGGCTGGCGTTCCAGGTGAAGCGCGTGCTCCGCAAGCTGATGCGCTGGTACGTCGAGCCCGCCTTCGCCGAGCAGCGAATCGTCAACGACGCGCTCCTGCGCCTCGTCGACGAGCTCGCGCGCCGGGTCGACGAGCTCGAGCGCAGGCCGTGAGGCTCGCCGTCTGCATGCCGCAGGTGCCCTTCGAGCGCGGCGGCACCGAGATCTTCGCCGACGGGCTCGTGCACGCGCTCCGCGAGCAGGGGCACGACGCGGAGCTCGTCACCGTGCCGTTCAAGTGGTATCCGGGCGAGCGCGTCCTCACGCAGGCGTTCCTCTGGCGCCTGCTCGATCTCGAGGAGTCGAACGGCCGGCCGATCGACGCTGTGATCGCGACGAAGTTTCCGTCGTACGTCGTGCGCCACCCGAACAAGGTGGTGTGGCTGCTGCACCAGTTCCGGCAGGCGTGGGACCTCGACCGAACCGAGCTCGGCCAGTTCTCGGAGTCGGCGGAGGATCGCGCGCTTCGGCGCAAGGTGCTCGACCTCGACCGGGTGTCGCTCGGCGAGGCGCGCAAGATCTTCACGACGTCGTCCATCGTCGCCGACCGCCTGCGGGACTCCGTCGGTCTCGACGCCGAAGTGCTGGCGCCGCCGCCGGCGCCGCTCGCGTTTCGGTGCGACGAGTACGGCGACTTCGTCCTCTCCGTCAACCGGCTCGACCGCGCGAAGCGGATCGACCTGCTGATCGAAGCGGCGGCCCGCGTTCCCGACCTGCGCGTCGTGATCGCGGGCGACGGGCCGGAGCGCGAGCGGCTCGAGGATCTCGCAAACGGTCGCGTCGAGTTCGTCGGACGCGTGTCGGACGAAGAGCTGGCCGACCTGTATGCGCGCTGCCGCGCCGTGTACTACGCGCCGGTGAACGAGGACTACGGCCTCGTCCCCTACGAGGCGTTCCTCTCCGACAAGCCGGTGATCACGACGACCGATGCCGGCGGCCCGCTCGACATCGTGCGCGACGGGGAGACGGGACGCGTCGTCGCACCGCAGGCGGAGGCGCTCGCACGCGCGTTGACCTTCAGCGAGGACGAAGCGCGCACGCTCGGTCGCGCGGGACACGAGGTCGCGCGCGACGTCACCTGGTCCCGGTGTGTCGAACGGTTGCTCGAGTTCGTATGAAGGTCGCGTACTTCTCGCCGCTCCCGCCCTCAACGAGCGGTATCGCCGACTACTCCGCGCTCCTGCTGCCCGCGCTCGAGCGGCTGGTCGACGTCGAGGTCGTGCGGCCGGGACGAACCCGTCCGGTCGCCGACGCCGACGTCGC
>JAICWC010000052.1 GCA_025934995.1 Thermoleophilia bacterium | reverse complement strand
ATCGTGCGCGGGAAGTACTCCTCGATCGACTTCCCGTTCACCCAGGTGGATCCGTCGCCGGGACGGAGGATGACGCGTGCGACCGAGGTCTTGCGCTTGCCGGTGCCGCGGTACTGGGCGAGCTGGCTCAAATCACTGCTCCCAACATCAATCGGACACGTTCAACGGTTGCGGATTCTGCGGCCCGTGCGGATGCTCGGGGCCGGCGTAGATCTTCAGCTTCGTCAGCTGCTGCGCCGCAAGCCGGTTCTTCGGGAGCATCCCCTTGACGGCCTTGCGCAGCACCTCGGTCGGCCGGCGCTCGAGCTGCTCGCGCAGCGTGCGCTGCTTCAGGCCGCCGGGATAGCCGGAATGGCGGTAGTAGATCTTCTGATCGAGCTTGTTGCCCGTGACGTGGATCTTCTCCGCGTTGACGACGACCACGAAATCGCCGGTGTCGACGTGCGGGGTGTACTGCGGCTTGCGCTTCCCGCGAAGCGTGTCTGCGATCAGCGTCGCCAGGCGGCCGAGGGTCAGGCCGTCGGCGTCGACGAGATACCAGTCGCGCGTGACTTCTCCAGGCTTGGCCGTATACGTCTTCATAGGAAATCGGCGAACTAGGTGTCCGCCGGGGCGGCAGTGTAGCGAAATCTGCTGGAACCGATCCAGAGCGCGGGGACCGCCGCCAGGGCGGCGGCGGCGAGCGCGAGGGCCGTGACCCCGGCCGCGGTGTAGACGACGCCGCCGAGGAGCGCGAGGCCGGCGGCCGTGAACGAGGCGCAGAGATCGGCGAAGCCGACGATGCGGCCGCGCTCCTGCGGGCTCGTCACGGAGACGAGCTCGGTGGTGGCCGCCACGTAGGAGAGGTTCCAGCCGAGCCCGAGCCCGAAGAGGGCGAGACTCATCCCGCCCACACCCCCGAGCCAGGTCAACGAGGCGTTCGAGACGGTCATCAGGGCAAGCCCCGTATAGAGCCCGCGGCGGCGTCCGAAGCGGTCGAGGACGTCGCCGACGATCAGCACGAGCCCGTACATCCCGAGGATGTGGATGCTGATCATCGTGAAGACGTCGCCCTCGTGGTGGCCGCGGCCCACGGCGACGTAGCCGGCGAGGTTCATCACGGACGCCATCACCGCGAAGCTCGCGATCACCGCGAGCACCGCCGACGGCACGCCCGGCCGCCGCAGGATCGTGCGGACGGGGGCAGGCGCGACGGCGGCCTCCTCCGGTGTGCCGTAGCGGGCCGAGATCTCCTTCGGGTCGGGCTTCACGAGCATCGAGATCGCGAGGCCGGCGAGCATGAACGGGATGCCGAGCAGCCACGGGCCCGTCAACCCGTGCGCGCTGATCGCGCGGTGCGAGAAGAGGGGGCCGAAGACGACCGGCCCCCAGATCGCGCCCGAGACGGCGCCGAAGAGCACGAACGACATGCCGCGTGCACGCCGGTCGGGCGGGAACATCTCGGCCGCCGCCGCGCGCGAGAGCTGGATGATGCCGCCGGAGCCGCCGATCAGCGCGAGGCCGACGGAGACGATGACGCCGGACGTCGTCGCGCAGCCGAGTGCGACGACTCCGCAACCGACGGCGCCGCCGACGAACGCGGCACGGATGACGAACATGCGGCCGTAGCGGTCGCTGATCCTTCCGGCCGGGCCGACGGCGAGCGCGCTCGACGCGAGGAAGATCGCCGGGCCCAGGCCGAGGATCCCGGTGATCCCGGTGACGGCGACGAGCGTCAGCGAGCTGAGCGCAGCCGCAAGCTGGAACATGCCGGAGTTGCAGACGAGCCCGCCCGCGAGCAGAAAGGCGTTCCGGCGGACGTCGCTCGTCATCGGCCGAGCATATGCCGCAGCCCCGACGCGAACGCGGACGCGCCGCCGTGCGAGGGATGACGGACGTACGGCGCGTCGAGCGACGCGGCGGCGATGCGTCCGACTGCGATCACCGTGCGGCCCCGCGTCACCTCGTCGAGGAACGGCCGTGCGGCGTCGATCTCCCTGCGAGACGGCGCGCGGTTCGACGTCGCCGTGCCCGGGTGTGTCGGAACGACGTTCCAGAGCAGTACGTCGTCCTCGACGCCGAGCTCCGCGAGCACGCGATGGACGATCGTCGCGCTCGCCTCGGCGGGGCCACGGCCGGTGAGCTGTCGCTCGGACGTGAACGGGATGCCGCTGATGCGTGCGCCGCGATAGCCGGCGGCCTCCCCGACGAGCACGATCGGCGCGTCGGCGTACGCGTCGAGGTACGCGCACAGGCGCCCGCGCCGTCTTGGTGAGCGGGCGTACTGGTTGTGCGTCGCGCCGATGCGCGCAGCGGCCAGCTCAGCTGTAAACGATGAGCTCGAGCAGTGACCCATCGGGATCCCGGAAGTACACACTCGTCCCGTCTCCGCGCGCACCGCTGCGCTCGACCGGGCCCACCTCGATCACGACACCGTGCTGCTCGAGGTACGCGACGGCGCCGTCGACGTCACCATTCCACTCGAAGCAGAGATCGCTGTTCCCGGGCCTTACCGGATCGACTGCGCGCGGGCTCGGCGTCGAGCCCGGGCCGTGCACGTTCAATCTCCGGCCGTCCGGGAGGACGTAGGCATAGCGGCCGTAGCCGACCTCGACGATCTCGACGCCGAGCACGTCGCGGTAGAACGCATTCGAGCGGTCCCAGTCGCTCACGGCGATGACGACGTGGTCGAGGCCGCTCAGTCCCACGTGTTCCAGTGCACCTGCTCGTCCATTGATCGGCGCCGTTGTGTCGCGCGGCTCGACAGCTTGCTCCATCCCGGATCCGGTGCCGGATAGCCGAGCGTGATCCCGGCCACGATCGTCAGCTCGTCGGGAATGTGCAGGAGATCGCGGATCTTGGGCTGGTCCTCGACGAGGATTCCGTAGACGCCGCCGGCGAGACCTTCCTCGATGGCGGCGAGGAGAACGAGCATCAGCGCCGCGCCGGCGTCGACGTGCCAGTACGGCACGGGCCAGACGATCTCGCTGCCGCCCGTCGCATCGAGCTTGTCGGCGCTCGTGTAGCGATCGTGGTAGTCCTGCTCGCGCGTCAGCACGAGCACATGCGCACCCGCGCTGCGAAACCACGGCTCGGTGCCCTCCGGCGCCTCGTCGGAGTCGGCGTCGAGCTGCCGCAGCAGATCCGGATCGTCCACGACGAGCAGTCTCTGCCCCTGCGAGAAGCCCGCACTCGGCGCACGGCGCACCGTGGCCGCGACGCGTGCGAGCACATCGCGCGGAATGCGCTCGCCGGTGTAGTTCCGAACCATCCGGCGCTGCCTCAACAACTCGTACAGGGAGGCCATCCCAGCGGAAGCTAACGCGCAGCGTTAGCGCGCGCGCCAGCAGCAGGCGGCGCTCCCACCGCCGCCTGCGAAGCCGGCCAGGGAGGCGGAGCGGGCTCGACTGCACGAAGCGCACCGAAGACCGCGCTCTCCGGTGCGCGGAGCTCCCTGACCAGTCGTCGAATTGCGCAGCAATCGACGACTAAGGAAGTCTCTCATCGGGAGCTGGGCGTAGGACGTTCTCGACGTAGTCGGTGCGCGCGGCGTCGATCCCGACGTCCTTGCGCGCGCGCTCGGAGAGGAACCAGCGGTGCTCGAGCAGCTCGTGGAAGAGCTCGGCGGCAGCGCGACGTCCGCGCAGCTCGACCGGCACCGCAGCGATCACCGGCTCGAACACCTCGGACACCCACCGCCCGGCGGCGGCCGCGTCCGAGACCGGCGCCTGTCCCTGCCGCTGCAGGTACGCCTTGTACCGCGTCACGTCGTTCAGCAGTCGGCGCGCCTGGTTCTCCTGGGCGTCGAGGCCCGTCAGATGCAGCAATCGGCGGCGGTTGTGCCCGGGCTCGACCACCTTGGGATGCAGGCGCAGGTGCGCCTCGCCGCCGCTCGCGACCACCTCGACCTCGTCCGCGTCGAAGCCGAGCTCGTTCAGCCTGCGTAGCCGCTCCTCGAGCCGATGCCCCTCGTGTGTCGCGAATACCTCCTCGCGCGTCAGCTCGTCCCAGAGCTCGGTGTAGCAGTGCGCGACGTCCTCGGCGAAGACGAAGGGATCCTCGACGACGTGACGCTCGAGCTGCGCTTCGAGGTCGTGCAGCTCGCCTGCCACGTTCTCCTCTGCGATCTCCACGTCGTGCTGACGCTGTCCGTCGGAGAGCCGGTCGTGCAGCTCACCCGTCTCGGTGTCGACGAGATACGCAGCGAGCTCGCCGGCGTCGCGACGGAACAAGGCGTTCGACAGCGAGCAGTCACCCCAGAAGAAGCCGACGAGGTGCAGGCGAACGAGCAGCTCGGCGAGCGCTGCCCGGAGCGATTCCTCGGGTGCCGGCAGCGATCCGCGCCCCAGGATGAGCCGATACGGCAGGGCGAACTCGAGGTAGCGCGTCACGAGCACGGCCGGATGCCGGCGGCGATCGGCAACGACCCCGACGACCTCGACCGACGGCACCTCTTCCTCCTCGAGCGCCGTCAGCAGCCGGTACTCGCGCCAGGCGAGCTCGTCCGGCAGCTCCTTGAGCGCGAAGAGCGAGCCCTCGAGGCTGACGAAGCGGACGATGTGCCGGCCGATGCCGCGCTCGAGCTCGACGAACGTCTCCGGAGGCCACTCCGCGAGCGACCGTTCCCACGGCAGCGAGAGCAGTGCAGCCTGGTCGCTCCGTGCGACGAGCCGGAACTCAGGGGTCAACGGTCGCGCCGAGGAAGACGCCGAGCGGACGCGGGTTCGCGCGCAGGTTGTTGCGCGCGACGTGCGCCTCCGACTCGAACTCGACCTCGAGACCGAAGCCGGCGCGCATCTTGTTGCCGCCCGCATCGTCACGACGCGTCCCGGCAACGGTGTTTCGGTCGATGTCGCACATCGAGTGATCGCCGCAGAGGATCCCGATTCCGCGCACGCCGGACACGGTGTTGTGCGCCACCGAGCCCATCGACATCTCGACCATCGAGATGCCGGTCATCGTCGTCGCGCTCACATTGTTGTGGGTGAGCATTCCCATCGACGCGTGCATGACGATCCCATCACGCCCGCCGATCACCGTGCACCGATCGACGACGTTCTCGCCCTGGATCAACCCGTACGAGACGTCGATTCCCTGTCCCTGCGGAACGCCGCGCATGTCGACTGTGCATGCGTGCACACGCACGGACGCGTGACGGATGTGGATGCCGTCGAGCCGCGCACGCTCGACCGTCACGTGGTCGAGCGTGACGTTCCGAACGCCGAGCACAGAGATGCCGTAGTCGCCGCCGACGACGCGCACGTGGCTGACCGTGACGTCCCGGTGGCGGATGACGATCCCACCTCGGACGACGGCGCCCGGCGCGCCGACGAGGCGAACGCGCCTGTCGAGGACGAGCGGCCCTTGGTGGACGCCTGCGCTCAAACGCACGAGCGGCGGCAGGTTGTGCCAGTAGACGGCGCCGCCCCCGACGAACGGAAGGACGAGCAGGCCCGCCGCGAGCAGCGTCGGGCGCGCTCCGAGCTCGCCGCCGTCCTCGGCCCACGACTCTCGCAACAGCGGCAGCAACGCATGCGCGAGGAGCTGCGCCCACAACCACGCCCCGGCGTAGAAGACGAGGGCGGAGCGCAGCGGCGCGCGCACGCCGAGCGCGTCGACGAGCGCCATGACGACGCCGAGCTCGAGCAGCCCGAGCGGGATCGCCGCCCAACCGGGCTGGTAATCGATCGGGCGGTGGTACACGAGGTCGAGCGCGAGCCCGACGGCCGCCATCAGCCCGGCGAGCTCGAGCGCCCACCATTGATGGAGGGCCGCGGCCGCGAGCACCGGCAGCGCGAGCGCGGCGAGCCGCGACTCGAGCCGTCCTCTCAGCGTGTACGACATCGCCTCGCGAAGCCGTGGGCGACGTAGCGCGCACCCATCAGCGTGTCGGCGGCGGGATATGACCACTGCGCCGCGACGCCGGCGAGCGCCAGCGTCCGCCCGCGGTCGGTGAGCCTCGGCACCGTCGCATCGGGTGCGAGCGCGATCCAGCCGTTCACCGTCGCCAGCTCGTGCTCCTCGACGAGCGGGGCGAGCAACGGGTCGTGGCGGTAACCGCGAAGGAAGCCGGTGGCGGCGATCACCTGGTCCGCGCCGTTGACGTGCGTCTCGACGGGGACGTCGACGTGCGCCTCCCGTGGATAGGACGGCGCGAGAAGGTCGTGCAACTCCGCGGCGCGTGCGTCGTCGGCCAGGCGGTGGAAGCGCGCGAGCCCTCGCTTCGTCAACAGCGGGCGCGGCACGTTGAGCGGCCGCTGCACGGGCTCGCGCCGGCGGACCGACGTGACGCGTGCGCCGGCGGCGGAAGCGTTCCGCCACTCGGTCGCCGCTGCGAGGCCGGCACCGACGACGCATACCGACTCGGCGTAGTCGTGCGGCTCGTACGCGTGGACGACCCGCGGATCGTCGCGCAGCTCCTCCGGCACGGCGAGGCCGGGGTGCCCGGTCGCGACGAGCACGTGCTCGAAGACCCCTCGCCCACCGAGGTCGAAGCCGCCGTCGACGGCGCAGATCCGGTCGATCCGCGTGGGGACCGGCGACCAGCCGCTGCGTACTCGCTGCTCCTCGACGTGCGCGAGAAACGTGCCGACGGTCGCGTGGTACCGGTCGAGCACGCTCGCCACGACCGGCGCGACCGACCGGCGTGCAAGCGACTCGCGCACCGCGAGCCCGGGAAACGACGTCGGCAGGCAGTGACCGTCGCTCTCGGACCGCATGTGTGTCTGCCGGATCGCCGTCGCACGGACACGGAAGGTCGCGGCCGGGTCGGCGTCCGGGGAGAAGACCGTCACGTCCTCGATTCCCGCACGCCGCAGGGTCAGGTACGCGACGAATCCGCACAGCCCGCCGCCGACGATCGCGACCCGAGGCATTACTTGACCGAGCCGGCGAGCAGCCCCTGGACGAAGTAGCGCTGGAACGCGAAGAACACGCACAGCGGCACGACGAGCGAGATGAACGACGCCGGCGCGATCACGTCGATGCTCGTCCCGAACTCGCGGAGCTGTCCGAAGATCCACACCGTGATCGGCTGCACGTTCTGTCCGAACGTCAGCGCGACGATCAGGTCGTTCCACGTCCAGAGGAACTGGAAGATCGCGAGCGACGCGATCGCCGGCAGCCCGAGCGGCAGGATCAGCCGCAGGAAGATGGTGATCTCGCTCGCGCCGTCGATGCGAGCCGACTCGAGGATGTCCTTCGGCAGCCCGACGAAGAAGTTGCGCAAGAGGAAGATGGCGAACGGCAGCCCGAACGCGGCGTGGAACAGGACGATGCTGATGACCGTGTCGAAGATCCCCATCTGGTCGTAGAGCTTGAACATCGGGATCAGCGCCATCTGCAGCGGGACGACGAGCAGCGCGATGACGCCGATGAAGATCCAGTCGCGCCCCGGGAAGTCGAGCCACGCGAATGCGTAGCCCGCCATCGCGCCGACGACCACCACGAGCAGCGTGTTGCCCACCGCGATGTATGCGGTCGTCTTCAACGCGTCGAGCAGGCCTTGATTGTGGAAGAGCGCGCTGTAGTTCGCCCAGGTGGCCTGGCTGGGCGAGCTGAAGATCTGCCACCAGCCTTTGTTCGCAAGGGCGCTGGCGGGGAGGATCGACGTGATGAAGAGCCCGAACGTCGGCACGAGCCACAGCGCGCCGAGGGCGACGAGGATGAGATGGATCGGCGCCTTCGCGACCCAGCGCAGGATCTTCGCCGCCGGACGGTCGCCGGGCGCGGGCAGCTCGAGTGCCGGAGAGGCCGCGGCCATGACTACACGTCCCTCTTGAAGCGTCGGATGTTCAGCGCGAGCACCGGAATGACGAGGAGGAACAGGAAGACCGCGATCGCCGAGCCGGTGCCGAAGTCGTTTTCGCCGCCGAACGCGGTGCGCCACATCGCGAGCGCGATCACGTTTGCGTTCGCCTGCGTCGACTCCGGCGCGAGTGCGATCACGAGGTCGAACACCTTCAAGACGTTGATGATCATCGTGATGAAGACGACGCTGAGCACGGGCGCGAGCAGCGGAACGGTCACGCGGCGGAAGACCTGCCACTCCGTGCCGCCGTCGGTGCGCGCGGCCTCGAGCACGTCGCGCGGCATCGCTGCGAGACCTGCGCCGATCACGACCATCGCGAACCCGGCCCAGATCCAGATGTAGGCGATCAAGAGCGACGGCGTGATCAGCTTCGGACCGAGCCAGGAGTAGCCCCCGAAGGGCTTCGCGAACGTCTGCTTGCCGATCGCGGCCTGGTACGTCCCGGACGGGACCTGCGTGAAGTCGAATGTGCCGTCGTCGCCGCTCTTCGTCGTCTTGACCGTCTTGCCGCTCGCGTCGCGGAGCTCGATCGTCACGCCGGGCAGGCCCACCTCCTGCGACTCGACGACGCCGGGCTTGCCGCCGCCCGGCTTGAAGTCACGCCAGACCGTCCCGGTGATGTCGCCGGGCTTCGACTGCGCCTTGACCGCCTGCTTGGCGCCTTTCGGCACCGCGTCCGGAGCGATCCCCGTCAGCCCGAGCAGCGCGACAGATCCGGGCTTGAGCGGCGTCGTCAGGACGACGGTCCCGCCCTTCGCCTTGAGCGCCGTCGACGAGGGCAGGGCATTCTGCAGCACTCCGGGAGTCGCGAACACGCTGTGCACGCTGCGCCCGAGCGCGTTGATCGCGCCGAGATTCGGATCCTGCTGGTAGAGGATTCGCCAGGTCACGCCCGTCGCGAAGGCCGACACCGCCATCGGCAGGAAGACGACCGTCTTGAACGCGACCGCCCAGCCGACACGTTCCGTCAGCACGGCGAAGATCAGGCCGATCGCGGTGACGAGCGCGGGCACGACGGCGACCCAGATCGCGTTGTTCTCGATCGCACGCAGAAGGGTCGAGGTCGTGAAGAGGTGCTGGTAGTTCGCAAATCCGACCCAGGCACCCAGGTACCCGTTCCGACCGAAGAAGCTGCGCACGACCGTGTAGACGGCCGGGTAGACCATCCACACGATGAGCAGCACGAACGCCGGGCCGAGGAACAGCGCACCCGTGAAGTAGCGCGAGACCCCCGCGGTGTTCGCGCCCGGCGGAGCCGCCACTACGGGCGGCTCCGCCGTGATGGAGCCCTTCGACAAGCGCTACTTCCCGCTCTTGTACGCGGCGGCCGCGGCTGACTCGAGCTTCTGCGCGATGCCGTTGACGTCACTGGGGTTCTTCAGGAAGTCCTGGAAGATCCCCCACTCTCCCTGGCCCGTCGTGGCACCGAAGGACGACGGCTGCAGGTCCGACATGTCGAACACGACGGCCGAGGCCTGTCCGATCGGCGCTTCGGTCGCCTTCGTGATCGGGTCCGGGTAGACGCTCGCGGGCACGTTCTTGTTGCCCGTGCCGAACCCACCGACCTTCGCCCATGCCTCCGCCGCCTGCGGCGTCGCGAGGAACTTCACGAACGCCTCGATCGCGGGCGTGTCGCGGAAGGTGACGAACAGGTCGCCGCCGATCTCGACTGCCTTTGCGTTCGCACCCGGCTTGACGGCCGGGAACGGCGCCGTGTTGAAGCCGGTCCCGGGCTTCGCCTTCGTCGAGGACGTGATGACGCCGCCCACGAAGTCGCCCTCGAAGACCGTCGCGCCCTTCGGGGGATCCGAGAACGCGTTCGTGACCGAGTCGTTGAAGCCGTTCTGGATCGCGCCGGCCTGACCGCCGGCGAGGTTGCCCGTGTCACCGATGACCTGCGCCATCTCCTTGAGCGTTGCGATCACGGACGGATCCGTCCACTTGATCGTGTGGTTGCTCAGCGCCTGGTACTTCGCCTGCCCGTACGTGCGCAGGTAGAGGTTCTCGAACAGGTCGGTCAGCGTCCACCCGTCGGCGCCGCCGATCGAGTAGGCGGGCGTGCCCGACTGCTTCAGCGTCTTCGCGTCGCTCAGCAACTGCGACCACGTCTTCGGCGCGGTGACGCCGGCCGCCTTGTACGCCGGGACGTTGTACCAGAGCAGCGATTTGTTGGCCGCCTTGAAAACGAGCGCGTACAGCGTCCCGTTCACCGTGCCGAGCTGCTGCCACACCGGCGCGAAGTTCGCGGCGATGGCGGACTTTGCATACGTGATCGGCTTCAGGTGACCCTGCGTCGCGAGTTGCTTGACGAGACCGGGCTGCGCGATGTCCGCCATGTCGGGCGGATGGCCGCCTGCGACGGCTGTCCCGACGACGGTCGGAACGTTGTTGCCGACCGGCTTGTACTTGATCTTGACGTTCGGGTACTGCTGGTTGAACGCCGCGATCACCTTCGCGAAGGAGGCAGCCTCCGCTCCCGTCCAGATCCCGTCGAAGGTGACGCTGCCCTTGACGCTGCTGTTGGAGGACGTCGTGCTGCTCGAGCTGTTCGTGTTGCTGCTACTGCTGCTGCTCTTCTTCCCGCAGCCTGCGGCGAAGAAGACCAACGGGATGGCGAGCGCTGTCATTGCGGCCCCGCGCACGACCCGGTTCTTCATGAAGCTCCTTTCGTTCCTTTTCCGTCGTAGATCCCCATTCCGGTCTGTGGATCGAAGAAGTGCAGCGCCCTGGTGTCGACGGCGACCTCGACGTCGCCGTCCTTGCGCACGCGCGACCGTGCGCCGAAGCGCCCGACGAGCGTGGCGTGGGTGTCATGGGGCTGCGGCGTGCGGTCGTCTCCGGTGTCCTCCGCGAGCTCGCGCACCTCTTCGGTGACGGCGGGCTTCGCGTCGGTGACGAAGTGCACCATGATCTCGGAGCCGAGCGCCTCGGTCAGCTGCACGGTTCCGCGCAGCCGATGGTCCGCGTCGGTCTCGGGGGCGAGCGTGAGGTCCTCGAGATCCTCGGGCCGCACGCCGAGGACGACAGTCTGCCCCTCGTAATTTCGCAATGCCGGCCGCTGCTCGAGCGTCTCGCCCTTGAGGGCGATTTCCTGGGACCCGAGCTTCGCGACGAGGTCGCCGTTCCTGCGCATCAGCGTCGCTTCGAGCATGTTCATCGCCGGGCTGCCGATGAAGCCGCCCACGAAGAGGTTGACCGGCCGGTCGTAGAGCGTCTGCGGGTCGGCGACCTGCTGCAGCTCGCCCTTGCGCATGACCGCAACGCGGTCGCCCATCGTCATCGCCTCGACCTGGTCGTGCGTGACGTAGATCGTCGTCACGCCGAGGTCGCGCTGCAGGCCTGCGATCTCGGCGCGCATCTGGACGCGCAGCTTCGCGTCGAGGTTCGAGAGCGGCTCGTCCATCAGGAACGCGGCCGGCTCGCGCACGATCGCGCGGCCCATCGCAACGCGTTGCCGCTGACCGCCCGAGAGAGCGCGGGGCTTCCGCTTCAGGTACGGCTCCAGGTCGAGGACGCGCGCCGCGTTCTGCACACGCTTCTCGATCTCTTCCTTCGGAACTTTCTTGATCTTCAGGCCGAACGCGATGTTGTCGTACACCGAGAGATGCGGATAGAGGGCATAGCTCTGGAAGACCATCGCGATGTCGCGGTCGCGCGACGGGACGTGGTTGACGACGCGATCACCGATCTTCAGGACGCCGCGCGAGATGTCCTCGAGGCCGGCGACCATGCGCAGCGCCGTTGTCTTACCGCACCCCGACGGCCCGACGAGCACCATGAACTCGCCGTCCTCGATCCCGAGATCGAGACCGTTGACGGCTGTCGTGCCGTCGGCATAGGTCTTGGTGACCCCCTCGAACGAAACGCCTGCCACACACCCCCCTTCCCTAGGTGTGCAGGTGTTCTACAAGGTTGCGGCGGTGCGGCGCAACCGGAACCGCCCTCAAACGGCGAACCGATGCGTTCGCGGGACCTGCGGCGACCACTCCAATCGAGTCGCGCGGCCGAACCGCAGGTACGCGGCGAGGGCGTCGCGGAACGCGTCGACGAAACCGTCGACCCGCCGCGGCGTAAATCCGTCCTCCCACCAGAGGTTGAGCACCTCGACGGTCGCCGTATCACGGTCGATGCGCGGTTCGAACCGGCCGACGAAGCGGTCGCGGAAGACGATCGGCAGCACGTACCAGCCCCAGCGCCGTTTTTCCGGCGGGTGGAAGAGCTCCCACACGTACTCGAAGTCGAAGAGCGTCTGCAGGAACTTGCGCTCCCAGACGAGCGGGTCGAAGGGCGACAGGAAGGCAACCGACGGCGGCGGCTCAGGCGGCGACTCGAGGAGCTCTTCGTCCTCCGAGACGGCGAAGCGCTTGCCCCGAAGGCCTTCGATCTCGACGGGAACGAGGTCGCCGCGATCGACGAGCTCCTGCTGGAGCGACGCGCGGCCCGGATGATGCGCGTACTTTCCCACCGGCTGCGCAGCACCGAGCCCTTGGAAGATGTCGAACTGGGCGCTCGCGCCGAGCAGCCCATGGGCTCGGTAACGCGAGAGCATCTTGTGCCGCAGCTGCTCCCGGAGTGGGATCTCCTTCGCCAGCACGTTCTTCGGCAGGAGACGTTCGACCAGGTCGTAGTAGCGGCGACTTCCCTCGCGGCGCGCGAGACCGAGCACGCCTGTCGTTCCGTACGCCTCCAGCACCGCGCGGACCGCGTTCGTCGGCACGCCGAACCAGTCGGTGCTCGTGCCGGACTGCCGTTCGAAGTCGTGCACCGACAGTGCGCCCTCCTTTCGGATGCGCGCGAGCACGAGCTCGGCGACTTCCGCATGCGCACTGATCTCCTCCGCCGGCCGCTTGCTGAGGATGCCGCGGAACCAGGGGAACTCGTCCACGGGGACGAACGAGAGGCCTTTGTTGTACGCCTCGAAGATCTCGCGCCGCTCGTACAGCTCGTCGCACCAGGCCGGGTCGTAGTCGGCGACGCGAGCGTGCAGGACGAGATCGTGCGCCCGCCCGGCGATCGCGATCGGGTCGTATTGGATCGAGCCGAGGCGGCGAAAGACCTGCATGACGGCGTCCGGGCCACCGCTGAGCGCGCGGGCCGGTGCGAGGAAATGCCGAGCGACGAGGAAGCGACGCGCCGCTTCGGAAGTGACCTTCATCACCCGGACGCTAGCCATCGCCCAACGCGAGCTAACGCGCAAGCGTTAGCGAGCGGCCAGCCGAGCGTGCGCGCGGCCCCCGCCGCGGACGCGGAATTCGTCCGCCCGTAGGCAACGAGCCCCTACTGCACGAAGCGCACCGGAGACCGCGCTCTCCGGTGCGCGCAGTTCCTTAGACCTGCAACCGAGTTGCGGAGCAACTCGGTTGCAAAACGAGTTACTCCCATTCAATGGTGGCAGGTGGCTTGGAGGTGATGTCAAGGACCACACGATTGACGCCGACGATCTCGTTGACGATCCGAGCGGAGATCGTCTCGAGCAGGTCGTACGGAAGCCGCGCCCAGTCGGCGGTCATCGCGTCGTCGCTCGTGACGGCACGGATGACGATCGGATAGCCGTACGTGCGCTCGTCGCCCTGCACGCCGACGGAACGGATCGCCGGCAGAACTGCGAACGACTGCCACAGCTCGCGGTAGAGCCCGGCGCGCCGCACCTCCTCCTGCAGGATCGAGTCGGCGTCGCGCAGGATCTCGAGCCGCTCGCGCGTGACGTCGCCGATGATGCGGATCGCGAGCCCCGGGCCTGGGAACGGCTGGCGCCACACCATCCGCTCCGGCATGCCGAGCTCCTCGCCGACGCGCCGCACCTCGTCCTTGAACAGGAGGCGCAGCGGCTCGACGAGCTGCATCTTCATGTCCTCCGGCAGGCCGCCGACGTTGTGATGCGACTTGATCGTCGCAGCGACGCCCTCGGTGCCGCCTGACTCGATCACGTCGGAATACAGCGTCCCCTGCACGAGCCAACGGACGTCACCGAGCTTGCGCGACTCGTCCTCGAAGACCCGGATGAACTCGCGACCGATGATCTTGCGCTTCTGCTCGGGATCCTCGACGCCCTCGAGCAGCTCGAGGAAGCGATTCTGCGCCTGCACGTGCACCAGTGGAACGTGGAAGTGGTCGCCGAACGTCTCGACCACCTGCTCCGCCTCGTTCTTTCGCAGCATCCCGTGATCGACGAACACGCACGTCAGCTGGTCACCCACCGCCTTGTGCACGAGCAGCGCTGCGACGGCGGAGTCGACGCCGCCCGACAGCGCGCAGAGCACCCGCTCGCGGCCGACCTGGGAGCGGATCCGCTCGACCTGCTCCTCGATCACCGCGGCCGGCGTCCAAGCGGGCGGCGCCTCGGCAATCTCGTAGAGGAAGTTCTTCAGCACGCTCATCCCGTGCGGCGTGTGCACGACCTCGGGATGAAACTGCACGCCGTACAAGCCGCGCTCGCGCGACTCGAAGGCCGCGACCGGCGTCGACGGCGAGTGCGCGACGACGCGCGCGCCTTCCGGCGCTTCGACCACGGTGTCGCGATGCGACATCCAGACGGTCTGGTCGGCAGGCGTGTCGTGGAGCAGTGCCGACTCCTCTGCGCGGAGTTGCGTCTTGCCGAACTCCGACGCGTCGGTGCGGTCGACGCGCCCGCCGAGATCCAGGGCCATCAACTGCGCGCCGTAACAGATGCCGAGCGTCGGGATGCCGAGCTCGAAGATGCGCGGGTCGACGCGAGGCGCGCCGTCGGCATACACCGACGCGGGCCCGCCGCTGAGGATGATCGCGTGCGGCTTGCGCGCGCGGATCGCCTCGGGGGAGATCTGATGACCGACGAGCTCCGAGTACACGCGGCACTCGCGCACGCGCCGCGCGATCAACTGCGCGTACTGGCCGCCGAAGTCGAGGACGAGGACGGGCCGTTCCTGCTCGGGAACCGGGAGCCGAACGACGTTCGACGGCTCAGCGGCGATAGTTCGGCGCTTCCTTCGTGATCGTCACGTCGTGCGGGTGCGACTCGCGCAGCCCGGCGCCGGTGATGCGGATGAACCGTGCGTCCTTCATGTCGGCGAGCGCCGCCGCACCGCAGTAGCCCATCGCCTGCCGCAGCCCGCCGACGAGCTGGTAGACGATCGGCGCGAGCGGGCCCTTGTACGCCACGCGACCCTCGATCCCCTCGGGCACGAGCTTCTCGACGTCCTCGACGTCGCCCTGGAAGTAGCGGTCCTTCGAGAACGAGCGCGCACGCATCGCGCCGAGCGAGCCCATGCCGCGGTACTCCTTGAACCGCTCACCCTGGACGAGGATCACTTCGCCCGGCGCCTCGTCGGTGCCCGCGAGGAGCGAGCCGAGCATGACCGTGTCCGCGCCGGCGGCGACCGCCTTCGCGATGTCGCCAGACGTCGTCATGCCGCCGTCGGCGATCACGGGGACGTCGACGGCGGTCGAGACGTCGTACACCGCAGTGACCTGCGGGACGCCGACGCCCGCGACGACGCGAGTCGTGCAGATCGAGTTGTGGACAATGGCGTTGTTGGCGATGAAGCTATGCGTGTCGCAATCGACCTCGATGTCGTAAACCGGCACGGCGACGCCCAGCTCGCGTTGTGTGAGTTGCTTCACCACTTGGAAGTCCTCGAGGTGACGCTTGAGGTGCGTGACGTTCAAGCGAGCGACGTAGGCATCGTTGCAATTCTCTGCATTCGCGCCCTGCAGGCCCCCGGCCCCGCCTGTCTCCCGATGGACGTTCGGGAAGCTCCCGGTCAGGAGGAAGCTCAACACTCCAAAGAGCTCGACCAGCTCACGCGAGGTGTTCTTGAAGCAGACGCGACCGTCGGCGGCGACAAAGCCGCCGCTGTCGATCAGGCCGTCGTAGAGACCCTTCAGATACACAGGGTTGCCGCAGCGAAAGCGGAGCGGAAGGTGCTTCCCCGTGCGCTTGCCGAACAGTGCGAAGACCCGGGCCCATTGCAACGAGAACACGTAGACGTGAATGACGCGGTCACGAACGATTGTCGGCGCGACCCCGGTGACCATCTCGACCGCTCCTGCCAACTTGTCGGCGATCTCTTCCTCGTCCGGCCCGAATGTCCAGGCGACACGGCCGATCTCCGACCGGCCATTCGTATTCAGAAACGCGTCGCCGTCGCCGAGGAACGCGCCGAACATATAGCCGGTGACGTATGAGTCCTCGATCCGACGGTGGTACCGCTCGAGTCTCGACTCGCGCCGGGCAAACTCGCCGAGATCGAAGGAGAAATTATCGGGCAGATCGAACGCGATCTGCCGGGGGAGGAGGAAGGCGTCGCGCGTAGCGACCCCAACTTCCTTCCAACAAAGCTTCGACTCGCCGCGCTTCGTCGGACGCTCCAGTGTTCCGACAAACCCGCGCGACGCAACGACTGAGGCCGAAACGCTCGACAGGTCACCGACCCAGAAGTTGTGGTCGGGCGTGACGATCGTCTCGTCGGGGGACGCAACGTGTCTGACGCCGGCAACCTCGCGCACACCGGTGCACCAGGCCCTGCTGACTACGACCGGCTCCCCGTGCATGTTGATCACGCGGTCGCCGGCGACGACCTCCTCGATGTTCTTGTACGTCGAGTTCGCCATCAACACGCGCGTGCCGGCCGCGAAGCAACCCGGCCCGATGCCGGCCTTGACCGCGTCGGCGCCGGCGTCGACGAGCGCGCGCGCCGCTTCGGCGGTCGCGATGTTGCCGGCGATCACCTCGACGGGAACGAGCGACTTGATCTTCGCGACCATGTCGATGACGCCGCGCGAGTGTCCGTGGGCGGTATCGACCACGAGCACGTCGACGCCTGCAGACACCAACGCCTGAGCGCGCTCCGGTGCATCCGATCCGACGCCGACCGCCGCACCGACGCGCAGCCGCCCCCGGTCGTCCTTCGTCGCCTGCGGATGCTGGATCTTCTTCTGGATGTCCTTGACGGTGATCAGCCCGCGCAGCTTCCCGTCGGCATCGACGACGGGAAGCTTTTCGATCTTGTTGCGGTGGAGGATCTCTTCCGCCTCCGCAAGCGTCGTGCCGACCGGCGCGGTGACGAGGTTGCGCGACGTCATCAGCGCGGACACCGGCTGCTCGACGTCGTCCTCGAAACGGAGGTCACGGTTGGTGAGGATCCCGACGAGCACGTTGTCGCCGTCGGTGATCGGGACGCCGGAGACCTTGTAGCGCGCCATCAAGTCCAAGGCGTCGCGCACGAGGGCGCTCGGCGGCAGCGTCACCGGCTCGACGATCATCCCCGATTCCGAGCGCTTGACCTTGTCGACCTCCGCGACCTGATCCTCGATCGAGAGGTTGCGGTGGACGATGCCGATGCCGCCCTCGCGCGCGAGCGCGATCGCGAGCCGTGCCTCGGTGACCGTGTCCATGGCCGCGGAGACGACCGGGATCGCGAGCTCGATCGTCCCCGTCAGGCGCGTGCGAGTGGAGACGTCGTTCGGTAGGACCTGCGACTCGGCCGGCATGAGCAGGACGTCGTCGAAGGTGAGGCCCTCTTTCGCGAACTTCCGGTCCAGTGCCAGCAGACGGTTGAGCTCGTCCTGGCGGAGTTCGACGTCCAAGGTCGATCCAGGGTACCAAGGCGTCCTGACACCCTCATAACAGGGCCGGGGTACCGTGACCGCGATGCGCTCCCTGGTCGTCGT
>JAICWC010000029.1 GCA_025934995.1 Thermoleophilia bacterium | reverse complement strand
CTGGAAGACGAACGTCTGGCAGCGCGACCGCACGGTCGGCAGCACCTTCTGCAGCTCCGTCGTGCAGAAGACGAACATCAGGTGGGGCGGCGGCTCCTCGATCAGCTTCAGGAGCGCGTTCCACGCAGCGTCCGTCAGCTGGTGCGCCTCGTCGAGGATGTAGACCTTGTACTGGCCCTCGACCGGTTGCAGCACGACGCGCTCGCGGATATCGCGGATGTCGTCGATGCCGCGCTGCGACGCCGCGTCCATCTCGATCACGTCGAGCGACGTGCCGGCCGCGATCGCGCGGCACGCATGACACGTGCCGTCCGGTGTCGTGGTCGGGCCGTGCGCGCAGTTGAGCGACTTCGCGAGGATGCGCGCCATCGACGTCTTGCCGGTGCCGCGCGGCCCCGCGAAGAGATATGCCTGGCGGATCTGGTCGGACGCGATCGCGTTCGTCAGGGTTCGGACGACTGCCTCTTGGCCCACGACGTCGTCGAAGGTCTGAGGGCGGTACTTCCGGTAGAGCGCAGCCACTGCGTCGATTCAAGCAGGACCACCAGCACGGCGAGCAGGACGGCCCATTTCGTGTGCCGGTCGAAGGCGAAAAAGAGGAATGGGGCGAGGAGCAGGCCCTCGGGGCGGAGCCGCGCCACCGCCAGAATCGCCCCCACGAGCAGGAGCAGGGCGGCAAGCGCGCCCCAGCTCTCGCGGACGAGGTCGTCGACGTGGAGCAGTTCCGGGGCGCCGTGCTCGACCACGACCCAGGCGACGAGCGCCGCGGCGGCCATGGCGAGGTCGCGGCGGTACACGCCGACGCGCGGGATCGCGGCGAGCACGGCGACGAGGACGAGCGCGTAGAAGGGCAGGATCGCCAGCCAGCCGTGACCGATCCCGAACAGGCTCAGCCAGGTCGCGGCGAAGTTTCCGTCGGCGATGCGCGCGATCCAATGATGCGTGTCGTCGTTCGAGAGCAGCGGCTCCGCGCTCGTCGCGATCGCCATCGCGCCGATGGAGACGGCCGCGAGAGCGCCGATCGTGGCCGGTGCCCGTCGGACGAGCGGCGCCAGCGCCAGGCAGAGGAACGGCAGGAGCGGAATCAGGAATCGCGGCCCGGGCACCCAGCCGCCGAGCGCGGCATCGGTCGGATGGCGGGCCGAGTTCCAGGCGATCTCGACGAGCGTCAAGCCGCCGATCAGCGCTGCCTCCGCGCGCAGGCCGCGCCGCCAAAGGACGGCGCAGCCCGCCGTCGCCGCTGCGAGGACCGGCGTCAGCACGAGCAGCCCCCGCTGGCTGAGCAGCAGCGAGACGGCGATGTGGAAGCTCGGCGCCGTCTGTCCGAAGAAGCCGGTCATCTGCCAGCCGCCCGCGGCGCCCTGGCCGGCCGTTCCGACGTAGCCGAGGTGGAAGGGGTTGCCGAACGCCCACGTGTCGAATGCCCAGACGGGGAGGAGCCCGACCGCGCCGCCGAGCGCATACTCGGCGACGCGCCGCAGCCGCGGTCGCCGCGCCGCCGCGTACAGGCCGATCGCGAGCGCCGGGATGGCGAAGGGGAAGTCGAGGCCGATTGCGAGCCCGGCGCAGACGCCCGCCCAGAGCGGCCGCCGGCGGCAGAACAGGAGCATGAATGCGGCGAGCTCCGCGGCCGCCGCCGGCACGTGCGAGAAGAGCAAGGTCGAGAACGGCAGCACGAGCGTGCCGAGGCCGAGAATCGTCGCGACCGCCGTCCCCGTGCCCGGCTCGATCTCCTCGGCCGTGCGCCGGACGAGGACGAGGAGGAGAAGCGCCGGCAGGACGACCGCCCAGAGGCCGATCTGCCAGATCGCGCGCAGCGGCACGCCGACCATCGCGTCCGGGTAGCCGAGGCCGCGGTTGCGATCTTTCGGCACTGCGCCGACGCTGTGCAGAAGCGCGTACCAGGGCGTCGACCAGAGATCGAGGTTCGGCGCCTTCGCCGCGTAGTAATGGCCGCCGTCCTTCACGAGGTCGCATGTCTGCTCGGCGTAACGGTCGATGTAGGGAACGCCGCTCGCGATTGCACGCGTGCCGGCGTAGTGCGCGTTCTGCGGGCAGCCGACCGACTGCATCGGCAGCGCCCACGCCAGCGCGATCGCGCCGAAGGCGACATACCGGAGGTAGCGCGTGCGGCCCACCGCCGCGCACCCTACCGCCGTATGCTGCGCGCGATGAAGGCCAGTTCGACGGCTCTCCGACCGCCGTCGGTGCATCGTCTCCCCGCGGCGCGGCTCGTCGACCGGCTCACAGAGCTACGGGCGATCGTTCGCGCGAAGTCGGTCATCGACCTCGGCTTCGTCGACGAAGGGCAGGTCGGCTCGAAGCGGTCGCAGGGGACGTGGCTGCACGAGCTCGTCGCCTCGGAGGCGCGCAACGTCGTGGGCATCGACGCCGACGCGGCCGGCGTCGCGCGCGCCCGCGAGCTCGGATTCGCGGCGCACGTCGCAGACGTCGAGGACGTTGACTCGCTCGCCGCGCTCGAGCTCGACCCTGCGGACATCGTCCTCGC
This sequence comes from Thermoleophilia bacterium, assembly GCA_025934995.1. Classification (GTDB taxonomy): domain Bacteria; phylum Actinomycetota; class Thermoleophilia; order Gaiellales; family Gaiellaceae; genus Palsa-739. Next base: position 22,863 of record JAICWC010000029.1, on the reverse strand, counting down.
AGGCGAGCTGCTCGAGCACCTCGACCGCCCCGGCGCCTTCCTCGAAGCGGTCAAGCAGCTCGTCGCGCCCGGTGGAGCGCTCGTGCTGACGACGCCGAACGGCCACGCGCTGACGAACGTCCTCGGCGGGCTCGCCGGCCGCGAGCTCGTGAACCCCGACCACGTCGCGTGGTTCTCGTGGCGCACCTTGACGACGCTCCTCGGCCGGCACGGCTGGTACATCGATGCCGTGTCGTACTACACCTTTCCCCGAGTGCACGCGGGCGCGCGCGTCCCGCGCGTTCTGTTCAACGCCTACCAGGTCGTTCTCAGGCCACTCTTCGCGCTGCGGCCGAACCTCGCCGATGGGCTGATCGTCGTCGCGAAGCTCACCTGATGCTGAGCGTCGTCGCACCGGCCTACAACGAGCGCGAGATCCTGTCGACCTTCGTCGAGCAGACCGTCGCCGTGCTGGAGTCGACGGGCGAGGCCTGGGAGATCGTGCTCGTCGACGACGGGTCGGACGACGGGACGTGGGACGTGATTCTCACCGCCGCGCGTGCCGACGACCGGGTGCGGGGGGTCAGGTTGTCACGGAACTTCGGCCACCAGCTGGCGCTCACGGCCGGAATGAGTCTCGCCCGCGGCGACGGCGTGATCACGATGGACTCGGACCTGCAGCACCCACCCGAGGTCATCCCCGAGCTGCTCGCGGCGAGCGGGGGCAACGACGTCGTCTACGCGGTACGGAGCCCGCAGGATGCGGCCGGACGCTGGAAGCGTTTCTCCGCCCACGTCTTCTACGCCCTGCTGAACAGGCTCTCGTCGCTGGAGCTGCCGGAGGGTGCCGCTGACTACAGGTGGATGTCGCGCCGCGTCGTGGACGTGCTGCTCGAGATGCCCGAGCGACACCGCTTCCTTCGCGGGCTCGTCCGTTGGGCCGGCTACGACCAGGTGTTCGTCGAGTATCACCGCCCGGTGCGCCAGGTAGGTGAGTCGAAGTACTCCCTGCGCAGGATGGTGCTGTTCGCGTGGGACGCCGTCGTCTCGTTCTCGTCGTTCCCCCTGCGCCTCGCAAGCGTGATCGGCGCGCTCGTTTCGCTCCTCGGCTGGCTGTATCTGATCTACACGCTTGCGATCAGGGTGTTCTCCAACCGGGTGGTGCCGGGCTGGACGTCGGTCACCGCAGCCGTGCTCGTGCTCGGCGGCGCGCAGCTCGTCTTTCTCGGCATCCTCGGCCAGTACGTCGGCCGCATGTACGACGACGTCAAGAGACGCCCGCTCTTCCTGATCGCCGAGGACACATCGAACGACGCCTCGACGGGCTTCGACCGATAGCCGAGCCGGAACGGGCCGGGCTGGCCGCACACCTGGGAGGGATCACTTAGCGCTGCTTCCTCCCGGACCTGACGCGGTTCGCGAGCTCCCACTGCGCGGAGCCCGACCCGAAGGACACTGTAGCGTTGCGCGCCGTGGACGCCAGGCGCGCGCTCTTGACACGCCTTTTCGACCATGCGCCGATGTTCCCGCCGGCCGCCCTGCCGCGCGACGAGGCGCTCGCGGAAGACGATCGCGCACGCGCTTCCGAGCACGCCTGGCTGCTCGGTCGCTTCGTCGTGCCCGAGGGGACCGCCGTCGCGGACGATCGGGAGCTGGCGACCGTCGGGGACGGCGTCGAGCTGCAGGGGGACGTCGAGTTCGTCGAGGGGCGCACGAAGATCCGCTGCGGCGGCGCGCGCGTGCCGACCGTCGAGGAGGTCGCCGCGTTCGTGCGGAGCTGCCGAGAACATGGGCGCCTGTTCAAGGCGACGGCGGGACTGCACCACGCATATCCGACGCCTGCCGGCGAGCACGGCTTTCTCAATCTCCTTGCCGCTGTCGTCTTCGGCGACGAGGAGCAGGCGCTGCGCGCGGAGCCCGGCGCATTCGAGCTCGACGAGCACTCGTTCCGCTGGAACGGTCGCGAGGCCGGCGCGGATGCGTGCGCGACGGCGCGGGCCACGCTGTTCCACTCGATCGGCACCTGCTCGTTCTTCGAGCCGGTCGGCGAGCTCGAGGAGCTCGGGATCCTGTGACGACCGGGTTCGCCGCCGCCGACAACGGATTGCTCTGGCGCGGCGAGCGCGGCATCGTCGACCTGAGCGGCCTCGGTGACGTCTTCGCGCAGCCGACGCTGAACCCGCTGCTCGCGCTCGGACGCGCCGGCTGGCAGCAGGCGATCGCCGCCGCGCGGACGCACGACGGCCCGAGCGCCCGAGAACCGACGAAGCTTCCCTTCGACGTCGCCGACTACGTCGACTTCTACTCGTCGCTCGAGCACGCGTCGAACCTCGGCCGCATGTTTCGGCCCGACTCCGAGCCGCTGCTCCCGAACTGGCGCTGGCTGCCGGTCGGCTACCACGGCCGCGCGGGAACCGTCGTCGTCAGCGGGACAGACGTCGTGCGCCCGCGAGGACAACTGAAAGGAGAGGGCGACCCGGCGTATGCGCCGTCGCGCAAGCTCGACATCGAGCTCGAGCTCGGCTTCGTCGTCGGCGTTCCGACCGAGCTCGGCCAAGCGCTCCGCACCGCCGACTTCGACGAGCATGTCTTCGGCGTCGTCCTCGTGAACGACTGGAGCGCGCGCGACATCCAGGCCTGGGAGTACCAGCCGCTGGGCCCGTTCCTCGGCAAGTCGTTCCAGACGTCGATCTCCGCCTGGGTGACGCCGCTCGCGCTGCTGCAGGACGCGCGCGTCGACGCGCCGCCGCAGGACCCGCGCGCGCTGCCGCACCTGGACGGAGGCCGCGACTGGGCGCTCGACCTCGCGCTCGAGGTGGAGCTCAACGGCGAGACGATCTCGCGCGGTAACGCGCGAACCCTGTACTGGACGATGCCGCAGCAGCTCGCGCACGCGACCTCGAACGGAGCGAGCCTGCGCACGGGCGACCTGATGGCATCCGGGACGATCTCGGGCTCGGAGGCAGGCACCGAGGGCTCCCTGATCGAGCTCTGGCGGAACACCCGCTTCCTCGAGGACGGCGACGAAGTCGTCTTGCGCGGACGGGCGGCCGACGTCGAGCTCGGCGAGGTTCGCGGGCGCGTCCGTTCATCCCGATGACTGCCTGAGTCGACGGGCAATCCGATCCGCCCGGGCACTCGTATGGGAGAGCGATGCGTATTTCAGCCGTTCTCCTCCTGGCCCTGACCTGCACCGCCGTCGCGGTCGCCGCAACGACGCGCACGCAAGTCTCCATGCGCTCGACGACACTGGGGTCGGTGCTCGTCGACTCGCGAGGCCACACGCTGTACGTCTTCGACCTCGATCACGGCACGAAGAGCTCCTGCACCGGCGCGTGCACCGCGTTGTGGCACGCCTTCCTCACGTCGAGCAAGCCCGTGGCGCTCCGCGGCGTGGGCGCCTCGAAGCTCGGCATGGCGAAGCGGGCGGGCGGCAAGTTCCAGGTGACGTTCATGGGGCACCCGCTCTACTTCTACGTCGGCGACAAGAAGGCCGGCGACGTCCGCGGTGCGTCGATCGCGCACTGGGCGGCGTTCTCGCCGACCGGCGCGAGGCTGCGCGCTGCGGCGCCAAAGACGCCGACGCCGACACCGGCTCCTCCGACCACCACCGCGCCGGGCTACGACGCCGGCGGCGGCTACTAGACGGTCCAGTCCAGCGACCGGCGCCTGCCTCGACGCAGGCGCCGGTCAAGCCGCGCTGTACCCCTCGCGCCGCAAGAGCGTGCGCGCAAGTTCGAGATTCTCGCTGCCCGCGACGAGCACGACGAGCACGCCGCCGTACTCCGGGCTGACGTGACGGAGCTCGAAGTCTTCGATGTTGACCCCGGCCGCGCCGAGTGTCTGTGTGATACGCGCCAGCACGCCGGGCTTGTCGGGGACGCGCACGCGGATACGGTGCAGTTGCCGCGCGTCCGTGCGGTAGGCCTGCTCGTCGAGCCTCGCGCGCGTCGCCGCCGCTTCGGCGATCCAGCGCTCGAGGAACGCGCGGTCGCGCTCGCGGAGCGCAGTCACGACGTTCTCCGCCGAGCCCGCGTGGGCGACGAGCGCGCCCGCGAGCTCGTCGGCGTTCTCGAGGAAGATGTCCGCCCAGATCGCGGCATTCGCGCCGGCGACGCGCGTCATCTCGCGAAACGCGGGCCCCGCGAACGCACCGGCGTCGCCGACGGCCTGCACGAGGAGGTTCGCGATCGCGTGCGGGAGGTGGCTCGTCAGTGCCAGCATCCGGTCGTGCGTCTGCGCGTCGAGCTCCGTCACGTGCGCGCCGAGTGATTCTGCGAACGCGCGCATCCGGGCCACGTGATCGGTGCCGCTGGCCGCGGTCGGAGAGAGGATCCAGGTCGCGCCGTCGAACAGGTCGGCGGTCGCGCGCGTCGGGCCGCCGGTCGATCCGCCCGCCAGCGGATGGCCGGGAACGAAGCGTGCGTCTTCGATGCCGGCGACGCCGCGCTTGGTCGAGCCGACGTCGGTGACGGTCGTTTCGGCGGCGGCGGTGTCCAGTGTCTGCAAGACGGCCGCGCGGAGCGCCCCCACCGGAACCGCCACGACCACGAGCTCGGCGTCGCGGACGGCTGCCGCGAGCGAGCTCGCGGCCCGCACGTTCGACTCCGCGAGGGTGCGCTGATCTGCATCCCAGCCGGTGACGTCGGCCACACCCGAACGCAGCGCGGCGCGCGCGATCGAGGTGCCGACGAGGCCCGTGCCGATGACGGCGAGCGAGGAGACGGCCGGCTTTCTCGCGCCGGTCGCGCCTTCGGCAGGCGCTCTGCTCGTGCGCAGCTCCTGCTTGAGCACGTCCAGCAGCGCGGAGAACGCCGTTCGGACGCCCTGCTCGGAGAGCGGTCCGTCGTTCGCGGCGACCAGATGCGCGAGCAACTCGGCTTCCCGCTGCGCGTCGATCGCAGGCGCGCCGGTCTCCGCCTTGTGCTCCGCGACGCGGCGGACGAGATCGAGGCGGCGGTTCAGCGCGGCCAGCAGTTCGCGGTCGAGCGCGGCGATCTCGTCCCGCAGATTGGTCAGCTCGGGGTCGGCCATCCCCCAAGTCTGCCCTGGAACACCCCTGCAACGCGCCGGAAAACGCCGGTTCCGCCCGCCGCCGTCCACTCTATTTGCTTGGATTGGATGCGGAATTGACCCGGAGGAGGCTCTGAATGGCAATGACGCAGACTCAGCTCGCCGACGCGGTCGCCGAGAAGGCGGGCCTGTCGCGTGCAGATGCGAAGAAGGCGATCACGGCACTCGAGGACGTCGTGATCGAGCAGATCGGCAAGGCAGAGAAGGTGAAGATCGGGGGGATCGTCCAGATCGAGGCCCGGATGCGCCCCGCGACGCAGGAGCGTGAAGGTCGCAACCCGGCAACGGGCGAGACGATCACGATCTCCGCGAAGCCCGCGTCGGTCGCCGTCAAGGCGCGCCCGCTCGCGAAGGCGAAGAACGCCGCGCCGCCGGTCTCGGCTGTCCAGGGTCGCTAGCCGTTAGGTCCGCCGACTGGTGCCTGCTCTGGAGCAGGCACCAGTCGTTCACTGCCGCGCCGCCCCGTCCGACGCGTGGCAGACGTAGACCGTCGCGCCGAGCTCCCGCGCCGCCCCGCCGACGGCGTCGACAGCCTCGTCGTCGACGAGGCTCACGGTGCACCCGCCGAAGCCGCCGCCGGTCAACCGCGATCCGAAGCAGCCGTCGACCGCGCGCGTCGCGGCAGCGAGCGCATCGAGCTCGGGCGGGACGATCTCGAAGTCGTCGCGCATGCTCGTGTGCGACGCGTCCATCAGCTCCCCGAACGTCACGCAGTCGCCCGACTCGAGCGCGGCCGCCGCGCGTAGCGTCCGGTCGTTCTCGCTGACGACATGGCGTGCGCGCTTCAGGCCTGCGACCTGCGCCGGTGTTGCGTCGCGCAGTGACGCGAGACCGAGCCGTGCGGCCGCCGCCTCGCACTCGGCTCGGCGCTCGTTGTAGCCGGAGTCGGCCAGCGCGCGCCTGACGTGGCTGTCGCAGACGACGATCGCAACGCCGGGCGGGATCGGTATGTGCCGGTACGTCAGGTCGCGGCAGTCCAGGAGGAGCGCATGATCCGCACGCCCGAGCGTGACCGCGAACTGGTCCATGATGCCGCTCTGCACGCCGACGAAGTCGTTCTCGGCGCGCTGACAGAGAAGGGCAAGCTCCTCGCCCGCGATGTCGGACAACGCTCGGCCGACCGCGACCTCGAGCGACGCCGACGACGAGAGGCCGGCGCCACGCGGGACGTCGCTTTCGATTCGCAGCGACGCCCCGCGTTCGAGGTGCAGCCGCTCGACGACGCCGCGCACGTAATCGCGCCAGGTCCCGGTGCGCTCGACCTCACCGAGGGTGAAGTGGTCGCGCTCGCCGAGGCTCTCGACATGCACCGCCCGGTCGTCGCGCGGCTCGGCCACGACGACGGTGAAGCGATCGATCGCGCACGGGAGGACGAAGCCATCGTTGTAGTCGGTGTGCTCGCCGATCAGATTCACGCGGCCCGGCGCGCGGGCGCGGATCACGCGGCGCGCAGCCGTTCGGCCGCCTCCTCCGCGGTGAGGTCGCGCTGCGGCTCTGCGAGCAGCTCGTAGCCGACCATGAACTTCCGCACAGTCGGGGAGCGCAAGAGCGGCGGATAGAAATGCACGTGGAGGTGGGATGTCTGATGCAGCCCCATCGAGTATGGGAAGCGCGTGTCGAAGAGCCGGTCGTAGCGCTGGACGAGCTGCTTGAGGATCGCGGCGAGCGCGGCTCGTTCCTCTTCGCGCAGCTCCGGTAGCGAGGCGACGCGTCGCCGCGACGCGACGAGTGTCTCGAACGGCCACACGGCCCAGAACGGCACGCAGGCGAGGAAGTGCTCGTTCTCCTCGACGACGCGCTCGCGTTCCTCAGCGAGATATTCCTCGAGGAGCGACGGCGTCTCGGCGAAGCGCTCCTGCTCCCGCGCGACGTGCGTCGGCACGTGTTCGGTCGCCCAGATCTGCCCATGCGGATGCGGGCTGCTCGCGCCCATCATCTCGCCGCGGTTCTCGAAGATCTGGACGTGGCCGATGCGAGAGTCGCCGATCAGCGATGCGTACTGCTCCGTCCACACCTCGACCACTCGCTCGACGTCGACGTCACCGAGGCCGAGATCGTGGCGTGGTGAGTAACAGACGACGCGGCATGTGCCGTACTCGCCCCCGTCCGCCGGCACGAGCGCCGGAAAGTCGTTCGTGAAGACCAGGGTGCCGTCGTAGTCGGGATTGCGCTCGCCGCCTGCGCGCTCGTTGCCGGGGCAGAGGTAGCACGAAGGATCGTGCTGTGGCAGTGCGGCGTCGGCGACACGCTCGACCTGGCCCTGCCAGGGACGCTGCGTGCGGTGCGGGGAGACGAGCACCCAATCGCCGCTGAGCGGGTTGTATCGTCGATGCGGGTGCACGTTCACACCATTACAGAGTGAGGCTCGGGGTCGGACATGCACTCGTCGACGGCGCGCTCATCCCGGGCGACGTCGCGATCGACGACGGTCGTGTCGTCGGCGTCGGGCTTGCAGGCGGCGGACGCGGCATCGCCGCGCCCGGCTTCGTCGACGTCCACATCCACGGCTTCGCCGGCGTCGACTTCGCGACCGCGGACGCGGAGGGGTACCGGCTCGCCCGCGAGGCGCTGCTCGAGACCGGCGTCACCTCCTTCCGCCCGTCGTTCATCACCGCGCCCGAGGCGGAGCTCGTCGCGGCGCTGCAGGAGGTGCCGCCGGGCCTCGGTGCGCATCTCGAGGGGCCGTTCATCTCGGCGCGTCGCCTCGGAATGCACCCCGCGGCCGCGCGCCGTGACCCGGACGTCGCTCTGCTCGAGCGGCTGCTCGCCGCCGGTCGTGTCGCGCACGTCACGCTTGCGCCGGAGCTTCCCGGTGCGCTCGAGCTCGTCGAGCTGCTCGTCTCGCGCGGAGTCACCGTCGCGTGCGGCCACACCGACGCGACGGACGACCAGGCTCAGGCGGCGTTCGACCGCGGCGCGCGTCACGTCACCCATCTGTTCAACGCGATGCGCCCGTTCCGCCACCGCGATCCGGGCATCGCCGGCGCCGCGCTCGTGCGGGACGACGTCACGGTGGAGCTGATCCTCGACGGCAACCACGTGGCCGACGACGCGGTTCGCCTCGCGATGCGCGCAGCGCGCGGCCGCATCGCGCTCGTCACCGATGCGCTCGCCGCGGCGCGCATCGGCGACGGCGACTGGCACATGGGTTCCGTTGCGGTAACCGTGTGCGAGGGCGCTGCGCGGCTCGCCGACGGGACGCTCGCGGGCAGCGTCCTGACGATGCCGGACGCGGTCCGCGACTTCGTCCGGATCGGCGCGACCGTCGAGGAGGCGTTGTTCGCGGCGTCGCGCCGCTCACTCGCGCCTGGCGCGCCCGCGGACGTCGTCGTGCTCGACGATTCGCTGCAGCCGACCGCGACGTACCTAGCCGGCGTACGCAGCGGCCTGTAGGCCGTAGAGCTCGGCATACATCCCCTGGTGCGCGATGAGCTCCTCGTGCGTGCCCTGTTCTGCCACCCGGCCGTCGGCGGCGACGACGATGCGGTCCGCCATCCGTACGGTCGAGAAACGGTGTGAGACGAAGATCGCGATGCCGCCGGTCGCCGCAGCGACCGCGCGCGCCGACTCGGCATACCGTTCGAACAGCTCGTGCTCGGCGCTCGCGTCCAATGCGGATGTGGGCTCGTCGAGCACGAGGAGGAGTGGCCGCTCGCGCATCATCGCGCGCGCGAGTGCGAGCTTCTGCCACTGCCCGCCGGAGAGGTCGGTCCCGCTCTGCGTCGGTCCCAGCGGCGTGTCGAGGCCGTGTTCGAGCTCTTCGACGACGTCGCGCGCAGCGCCGCGATCGACCGCGCGCTCCACGGCGGCGCGCTCGTCGATCCGCGGCAGGTCGCCGACGCCGACGCTTTCCCGGGCGATCAGCTCGAAGCGGACGAAGTCCTGGAAGCCGACTGCGAGCCGCTCGCGCCACCGCTTCGGATCGATCGAGGCGAGGTCGACGCCGTCGACGGCGATCCGTCCTTTGGACGGGTCGTAGAACCGGGCCAGCAGCTTCACGAGCGTCGACTTGCCGGCGCCGTTCTCGCCGACGAACGCGACCGTCGAGCCGGCCCGGAGGTCGAGGTCGACGTCCACGAGCACGTCGGCGTGCGCGCCGGGATAGCGGAAGGCCAGGCGCTCGATGCGGATCCCGGATTCGATCCGCTCCGGTGCGTCGTTCGGCGCAGGCGCCGGCGGATAGAGCTCGGCGACCATGGTGCGCACCGTCCGAATGCGGTCGGTGGCGCCGATCGAGTACTGGAGCCGTTGCAGCGCCTGCACGACGGTGAAGACGAGCCTGTTCGTCTGGCTCGCGAGCGAGACGGCGAGCATCACGTCGCCGGGGGTGTGCGCGCCACGAACTGCGCCACGGACGACGAGGTAGAGAGCCCCGACGTACGCGAGCGCGAACACGGTGTAACCGACCGACTGGACGACGACCCCGCGCAGATCCTGGCGGAACAACGAGTCGCGAATCTCGGTGCGCGAGCCCGCGATGCGCCGTGTCACCTCGTCCTCGAGCCCGAACAGCCGCACCTCCTTCGCCGCATCGGCCCGCATCGCGAGATCCGCGTAGTGGTTCGAGCGCCGCATGCGGTCGGCGTTGCCGCGCCACACTCGCCAGAAGCTCCGCCACGCATACCGGGTTGCGACGAGAGGCGCGATCGCGACCACGAGCAGTAGGAGCAGGATCGGCTGCAGCCGGGCGAGGAGGAGCACCGTCAAGGCGAGTTGGACGACGACTCCGATCGTCGTCATCGCCGCGCTGACCGCGCCGTAGCGCCACTTGTTCTCGTTACGCGCGAGCTCGATCTCGTCCGCGTAGTCGGGACGTTCGAGGTGCGCCAGCCCGGCCGGTCCGTGCGCGAGCTCTGCAAGGTCTCCGGTCACGTCGATGACGTTCTGGTCGGCGATCTCGACGAACAGGACGTGTAGGAGGTGCGCGCCGATCGCGTTGAACAGCGCGAGCAACGGCAGGAACGCGGCCCAGGTCGTCGCGTCGTGCGCGTCGTGTGCGACGACGGCGTCGGTGATGTGCTTGAGGACGAGCGGCGTCAGCGGCCAGCTCGCGTAGTTGAGCAGCGTGATCGCGAGGATCGCGAGCATCCGCCCGCGGCTGGCGCGCCAGGCGCCCTGAAGGATGGCCACGTAGCCCCGCGCGAACGTCACGCCTGGAACCTCGCTGCCTGGAGGTGGAAGAGCTCGGCATAGCGGCCGTCGGCGGCGAGCAGCTCTTCATGTGTCCCGTCCTCGACGACACGGCCATGCTCGAGGACGACGATGCGGTCGGCACGGCGCACCGTCGAGAAGCGATGTGAGATCAGGATCGTCGTCAGGCCGCGCGTCAGCTGCAGGAACCGTTCGAAGAACACGGCTTCGGCGCGGACGTCGAGGGCCGCAGTCGGCTCGTCGAGCACGAGCACGCCGGCGCCTCCTTCGACGGCGAGCAACGCGCGCGCGATCGCGATCCGCTGCCACTGGCCGCCCGAGAGGTCGGTGCCGCCGTCGTACTCGCGCGACAGCGTGGTGTCGAGCCCATGCGGGAGGCCGTCGACGAGGTCGAGCGCGCCGGCGCGGTCGAGCGCCGCGCGGATCCGCTCGTCGTCGTCCACGAGCTCGACGGCGCCGAAGCCGACGTTCTCCCGCACCGGGAGCTCGTACCGGACGAAATCCTGGAAGATCGCGGCGACGCGCCGGCGCCACTCGCGCACGGGGTACTCGGTCAAGGGGGCCCCGTCGACCGTGATCCGGCCCGTTTGCGGCTCGTACAGCCGCGCGAGCAGCTTGACGAGCGTCGTCTTGCCCGCGCCGTTGAGACCGACGATCGCGAGCGACGTTCCCGCCTCGATCGTCAGGTCGAGATCGCGCAGCACGGGCCGCGCACCGTCGCCGTAGCCGAAGGTCACGTGCTCGAAGCGGATCTCGGAGCGCGGCCTGCCGGCGGCCTCGACGCTCCCGCCGGCGGCGCGCCGCTCGTCCGCGACGGTTCGCTCGAGCCGCTCGAGCCCCAGGAAGGCCGTCAGGCCGTGCTCGGTCTCGTGATCGACGCCCTCGATGTACGTACCGAGTGCCCCCATCAGGAGGATCGCCTGGAGGACGTACGCGAGCTGGCCGATGCTCAGAGAGCCGTGTGCTGCGGCCCGCGAGGCACCGATCGCGGCGACGGCGCACAACGCGATCCAGATCGGCGAGCCGCGCAGGTACGAGCCGTAGATGTTGTTCCGCCGTGAGTGCCACACGGGGTGTAGCGCCGCCGCGGCGTGGTCGCGGTACCGGTCCCGGAGCCAGTCGAGCAGACCGAAGACGCGGACCTCCTTGCCCGCCGCGCCGGCCGTGATGAGGTCGCGGTAGTAGTCCCGCCGTCGTCGTGCTGCTGCGAATGTCGCTTCGTACCGGCTGTGCTTGCCGAAGCCGGTGCGGATTGCGACGCGCAGCGCGAGGGAGCCGATTGCGAGCAGGAGCGCCGCCCACCACGTGTAGACGACGCCGATGACGACTGCCGCGAGCGCCCACTGCAGATAGATCGCGCCGAGCATCAGCGTTGCGCCCACGACCCAGCCGGGCCCGAAGCCCGTGCCGCGCCGCACGTCGGCGAGGTCGGCGAGCGTGTCGAACGTCTCGGGCTCCTCGAGCGCGGCGACTCCGACCGGGCCGAACGAGGCGAGCGCAGCCCGCTCGCGAAGCTGGTCCTCGATCCGCCACGCGAGCGTCTGCGAAAGCGTGAACTGCAGCGGCCGGGCCATCTGCTGCGCGACGAAGAGGATCCCCGCGACGATCAGGACGCTCCGCAGCGAGCGCCACTCCGGCGAGCCGACCCCGTGGCGGACGGCGCCGGGAACGCGACCGACGATGGCGCTCGTCGCGATGATGAACGCGACCGGCGCCAGCGCCGAGAAGAGCTGGATGAGCGCCGCCGGGACGAGGACGCGGCCGCCGTACGGAAACACGCGCAGAACCGCGAGCCGGAAGGCGATGCGGTCACGCATCGAGGAATGCCTCGTTGACTGCGCGGATCGCCTGCGGGTCGACCTTGTACCGGCGGTCGCCGGTGAGGAGCCCGTTCTGTTCCTGCTCGACGTCGGCCAGCTGGGTCCAGCAGAAGCCTGCGACGTCGTCGGGGATCTGCTCGATCACGCTGCGATACCCGGCGGCGAGATCGTCGACGTGCCGGTAGACGAAATCGCCGCCTCCGACCGACAGGCCGCCGAGCTCGCCGATCCAGAGCGGGATGTCCTCTCGCCGCCTCTCGATGTGCTTCGTCAGCTCGGCGCCGTAGTCGTGCACGTCGACGAGGTCGGTGTCGTCGAGCTGCTGCCAGCCGGAGGCGTCGATCACGAGTCGCGTCGGATCCGCGCCGCGCGTCTCTCGCACGAGCTCGACCTGGAACTCCGGCGACGGCTCGCCCCAGTCCTCGTTGATCGGGATCCACATGACGATGCACGGGTGGTTGCGCAGCTGCGCGACGGCTCCCAGCCATTCGCGTCTGAAGCGGTTTCTCGCTTCTTCCGTTGCGAGCGAGTGGCTGCTCGGCATGTCCTGCGCGACGAGCAGCCCTACGCGATCGCAGTGCGCGTACCAGCGCGGGTCCTCGATCTTCACGTGCTTGCGCGCGAGGTTGAACCCGAGCTGCTTCGTGGCGTCGACGTCCGCGCGCAGCTTCTCGTCGTCGGCGGCATAGACCGTGTCCGGCCAGAAGCCCTGGTCGAGGACGCCGGCGACGCGAATCGGCTCACCGTTCAAATAGAGCGCGCGGCCGCGCCCTTCGAACGTGCGGAAGCCGATGTAGGAATGCACGACATCGTCACCCATGCGCAGCTCCACGTCATACAGATGGGGATCGGACGGAGACCACGGCCGCGGGCTCTCGATCTCGACCGCGTCGAGGAGCGGCTGCGGGTCGCGGATGTATTCCTGCGGCACACCCTCGATCCAGACCGGACGCCACACGCCGGTCGTGCGCGTGTACCAGATGTCATGCGAGCCGCGCTGCTTGCCCTTCGGCTGCCCGAACGCGTCGTCGTGCGGGTCGTACGCCTCGATCACGAGCTCGTGCTCGCTGTCCGGCTCGAGCGCGCCGGCATCGAATGTGAAATGCGTGTAGCCGCCCTCGTGCATCCCGAGCCCAACGCCGTCGAGCGTCACCGTCGCGCGCCAGTCGACGGCGCCGAAGCGGATCAGCGTGCGTTCCTGCCACTCCTTCGGGATGCGGAACCCGATGCGCGTCGTGTGCTCCTCGTCGCTGCCGAAGTCCCGCTCGAGGAGCGGCAGCCAGAGGTCGCGGCGCGCCTGCGGAAGCGGGTGGCTCAGCACGGGCCGTGCACGACCGGCTTGCCGTTCTTCCAGTCGAGGCGGCTGAGCCAGAGCGCGCGCTTGGTGTGCGCCGGGTTCCAGGCGTGGTAGACGATGTACGGCCCGGCGAACGTGTTGTGGCCGGGGCCGTGCGCGCGGCAGCCGGTCTTCAGGATCGGGTTCTCGGGCGCGTCCTTGCAGGGCCCGAGCGGGCCGCCGCACGTGGCGTAGCCGACCGCATACGAGTCGTTGTTGTAGGCGTCGCCGGAGTAGAAGAGGTAGTAGCGGCCGCCACGGCGGATCATCTCGGGCCCTTCGACGACGGCGCCTTCCCACGCCTGGTCGCCGTTTCGCTCGATCGCGCGACGCGGACCGACGAGGCGAAGCCCGTCCGCCGACAGGCGCTGCGCCCAGATGTGCGTCGTCTTGCCGATCGAGTTGCCGTCGTTCTTCCAGTAGAAGTAGCCGCCCGAGGGATCGGGGTCGATCGAGCCGCCGCTGCTCTTCTGGCAGACGAGCGGGCTGTCGAAGCCGTCGACGAACGGTCCTTGCGGTGACTTCGCAACGGCGCGGCCGATGCACTGCGTGCCGCTGCTCGCCGTGTAGTAGAGGACATACGTTCCGTCCGGGCGCGCGCTCACCTCCGGCGCCCAGGTGCTTCCAGGGAAGGCCCACGAGCCGAGCTTCGGCAGTGCATCGGGTCCGGCCGTCCAGTGGACGAGATCCTTCGACGACGCCGTCTGCACGTTCGACCCGTTGCCGTTCGTCGCGTATGCGTAATACGTGTCGCCGACGTGCAGCACGAACGGGTCGGGGAAGTCGCGGTTGTAGACCGGGTTCCTGAACGTCTTCGCCGCGCCGCCGCCGCACCCGGCGAGAAGGAGCGCGAGGACGAGCAGCGCGAGCACCCGCGCACCGTGCAGGGATGTCGACCTCGCGCGACGCGCACCGACGCCGGCGAGCGCTTCCCAGAGCTGCGGCGCGGTCGCGACCCCGCCGCCGATCGCAACGAACATCGGGTCGACGACCGCGCGCAGCGACTCGACCGCGAGCCTGAGCGCGTGCGCGGCAGCGGCGTAGTCGCCGTGGCGCGCGAGCGCCGGACCGGACGCGAAGGTCTCGACGCAGCCCCGCTGCCCACACGCGCATTCCTCGCCGTCGGGATCGACGACCAGGTGGCCGATCTCCCCGGCGAGCCCGTGTGCGCCCTCGAGGATCTCGCCGCCGACGACGATGCCGCCGCCGACCCCGGTGCTCACCGTGATGTACGCGCACGGCTCACTCGGCCGGCCTGCTGCATCCCATTCGGCGAGTGCGCCGGCGTTCGCGTCGTTGGCGATCCTCACAGGCGCGCCGTACCGATCGCGCAGGGTCGCCGCGAGACCGGCGATCTCCCAGCCGGGCACGTGGAGGGAGACGACGTCGTCGCCGTGAACGCGCCCCCCGAAGCTGACGCCGACGGCGTCGACGGCGGCCTCACCCACCAGCTCGATCGTCGCGGCGAGCGCGTCCCTGCCGTTCCCGGGCGTCTGTCTCTGCACGGTCGTGCCGTCGACGTCGGCGCGCAGCCACGTGCCGCCGATGTCGAGCGCGAGCACTCTCATGCGCCCCTCAGCATCCGAAGGAGGACGTGTGCATAGATCACGTGCAGGTCCTCGATCTGTTCGACGACGTCGAGCGGGGCGCGTACCACGACGTCGCAGCAGGCGGCCAGCCGCTCGGTGCCGTCCATGCTGCCCGTGAACGCGATCGTCCGCGCATCCGCTTCGCGCGCGTACTCGAGGGCGGCGAGCACGTTGGTGGAGCGGCCGCTGGCGCTGAGACCGAACGCGACGTCGCCGGGCCGTAGGAGGGCGCGCAGCGGTTGCTCGAACACGCAGTCGTAGTCGTGGTCGTTCGCGTACGCGGTCAGGAGGGAGGAATTCTCGACGAGCGAGACGACGCGCATTCCCGCGCCCTTGCCGAGATCGGTGGCGATGTGCCCGGCCAGCGCAGCGCAGGCGCCGTTCCCGAACG
The DNA here is from genome assembly GCA_025934995.1 of Thermoleophilia bacterium. Taxonomy (GTDB): domain Bacteria; phylum Actinomycetota; class Thermoleophilia; order Gaiellales; family Gaiellaceae; genus Palsa-739. The sequence goes on along the minus strand of JAICWC010000029.1, from coordinate 7,524 downwards.
TGTAGACGGTCTCCGCCTTGCGCAGCACGTCCGCGGCCCGCTCGAGCTCGGGCGGGGGTCCGAGCGACAGCGCGTCCCGCAACGTTGCGAAGTATTCGCTCACCGCCTCACCCAGACGGCAGTCTGATCGGCGTCGCTTGCGAGCACGACCTCGCCGTCGACCATCCGCTCGTCTCCGAAATGGACGATGCATGTCAGCTCGTCGCGGTCGAACGCGAGGGTGCCGGGCTGCGACTCGCGCCACGCGAACGAGCCGCTCGGCCGAAGCGAGAGCGCAGCTCGATAGAGCTCGAGGAAGGATCCGTCGCGGCCGGTCTGGGCCGCAACGGATTTCTCGCTCCAGGAGGCAGGCTGCGGCAGCCACGCGTTCGCCTGCAGCTCCCGTGTCCACGGGATCGGGACGCGGCAGCCGTCACGTCCCTTCCGTTGGCCCTCCGTGCGGAGGAAGATCGGGTCCTGGCGCACGTCGTCCGGCAGGTCGACCTCCTCGAGGCCGAGCTCCTGGCCCTGGTACATGAACGCGGGGCCCGGTAGCGCGAGCAGGAGCAGTGCGGCCGCGCGCGCCTGCCGCTCGCCGCCGAACCGCGTGACGATGCGCGTCACGTCGTGGTTCTCGAACACCCACGTGACGATCGGCAGCTCCCGCAGCGACTCCCCGATCGATTCTCGGATCGCGTCGGCGTCCCACGGCTGGAAGACGAGCGAGAAATTGAAGGCGAGGTGGAGCTCGTCGGTGCGCAGGTAGGGCGCGACGCGTCGCTGGTCGCTGAACACCACCTCGCCGACGAACACGCGGTCGCCGTCGTACTCGTCGATGAGCCGGCGCCAGTCGCGGTAGACGTCGTGCACCTCCGGCTGATCGATCGCGGTGCGCCAGTCCGACGAGAAGCGATTGGTCGGAAACGGCTCGGGCTCGTTCTCGAGCGACGCCTTCTTGACGAGCCCGTGGGCGACGTCGATGCGGAAGCCGTCGACGCCGCGGTCGAGCCAGAAGCGGAGGATCTCCCGGAAGTCGTTGCGCACGAGTTGCCGGTTCCAGTCGAGGTCGGGCTGCTCCGGCGCGAAGAGGTGGAGGAACCAGTGGCCGCGCTCGTCGTCGTACGTCCAGGCAGGCCCGCCCCAGTTCGACGGCCAGTTGTTCGGCAGGTCGTCGCCGCCGACGGTCACGTATCGCCGCTCGCGATCCGGCCCCGTGAACCACGGGTGCTGCGACGACGAGTGGTTCGGCACGATGTCGACGACGACGCGGATGTCTCGTGCGTGCGCGCTCGCGATCAGCTCGTCGAAGTCGTCGAGCGTGCCGAAGAGCGGCTCGACGCCGACGTAATCCGCGACGTCGTAGCCGTGGTCGGCCTGCGGGGACGGATAGAACGGCGTCAGCCAGATCGCGTCGACGGCGAGCTCGCGAAGGTAGTCGAGCTTGGCCGTGATTCCGGGTAGGTCGCCGACGCCGTCGCCGTCCGAGTCCGCAAAGCTCCGGACGTACACCTGGTAGAAGACGGCGTCCCTCCACCATTCAGACACGCGCGGCCACCGCGTCGCCGACCTCGCCCGTGCGCGCAGTCCCGCCGACGTCACCCGTGCGCGGGCCTTCGCGGCAGACGTCCTCGAGTGCGCGCAGGAGCCGTTCCGACCCATCCTTCTCGCCGAGCGTGTCGAGCATGAGGGCGGCACTCCAGATCGCGCCCATGGGGTTCGCAATCCCCTGCCCCGCGATGTCGGGCGCGCTGCCGTGCACCGGCTCGAAGATCGGCGTCGTGTCGAGGCCGGGGGCCACGCTTGCACTGGCGGCCATTCCCATGCCGCCCTGCAACACGGCCGCGATGTCGGTGAGCACGTCGCCGAACAGGTTCGACGCGACGACGACGTCGAGGCTCGACGGATTGCCGACCATTCGCGCGGCGAGCGCGTCGACGAGGACGCGCTCGAGCTTCACGTCCGGATGCTTGGCATGCACTTCCTCGACGACTTCGTCCCAGAGGACATAGCCGTAGCGGGACGCGTTCGACTTCGTCGCGCTCGTCAGCACGCCGCGCCGCTGCTCGGCGAGCTCGAACGCGTACTCGACGACGCGGCGAACTCCCGCGCGCGTGAAGACGGCAGTCTCGATTCCGACTTCGTGCGGAAGGTGCTGGTGCGCGCGCCCGCCGACGCCCGAGTATTCGCCCTCGGTGTTCTCGCGCACGAACAGCATGTCGACCTTCGGCCGCCCCTCGAGCTTCGACGGGATGCCGTCGAGCAGCCGGGCGGGGCGGAGGTTGGCGTACAGGTCGAGGCCCTGCCGCAGCGGCAGCAGCAATCCCCAGAGGGTGACGTGGTCCGGCACCGATGGGTGACCGACGGCGCCGAGCAACACGGCGTCGTACTGCCGAACGACGTCGAGCGCGTCCGGCGGCATCATCGCGCCGGTCTCGTGGTAGTGGTCGGTGCCCCACGGCAGTTCCGTCCACGTCAGATCGAGACCGAGCGCGTCGACGGTCTTGCGTGCCTCCGCGACGACCTCGGGCCCTGCCCCGTCGCCGGCGATGACGGCCACGCGATGCGTCACGGCAGCTCCTCCCAGGTCGGGATGGCCGAGCGCCCGTCGAGCGCGCGGCACGAGAGCGCCGCGGCGGCGTTTGCCTTCTCGAGGGCCGGCTGCAACTCGAGGCCGCGCGCGAACGCAGCGAGCAGCGCGCCGTGGAAGACGTCGCCCGCGCCGAGGGTGCTGACCATGTCGTCGACCGGGTACCCCGGCACGGTCAGCTCGCCGTCCTCGGTGTACGCGGTACAGCCGTCGCCGCCTCGCGTGACGACGGTCAGCTTCGCGCGGCGTCCGTCGTCGAGGTCGGCCGGCGGCGCATAGAGATCGATCCTCGACAGGTCGAGGTCCGGGATCGGAAAGCCGCCGTCCACCGATAGCGGTGCGCTGGTCCGGACGGCGGGGTAGCCGACGTGGTCGACGTGCACCCACTCCGCGCCCGCGAGCGCGTCGGGCGGGCATCGGAACGACGGCGGCTGCTCGGTGATGATCGAACGGTCGGCCCCGTGCACGAGGATCGTGCTCTCGACCATCCGGCCGGGAATGCGCACCGTCTCGACGCCGGGCAGATCCTCGTCGACGATGCCGACGAAGCGGACCGGCACCCCGAGCTTCGCGATCGCGACCGCCGCCGTTGCCGCCGGCCCGCCGCCGGCGACGGTGCGCTCCGTCGCGATCACGCGGCCGTCCGGATCCGGGAACTCGGGCAGGCGGTAGAGCGTGTCGCGCGTGGCGAGGCCGACGCACACGATCACTGCGCGACCTTGACCGTGATCACCTCGCGCGGTCGGAACGGCAGCACGATCGCCCCGCCGTCAACCTGCAGCTCCCCGTCCTCCTCCTCGAGCAGGTTCGTCCGCCAGGCGCGCGCTGCGTGGACGTGGACGCGCGCGACCCCGCGGCCGCCGTACGGCTCGTACAGTCGGAGGACGAGGGCGTCGGAGTCCTCCGCGCGCTTGATCGTCTCGAGCACGAGCCCGCCGTCGACGATCGCGAACGGCTCCGGCGGGCCGACCGTCGTCCACCGCAGCGGCGCGTTGAAGAGCGTGGCCTCGCGGAGCACGCCGCCTTCTCGCCAGCCGTCCGCGTGCGGCATGAGGGCGTATGCGAACTCGTGGGCGCCCATGTCGGCCTCGGGGTCGGGCGACTTCGGCGAGCGCAGCAGGGATACCCGCAGGTCGCCGCCGTAGCAGGAGTACCCGTACTTCGAATCGGTCAGGAGCGCTGCACCGAAGCCGTGCTCCGAGAGATCGGCGAAGCGGTGGCCGGGCACCTCGTACTTCGCGCGGTCGAACGACGTCGAGTAGTGGGTCGGCCGCTCGGCATAGCCGAACGGCATCTCGTACGTCGCATTCGGAGCGCGAACGTCGAGCGGGAAGCAGGCCTTCAGCAGCGTGTGCGACTCGTGCCAGTCGACGGTCGTATGGAACTCGAGGCGCGGCGAGGCGGCGTCGAGCCGGACGACCTGGCGCATTCGCGACGCCTCGCCGAGCGGACGCTCGAATGCGATTTCACCGCGCAGGAGCGTCTCCGTCACAACCTCCCACCTCTCGGCCGGCTGCGCGTCGCGGCCGGTGTGCAACGTGTACGGATCGATGTCCCACGCGTCGAACTCGACAGGGTCGTCGTCGTAGAGCTCGATGCGGTTGCCCGAAGCGGCGAGCACCTCGCGGCCGGTGGGCTTGTGCAACAGGCTGAGCACGGAACCGTCCTCGGCGAACCGCGCGCGCAGGTGGACGTTCTCCAGCGTCAGCGGGGAACGGCCGATGGCGACATTGCTGCGCTCGCCGACCTGAACGGCGGTCGCGAACGGCTCCGCCTCCCACATCTGGCCGTCCACGACCTCCCGGCGCTGGAACGCCGTCGTGTTCACCGGATGCGGACCGGGCGGGAGCAGCGCGTCGATCCCGCGCTCCAGCTCGGCGAAGTCGCGCGCGGCGTCCTCGTAGACGAGACGGATCGACGACCCGGGCAGGATGTCGTGGAACTGGTTCAGCAGTAGCAGCTTCCAGAGCCGGTCGAGCTCCGCGCGCGGATACTCGTCGCCGCGCAGCACGCCGACGAACTCGGCGTCGCGCAGCCCTTGCTCGGAGCGCCGGTTGCCGCGCTTGACGTGCGCCTGCGACGTGTAGACGCCGCGGTGGTACTCGAAGTACAGCTCGCCGACCACGACCGGCCGCGCTTCCGCCTCCGCTTCGAGGGCTGCGAAGAACTCGCTCGGCGACCCGATGCGCGTCCGGGGCAGCCCTTGCAGGTCGCGAACGCGCGCGAGATTCTCGAGCATCTCGCGCGTCGGGCCGCCGCCGCCGTCCCCGTGGCCGAACACGAGCAGCGACGTCCGTGACTGATCGAGGTTCTTGTGCTCACGCGCCGTCTTCAACAGTTCGTTCACGTCGGCCATCGAGTTGTAGGTGTCGGCCGGCGGGAAGTGAACGAGGACCTCGCTGCCGTCATCGCCCTGCCACGTGAACGTGTGGTTCTCGGGCTTGTTGAAGCGGTTCCACGAGAGCTTTTGGGTCAGGAAGCGCGTGATGGCGGCGCCGCGCATGAGCTGGGGCAGCTGGCCGGTGTAGCCGAAGGCGTCGGGGGCCCAGAACTCGGTGCAGCGGGAACCGAACTCCTGCTCGAAGAACCGCTGCCCGTGCAAAAGTTGCCGCACGAGCGATTCGCCCGACGGGATGTTCAGGTCGGGCTCGACCCACGAGCCGCCCGTCGGCACGAACTGGCCCGCGTCGACCTTCGCTCGGATGCGCGCATAGAGATCGGGGTTGCGCTCCTTGACCCATGCGTACTGCTGCGCCTGCGAGCAGGCGAAAACGTAGTCGGGGTACTCGTCCATGTAGCGGACGGCGGTCGAGAACGTGCGCAGGGTCTTCCGGTACGTCTCCGCGAGCGGCCACAGCCATGCCGTGTCGATATGCGCGTGGCCGATGGCGACGATCTCGTGCGCGTAGTCGGCGTTGTGCAGCTCGTAGAGCCGCTCGAGGATCGCGGGGTCACCGTCGTCGACGAAGCGCTCGAGCTCGCGGCGGAGCATGGCCGCGAGGACGGGATCTGTTGCCGGGTGCCCCTCGAGTGTTCGCAGGAGCTCGAAGTCGTGGAACGACTTCCAGGACTCGGCGTCCCAGCGCGCGAGCTCGCACCGCGTCAGCTCGACCGGTCGATCCTGCCGGCCGAAGAGCCCGTTGCACGCGAGCTCGATCTGGAGCTCGATCGCGCCGGCGCGTGCCGCGTCGGCGACGGTCGCCTCTGCGTGGTGGCGGTTGAGGCCGGCGACGACGCTGCCGTCGCGCCAGAGCGTCGCCTCGCTCTCCGACTGCCAGATGAGCTCGACCCGCTCGCCGCGCCATTCCTCCGGAACGGTCGCCCCGACCCGGAACCAGTAGGTGGCCCAGAGGGGGCCGAAGCGCTCCCCGAGCTGCGTCGGTCGGTATTCGAGCGCCTGCGCGGCGTCCCACGAGATCCGGTCGACCTCGTTCGACACGAGCAGCTCGTCCACCGGCCGCGTGTCGGCGAAGAGGCCTGCGCGCAGACGCTCCGACGCCTGCCTCAGCCGGCGCCGTGTGTAGTCGGGATGCGAGATCAATGCGCTGCGGCGGAGTGCGCAGCGCCGTTCAGCAGGCTCTCGCCGGTCTCGGGCGAGAAGAAGTAGAGCCGCGACGGATCGATCGCAAGCCGCACCGACCCGCCGACTCGTGCATCCGTCCGCGCGTCGACGCGCGCGATCATCAGCGTGCGGTCCTTCTCCTCGGCGAGGATCGAGACCTCGTCGTCGGGATCGTCGACGAGCGCGTCCTCGACGACGACCTGGTCGGCCTCGACCGGGAAGAAGACGTGCGAGTCCGAGCCGAGCTCCTCGAGCACGTCGACGGGGACCTCGATCTGCGGAAGGCCGCCCCCGGCGAACTTCGCGTCCTCGAATGCCTCCGGACGGATGCCGACGATCACGCGCCCGTCCTCCGCGAAGCGCGGACGCCGCTGCCGGTCGAGCGGGATCGTGAAGCCGCCGAAGCTGATGCTGTCGCCGCTCAGGCGCGCCTCGACGAGGTTCATCGACGGCGAGCCGATGAAGGCTGCGACGAAGGTGTTGGCCGGTTCCTCGTACAGCCGCTGCGGTGCGTCGACCTGCTGCAGCCTGCCGTCGCGCATCACGGCGACGCGCTGTCCGAGCGTCATCGCCTCGACCTGGTCGTGCGTGACGTACACGGTCGTGGTGCCGAGCCGGTGGTGCAGGTGCTGGAGCGAGGTGCGCATGCCGACGCGGAGCTTCGCGTCGAGATTCGAGAGCGGCTCGTCCATGAGGAACGCCTGCGGCTCGCGGACGATCGCGCGGCCCATCGCGACCCGCTGCTGCTGGCCGCCGGAGAGCTGGCCCGGGCGCCGGTCGAGCAGCTCGTCGAGGCCGAGCAGCTTCGCGACCTCCTGGACGCGCTCGTCGCGTTCCTTCTTCGGCACCTTGCGGACGCGCAGTCCGTAGCCGAGGTTCTTCCGCACGGTCATGTGCGGGTAGAGCGCGTAGTTCTGGAAGACCATCGCGAGGTCGCGCGCGGCCGGCTCGGAGCGCGTCACATCCCGGTCGGCGATGACGATGCGGCCGGTCGAGATCCTCTCGAGGCCCCCGATCGAGCGGAGCAGCGTCGTCTTGCCGCAGCCGGACGGGCCGACGAGGACCATGAACTCCCCCTCGCCGATCGTCAGGCTCACGTCGTTCACCGCGAGGACGCCGTTGCCGAAGTCCTTGGTGACGTGATCGAGCACGATCTCGCCCACGGCGCGACGATACAACGAAGCTCTCGATCCTGCAATCGTTGCCACATCGCGATCCGCGGTCTAGGCTCGCAGGAGGTCGTGGGCGTCACGTCGATCTCGATCAACCCCCGCGTGTCGCTCTACCGCGACACCTGCAACGTCTACGTGCTCCCATCGGGGGCGGCGGAGGCGATCCTCGTCGACTTCGGCGAAGGCGACGTGCTGGACCATCTCGACGAGCTCGGCATCGAGCG
>JAICWC010000013.1 GCA_025934995.1 Thermoleophilia bacterium | reverse complement strand
GGCCAAAGGCATCCTCATGGCCCGCAACTCCACCACCGCCGACCGCGCCTTCGAGATGCTGCGCGAGCACTCCCAACACAACGGCCGCAAACTCAGCGACGTCGCCGCCGCCGTCGTCGAAAGCCACCTCCTCCTCCTACCTGCGCTCACCCCGACCGAGCGGTCGGACTAACTGCCGCCGGGGCGGAGTGACGCGCTGTGCAGTTTGCGCGAGACCGCGTGGCCGATCGGCCAGGCGGTTGCGAAAAGGAAGGTCGCCGCTCCCGTCAGGACGCCGAGTGCGCCGACTGAGATGGCAACCGCGAGCGCACGCGAAGCTCCCGCACCCGACGCGATCAGCGCAGCGGTGCCGGCGCCGATCTGCGTCGCGGCGCCCGCCGGCCCGATCGGCAGCGCTGCTCCGGCCGCGCCGGCGCAGAGGAACAGCAGCGCGAGCGGCACCGTGTAGCCGAGCCCGAGCGTCCCGAGGAGCAGGAAGCACGACACGGCGCGGATGAGCCAGCAAGCGGAGACGAGCGCCCACGCCTCGGTCGCGCGCCGCAACGACGTGGTGCGCGGGTTCACCCAGCGGCCGACCCGAAAGCGCCGTGCGCGGCGGCTCGCGGCGAGGCGGGGCAGAGCGACGACCACCGCTGCAGCCGCGATTCCGCCGGCGGTCACCACCGCGAGGCCCGCGCGGACCCCGGTGCCGGCACCTGGAAGGACGGCGCCGACCAGGGCAAGCGGCGCGAGCGCGGCGCTGTCGATCAACCCGAGCATCACGAGCGAGAGTGCAAGCGCACGGACGCCGGCGGGACATCTCGGGTAGCGGCGCACGACGGCGATCCGGGCGGCGTCGTCGAAGCGGCCGGGCAGGACGATCCCGACGAGGGCCGCGCCGCCGTTGCCTGCCGCCAGCGCGAGCGGTGTCGGCCGTTCCCCCCGCTCGAAGAGACGAGACCAGCCCAGCGCCTTGAAGGCCTGCGCGGCGAGGAGCAGCAGTCCTGCCGCGAGGAGCACGCCGGGATTTCCGCTCGAGAGCGGCCACGAGCCGGTTGCGAAGTGACGCGCCGCCAGCCCGGCCAACACGACCGCAAGGACGCCGTAGCCGACGCCGATCGCCCACCGCCCCCTGCGTGAGCGGCGGAGGCGAACGAGCGCGCCCACGAGGAGCCGGTACCTGCCCTCGAGCACGATCGGCGCCGCGGAGACAGCGACCGCCGCGAGCGCGTCGCGGCTGCGCGGAGCTTCGCGCGGCGAGTGCGTTGGCGTGTTGCTCATGCCCCTCCGTCGAAGAACGCCGGGCGAAGCATCGCACCATGAGCCGTGCAGCGGCTCCGACGTATCGCAGCTAGGCTGTGCTCAGCGCGTTGGCTCTAGCTGTTGAAGCCGCCGAGGCTTTGCACTTCCTCTCCGACTGTGACCCCTGGCCTGACGCCGCAGTGCGCCCATTCGAGCGCGCTGTCCTGTAGGAGAGATCGAAGGAGCATCACATGCATGCCACCATTCGTCGCTACGAAGGCATCGACGTGACCCGCATCGACGACGTCGTCGGCAAGGTCAACGAGACGCTCGTCCCGAAGCTCCGTGAGCTGCCCGGCTTCACCGGCTACTTCCTGGTCGAAGGCAGCAGCGGCGTCCTGAGCTCGCTCGGTCTCTTCGAGACCTCCGAGCAGGCCGACCAGTCGACGATGGTCGTCTCGAAGTGGATCACGGACGAGAAGTTCGACTCGGTGATCCCGAGCCCGCCGAAGATCACGACCGGCCGGGTGGTCGCTCACAGCGACCGCGTGCTCGCGGTCGCGTAACTCGGAGCGCGAGTTTGTACACATCGAGGGCCCGGCCCAGCCGGGCCCTCGATAGCGCCTTGACGGGACGCGCATTGCTCAGTGCTACGCTCCTTCTACGAGCGCCGGATGCAATCGGCGCTCCGACAGACCACGCGGTGCCCAGCAATCGGCGCCGCAACGATCCTCCCACAGCGAAGCGGGTTGGAGCTGTACGACGGCCGCCTCGAGCTCGCGGTCGGCGATGACGCTTCGAGCCGGGAGAATCGAATGGTCGAGATCTGCGTCTCAGTCAGGAACGCCGCCGAGGCCAACGGCTTGGTGGCGCGCCTCGCAGCGTTGTTCGGCAGCTCGGCGGTCTCATTCGATCGGATACGCAACGAGCTCCGCGTTCGCTCCGAGTGGGAATCTCGGTCGGTCGTCGCGGTGATCGATGCAGTCCAGTCGTGGCTCATGGCGGCCGGCGTCGATTCCGCGGAGCTGTCGCTCGGCGACCGGTCGTACACCATGGCGGCGCCCACGCTCATCCCGGAACCCGAACGAGCGGCGGTCGCCGCGGGGCGCCACGGCGCTCGTCCTTCGTTGAACAGGAGTCAGCCATGGTCACCCTGATCGTCTTGCTCGCAGTCGGCGCATTCATTCTGGTCCTGATGGCGCGCACGATCCGCATCGTGCCGCAGGCGCGCGCCGGAGTGATCGAGCGCTTCGGCCGCTACCAGCGCACGCTCTCTCCCGGGCTTGCGCTCGTCGTGCCGTTCGTCGATCGCCTGCGGCCGCTGCTCGACCTGCGCGAGCAGGTCGTCTCGTTCCCGCCGCAGCCGGTGATCACCGAGGACAACCTCGTCGTCAACATCGACACCGTCATCTACTTCCAGGTGACCGACGCCAAGGCCGCGACCTACGAGATCGCCAACTACATCCAGGCGATCGAGCAGCTGACCGTGACGACGCTGCGCAACGTGATCGGCGGGATCGCACTCGAGAAGACGCTCACGTCGCGCGACCACATCAACACGCAGCTGCGCGGCGTCCTCGACGACGCGACAGGGAAGTGGGGGATCCGCGTCAACCGGGTCGAGCTGAAGGCGATCGATCCGCCCGCCTCGATCCAGGAGTCGATGGAGAAGCAGATGCGCGCCGACCGCGAGAAGCGCGCCACCGTCCTCAATGCCGAAGGCGTCAAGCAGGCGCAGATCCTCGAAGCCGAGGGCGCGAAACAGAGTGCCATCCTGCGCGCCGAAGGCGACCGCCAGTCGCAGATCGTGCGCGCCGAGGGCCAGGCGAAGGCGATCGAGACCGTCTTCGGCGCGATCCACGCGGGCGACGCCGACCCCAAGCTCCTCGCCTACCAATACCTCCAGATGCTGCCGCAAATCGCCCAGGGCGACTCGAACAAGGTCTGGATGATCCCGACCGAGTTCTCACACGCGCTCGCACGCTTCCAAGCGGAGTTCACGAGCCCTGACACCAACGGAAAGGCTCCCGTTCCGACCGTCGTCAACGAGCAGCAGCGATGACACGGATCGAGGGCTAGCGCGTGCGGACCGCGATCGTCTCGACCTTTCCCCCGCGTCCCTGTGGGATAGGAACATTTGCAGCGGACCTGCGGGCGACGCTGACGGGGACGGACGCGGTCACGGTCGCAGATCTCGTCGCGGTCGTGCACGAACCGTCGAGCCCGCAGCGGCGAGGAGTGCTTGCGACGATCGCGCAGGCCGTGCGTGGCGACTACGTCCGGACTGCGCGGATGCTCGGACGCCTCCATGTCGACGTCGTGCTACTTCAGCACGAGTACGGGATCTTCGGCGGCCCCGACGGCGAGTACGTGCTGTCGTTCGCCCGCGAGCTCGCGCAGCCCCTCGTGGTGACGTTGCACACGGTGCTGTCCGAACCGACGTCGCATCAACTGCATGTGCTGACCGAGTTGTGCACGGAGGCTGAGCTGGTCATCGTGATGACGGAGACCGCCCGTCGATTGCTCGTCGAGTCGGCTGCCTGCGCCGAGGAGAAGGTGCGAGTCGTGCCGCACGGAGCACCGGCGCGTATCACGGCACGCGCTGCACGCGGCCGCGAAGCGCTCGCGTCCGGCCCACCGCTCGCCCACGGCGCCTTCCAGCTGTCCACGTTCGGCCTGATCTCGCCCGGCAAAGGACTGGAGACGGCGATCGAAGCACTGCCGGCGATGATCGAACGGCATCCGGAGATCGTCTACACGATCGCCGGGCGCACGCATCCGGACGTCGCACATCGGGAAGGCGAGCGTTACCGGTTCATGCTCGAGCGGCGCGTGCTCGAGCTCGGCCTCGAAGCACATGTCGAGTTCGACGACCGTTTTCTGACGGTGGGCGAGCTCTCCGACCTGCTCGCTGCGACCGATGTCTTCCTGACGCCGTACGGCAACCGGGAGCAGATCGCCTCAGGAGCATTGACCTTTGCGATTGCCGCCGGCTGCGCGATCGTCTCGACGCCTTACTGGTACGCCCAGGACATGCTCGCCTCCGGCGCCGGCCTCCTCGTGCCGTTCCGCGACGCGGATGCTCTCGCGGCTGCGGTCTGCAGCTACGTCGAGCAACCGGATGCGCTGACGGCGGCGCGCACCGAGGCGCGGCGGATCGGCTCTTCGCTCGCCTGGCCGGCGGTTGCGGAAGCAACCGCGTGCGTCTTGCAGGAAGCCGTCGAGCTCGCGCCGCGACTGCGGCCGACCGGGGTCGCAGACCTGCACCTGACGAGCTTGCGGACCGACCATCTGCGCACGCTCGCCGACGACGTCGGCATCGTGCAACACGCGCACGGCATCATTCCCAACCGCGACAGCGGTTACTGCGTCGACGATGTCGCCCGACTCGCGGTCGTCTCCCTGGCACTTGCGCGCCGCGGCGACGAGCAAGTCTGGACGTCGGTTCTCTACCGCGCGCTCGCCTTCCTCCATGCGGCGACCGGAGACGGCGGGATGCGAAACTTCATGGCTTACGATCGCCGCTGGCTCGATGAGCCGCATGTCGGCGATCACGTTGGTCGCTCGATCTGGGCGCTCGGCGACATCCTCGCCACGGCCTGGGTTCCGGCCGTCGTGCGGCCGGCAGGCGATCTGCTCAACCGGCTCGTCGGCACGCTCAGCCGCGACGTCTCGCTGCGAACGGCCGCCTACACGGTGCTCGGCCTCTCCCGGCTCGACGCCGACCGGCTCGCGCCCGCCGCTCAGAGCCTGCTCGAACGGCTCGTCGAGCAGCTCGCTGACGCCTACGAGCGCACACGCTCCGACGACTGGTGCTGGTTCGAGAACGAACTCAGCTATGACAACGCACGTCTGTCCCAGGCAGTCCTGCTCGGCGCAAGCGCGCTTCGCCGCCCGCAGTTCGTGGACCTTGGCCTCGAGTCGCTGCGCTGGCTCGGTGACGAGTGCGGCCTCGAGGCGGACGCGCTCCGGCTTCCGGGTCACCGCGGCCGCCGCAGAGGCGAGCGTGCGCCGGGCGCCGGCGACGAGCAACCGCTCGACGCCGCCGCGCTCGTCGAAGCCGAGCTGAGCGCGTTCGCCGTCACGGGTGCAGCGGAGCACGGAGTCCGGGCGATCAAGGCGTTCGAGTGGTTCCTCGGCCGCAACCGCCTGCAGAGGCCGATCTACGACTTCGCGACCGGCGGCTGCAGTGACGGACTCGGACGTGACCGGCTGAACGACAACGAAGGCGCCGAGTCGACACTCGCCTTCCACCACGCGGCGCTGCTCCTCGACGCCGCCGGCGTACGCGCAAGCGCCCGCGAACGGGTACTCGAAGCGGCGGCGGCATGAGCGAGCGCGAGCTCTTCGCCCGCCACCCGCGCAACCCGATCCTGACCGCCGACGACTGGCCCTACTCGGTGAACGCAGTGATGAACCCTGCGGCGGCCACGGTCGACGGCGAGACGGTGCTCCTCGCGCGGGTCGAAGACCGCCGGGGGATGTCGCACCTCACCGTCGCGCGCTCCCCCAACGGCGTCGAGGATTGGTCGATCCAGCCCGAGCCGCTGCTCGCCCCCGACGACATGAACGCGAGCGAGCAGTGGGGCTTCGAGGATGCTCGCGTGGTCTGGGTCGAGGAGCTCGGCCGCTGGGTGATCACCTGCACCGCCTATGGCCCGGCCGGACCGGCCGTGTTTCTCGCCACGACCGAGGACTTCCGCACAGTCGAGCGGTACGGCGTCGTCAGGCACCCCGAAGACAAGAACGCCGCACTGCTTCCGCACCGGATCGACGGCCGCTGGGTGCTGCTGCACCGTCCGAAGACCCAGTTCGGCGGCGGGCACGGCGAGATCCTCCTCTCCCGCTCCGCCGACCTCGTCAGCTGGAGCGCGCCCGAGCAGGTGCTCCAACCGCGCGCGGGCCCCTGGTGGGACTCGCTGCGGATCGGTATCGGCCCGCCGCCGCTCCGCACGGATCACGGCTGGCTGCTCATCTACCACGGTGTCAAGGACACCGTGGCCGGTGGCATCTATCGCGTCGGCCTCGCGCTGCTCGATCTCGACGAGCCGACCCGCGTCTTGCGACGCGTCCCCAGCTGGATCCTGGCGCCGCTCGCGGCGTACGAGCGGGCGGGGGACGTGCCGAACGTCGTCTTCCCGTGCGGCCTCCTCCACGATGCCGAAAGCGACGAGCTCCGCCTGTACTACGGCGCCGCCGACAGCTCCATCTGCCTCGCCACTGCGCGACTCCGCGACGTGCTCGAAACCGTCCTCGATGCGCCGCCGGAGGCGTGACCGGTCAATCTGAGCCCCGGTAGCGGCTGTACAGGCGGGGCAGCTGGATGCTCGGGTCGCGAAGGAACTCGTCCGGGTGGATGTCGATCCAGGCGTCGGCTTCTCCGGGGAAGCATCGTTCGGCGCCGACGAACACCGCGACGGCCGCGACGGAAGGTTTCGGTGAGCCGTCGGCTCGCCAGAGGCCGAAGGTGCGCTCGTGCGGAGCGAGATCGAGCGGCGGGCTCTCCCAGAGCGCGGGGTCGTAGTCGGAATAGCACCAGAGCATTGCGCCGAGACAGCCGGCGCGACGGAGCGCCTCGAGCGCGCTCGCCGTGTACGCGGCTGCGGCATCCTCTTCGACGAGAAGCGAGGGGCGCGACACCACGCGGGCACCCGGCGCGGGCCGATCGTCGCGACCGCGCGTGGGCAGACCGAACTCGCTGAAGAGGACGTCGCGACCGCCGCCGAGCCACCGTGTGATGCGGGCGAGGAACGGGAGCAGTTCGTGGTCGGTTGGACCGTCCGCCCAGCGAGCGTAGATCGGGTAGCCGTGCATCGAGAGGAAGTCGCAGACGTCGGAAGCTTCGCGCGGCCCGAGCCGTCGGTCGTCGTCGAGGTCTTCCATGTGCAACCCGATCGTCACGAGCGCCGTCTCGTCGGCGTCGCGGATCGCCGAGGTGAGACGTGCGAGCCAGGCGCGCGCGGCCGCCGCGGTCGGCGGGATCACGCAGTTGGAGCTCTCGTTGCCGAGGTCCCACGCCCAGACAGCGTTATGACCGGCGAGCGCGGCGGCAGCTTCCGCGGCGAAGAGCGCCTGCGCAGCTCCGGCCGCCGGATCGGTGTACCAGTTGCGGAGCCCGGTCCGGGCGACCCCGCTACCGGAAACGACCCGGAAGCGGGGGTCGCCGTCGGAGCCGCCCAGCGCCCACGCCGGGATCCAGTTCACGCCGCTCATGTGACCGGTGAAGAGTGTGGGAATGAGCGCGAGCTCGAGCTCACCGGCGAGATCGGCGACCGCGACGAGCCGCTCGAGCATCGCTCGGTCGACCCGGTCCGGGGCGGGTTGAAAGTCTTCCCAGGTGAGAAACACGCGCACCGAGTCGAGACCGCAGGCCGCGATTCGCGCAAAGTCGGTTGCAACCTCCGCACGATCGAACCTCGACCACCAGCTCATGGCGGTGCGGGCGGGCCAGTAGTTGACGCCCACCCGAAACAGCGAGCTCAGCGGATGCCCTCTCTGGCGACCTCTGCGTCGTGGTGCAGTTCGATGACGCGCTGATAGAGGGCGAGGTACTCGTCCACCATCCGCTCGACGTCGAAGCGTCCTTCCACCGACGCGCGGACGGCATCGCGGTCGAGCGCGCCGGCGGCATGGACCGCGGCGACCGCCTCCGCCTGTGTCTCGACCAGGAAGCCGTTCTCGGCGTGCCTGACGATCTCCGGCATCGAGCCGCGCGGCCGCGCAATGACCGGCGTGCCGCACGCCATCGCCTCGACGACGCTGAAGCCGAACGGCTCGTCGAAGTTGACGAGGTGGAGAAGCGCCCGCGCTCCGCCGAGCAGGCGGCCGCGGCGCTCAGGCCCGACCGGGCCGACGTAGGCCGCGCGGTCGCCGTCCAGCCGCGGCTCCACGAACCGCTCGAAGTAGTCGCGATCCTGGATGATCCCGGCGATCGTCAGCGGCATGCCCGCACGCTCCGCGACGTCGATCGCCTCCACCGTCCCCTTGTCCGGATGGATCCGCCCGAAGAACAGGAGGTAGTCACCAGGCGCCCGCTCGAGCTCGAATTCGCGCAGGTCGATGCCGTGATGGATCGTCGCGATGTAGTCGAGACGCTCGTGCCGGTCGGCGTCGCTGATCGCGACGTAGTAGCCGCGATCGTTGTACTTCTCGAACACGGGAACGATCTGCTCCGACGAGAAGCCGTGGATCGTCGTCACGACCGGTGTCTCGACCAAGCCGCTGTAGGTCAGCGGCAGAAAATCGAAACTGTTGTGAATCACGTCGAACTCACCAGCACGTTCGAACACGGCCGAGATGTGCAGCGCCTCCCAGACCTTCGGGTCGAGTCCGGCATCCTCCGAGTAACCCGTCGGCGCGGTGCCGACGAGCTGAGCCCTCGTGAGAGAGTCGGCAGTCGCGAACAACGTGGCTGAGACTCCTCGCTCGACCAGACCCTCCGTCAACAGCGAGCAGAACTGCTCCCACGGGCCGTACGCGCGCGGCGGAACCCGCCACGAGATCGGCGCGAGGATCGCAACGCGCAGGCTCCTGCCGACCTGAGGCGGGGCCGTCATCAACCAGCGAGGCTAGCTTCGACGCAGGACCGCCGGCGCCGCCGTTTCGACCGGCGCCGGCGCGTCCATCACGAGCTCGCGAGCGATCAGGAGAACTTGCTCGGGAACTGCTTGATGATGCCGTTGCTCAACATGTCGGCCATGCCGACGTTGAGGTGATCGATGTAGCTCTTGTAGAGCGCGATCGCGGCGCTGTACTTGCTTTTGATCTGGTCGACCGCGAGCCCGATGACCTGGTTGAGGTGGATGCGCATCATCGTCTGCAGCGCGCTAAGCGGCCAGTTGCGGGGATTGGCCTTGTGCAGGAAGGCGGCGATCTGCTTGCCGTTGGCGTAGAACGCAGCCGAGGCCTTCTTCGTCGCAGCGGCGTCGCCGGCCTTGGCCGCCTGAAGCGTCGCCACTGCGTCGTTGATGTGCGTCGTCAACAGCTTGGTCAGCGCCGTGCCGCCCGCCGCTCCGTAGTACGGCTTCACCGCGTTGCCGATGTCGACCTGGTTGTGCAGCAGCGAGGCGATGACGGCCTTGGTGTCCGGGTTCCCGGCGACATAGTCGACGATCGCGCGCTCGGTATAGGTCCCGTGATACTCCCACAGCTCGCGCATGGCGTCGTGGAATGCGACCGCCTTCGGCGTGAGCATCGCGACCGATGCAGAGTCGGCCGGCATGCCGCCCGCGCGGCTCGGTTGCACTCCCCAGGCGAACGTCACGGCCGCCGCGACGAGTGCAACGGTGCCCGTGAGCGCGAGCTGCGCCCGTTGGGAAGGAAGGTACTCGCCGATCGTTCTGGGTGTCATCGTCTACCTCCTGATGAGCTCGGGACGGACAAGCGGGCCACACGTGTTTCGTGTCTGCTCGAGCGGTGTTTCTTACCGAGGTAAGAAAACGGCGTCGCCCGAACACCAAATAGAGGCAGCCAACTCCAGCAACGAAGGAGGCCTCATGAGTACCGCTCTGCCCGACACGCAAACGGCGCCGGCGACGAGCCCGAGCAGGCTCGAATACGAAAGCTCGCGCGCACAGTGGAGCGACCCCCGCTACCAGGCGTTCATGCTGATGCGGCTCACCTTCACGGTTGCGCCGATCGCCTTCGGTCTCGACAAGTTCTGGAACGAGATGGTCTACTGGCCGAAGTACCTCGCGCCCTGGATCAACCACATCGTCCCGGGCAACGGCCAGGACTTCATGTACTTCGTCGGCGTCGTCGAGATCGTCGCTGGGATCGTCGTCCTGCTCAAGCCGCGTTACGGCGCCTATCTCGTCGCGGCGTGGCTGGCCGGCATCGTCACGAACCTCTTCAGCTACCCCGGTTGGTACGACGTCGCCGTGCGCGACTTCGGCCTGATGCTCGCTGCGCTCACCCTCGGTCGCCTCGCATCCGTCTACGACCCGCCGTTCGGGCGCCGGAGATAGACGGGATACGAACGGACGACCATGCGTCACCAACTCGGCATGAATGCCGCAACTCCCGCCGAACAGGAGCCGGACGACGTCTTCGCCTGGAGACGCTCGCAACTCGAACGGTCGGGCTTTCCGCGGCGGCTCGCAGCGTGCGTCGCCCACGACGGCCGCTACGACCTCCACCGCCTCATCGAGCTCGTCGAACGCGGCTGCCCGCCCGAGCTCGCCATGCGGATCCTCGCTCCGCTCGAAGGGGACGGGCCGGCGTGACCGCCATGAGCGCTGCTAGCGTCGAAACCGCAGTGGGAGGGCCATCGACAGCGGCAGCGCTCGCTCTAGATCCTGTTCCGGCAGGTCTTCTCGAGGACGAGTCCCGCGCGTGGCTGCACGACCTGCGCAGCCAGGGGCCGGTGCACGACGCCGCGGTCGAGCGCCTGCACGCGCTGCTTCTCCGGGCGGCGCGCTTCGAGGTCGCCCGGCGGCGGCCCGGCCTTCCGCACCTGCGCGGCGACGAGCTCGGCGAGATCGCACTGGAGGCGGCGGACGACGCGCTGATGAGCGTGCTCGCCCGGCTCGACGATTTCCGGGGCGCCAGCCGCTTCACGACGTGGGTCTACAAGTTCGCGCTTCTCGAAGCTGCCGTGAAGCTGCGCAAACGCGCGTGGCAGGGCCGCGAAATCCCGCTCGAGCAGGCGAGCTGGGATCTCTTCCCGAGCTCCGGCGTCGGCCCCTCCGACGCCGCCGAACAATCGGAGCTGCTCGCGGCGCTTCAGGATGGGATCGCAGCGCTCACACCGCACCAGCGGCGCGTCCTTGTCTCGCTCGCCGTCAACGGTGTTCCGATCGACGTGCTTGCCGACCGCCTCAACACGAACCGCGGCGCGCTCTACAAGACACTGCACGACGCACGTCGAAACCTGCGCACCTATTTGCTGAACCGAGGGCTCACCCCGTTCGTTTCCTTCGAGGAGAGTCGCTGATGCAATCGCGCGACCTCAAGCACATGCTCGGACGGCTGCTCGGCCCTGCCGAGGCAGAGATCGGCTGCGACGCGTGCTTCGAACAGCTCGATCGCTACGTCGATCTCCAGGTCGCCGGACACGATGCCGACGCCGCTCTTCCGGGTCTGCGCACACACCTGCACGGCTGCCCCGCCTGCCGCGAGGAGTACGAGAGCCTGCGTGCCTTGGTCGGCGCGCAGACCTGACCCGGCCGTTGCGACCGTGTTCCGCCGGCGTGGCGATTCCTCAACCCACGCTCGACGTCTCGCCGTCGGAAGATGCCCCCACGATTGGCTCGCTGGATGCGTTTGCGGGCAGATGCCGAGCGTGTGGTTCTTCAGCGGTCGAGTTGTGAGCCGTTATCGGCCACGGCGCGAGCATCAAGAGCAGCCGCGCGTCCTCGACGCCTCGAATGGCATGGCGCTCGCCTGGGTCGAAGGTCACAACGGTTCCCAGGTCGCATTCGGCCGTCTCGCCCAAGGCTTCGATCGTCACGCGACCGGAGACCACTTGCACGACTGCACGCTCCCTCACGTGGTGGTCGGGTAGCTCTTCTCCCGACTTCAGGTCGAGGGCGATGAGCCGACACTCGGGTGACGAGAACAGCACGCGCGGCTTCTGCGCGCCCTCCGATGGGACGCGCGGCGCGTCGGCGCCCGGCTCACGGGCGGTGCGCTTGTCGGATGACGGCTCGAGCGTCGGTAGATGCCAGCGCTTCATCGCGGTCCCTCCCTGCTCGGTCTTAGATGGTCTGTCGGTAGCCGAAGAATTCGTGATCTTGGTTGTACCCGCCGTAGCCGCTTCCGAGCTCGGAGTAGTCGGCGACGAACTCGATCCCCTTGATCCACTTGACCTGTTTGAAGCCGAGCTCGATCTCGTTGCGCAGCCGCAGCGGGGCGCCGTGTCCGAACGACAGAGGCTCGTCGTTCATGTCGTAGGCGAGCATCGTGAGGTGGTGGCTCATGTGCTCGATCGGGTGGGCGTCGTAGTAGACGCCTTTGTCGGCTCCTTCGGCGAGCGAGTAGAAGACGACCCACTTCGCCGCGGGCTGCGGCTTGACGATGTCGACGATCGTCTGCATCGAAGCGCCTCCCCATTTTGCGATCCCGGACCAGCCCTGGATACAGAAGTGCTGTGTGATCTGTTCGTGATGCGCTAGCGCGCGCAACTGTCCGAGGTCGAGCTCGATGGGATTGTCGACGAGGCCGTCGATCCGCAGCCGGTAGTCGACGAAGCGGCCGTCGAAGAGCGCCTTGTACTCGTCGGAGTCCGGGTACTGGCCGTTGTGCCAGAAGTACGGGGAGACGTCCGCTTCGCCGTACTGGCCCGGCTTGGGATCGAGGTGCTCGAAGAGGTGCTGAAGCGGCCCGACGATCGCCTGCCCGACGCGCTGGACGATGCGTGGGTGGCGCAGTGTGAACGGCGTCGCAGTCGCCCAGCCGAGGCCGACGACGACCATCGATGCGAGAAAGAGCCACAGTCCGAACCAGCCGTGGTCGTTGCGCCCCGCGAAAATGTGGTTGAGGTTCACGAGCAGCCCAGTTGTGAACACCATCGCCGTGTGAATCACGATGAAGACCAGGAACCAGACGAGCACGATGAAGTGCAGCGAACGCGCTGTCTGGATGCTGAACCTCTTGCTGATCGGCTTGAACCGCGTCGACAGCGCGGGCGACATTCCGAGCCCGGTGAGCAGGGCGAGCGGGGCGGCGACGAAGACGGTCATGAAGTAGGCGATCAGCTGCAGGCTGTTGTAGGCAACCCAGCCGTTGTCGAGGGGCCAGCTCAGGGAGGCGTACTGGATCAGCACCGAGAGGGCGTTCGGGAAGACGGCCCAGCTCGTCGGGACGAGGTGGCGCCAATGCCCGGTTGCAAAGAGCAGGACGTAGAAGACCGCTCCGTTGAGGAGCCAGAGCGCGTCGACGGCGAGGTGCCACCAACGCGCGAGGCCGATCGAGTGGCGAAGTCCGGGCAGACCGATCTGCGCCGGAAGGCTGATCGAGTCCTGCTTGGCCGTCCAGAGCGGATGGTCGGGTACGGGATTCTGGATGCGGAACCAGTCCCGACCGGGCGTGGAGTGGCGTGTCCAATAGAGGCGCGGATGGTCGGAGAGGATCTGAACGCCGGCGCGGACGATGAAGATCAGCAAGAACAGGTTGAAGAAATGCTGGATCCGCAACCACGCCGGGAAACCTGAAGAGGCTTCGGGGTGCGACGGGTCGACCGTGCCGGGAAACCGCGCAATGAACTGCTGCACAGCCGGCTCGTTACGAAGCCCTTTCGCAACTGCGACCGCGACGATCAGCAGCACAAAGCCGATCGGCAGCAGCCAGAGCAGGTTGAACCAGCGCCGACCGACGCGCACGCGAGGCGCCACTCCGTTCGCGCGTGGGATCGAGCCTGCCCAGGTCGACGTGTCGATCGTGTCTTCGCCCGGTGTCAGCTGCCGGCGATAGCTTCGGACGAGGTCAGGCGAGACGCCCGAGCGCGTCGGCGGAGGGACCCCTTCGGGCGTCGGGGCGCTTCGGTTTCCTATGCCCACGAGCGGGCGCGGTCGGTGCGGGGGAGCCGATGCCGCGGACTAGAGATCGTCATGTCGTACGGCGCGTGCGGCCGCTGCGCCGGGGGTGGGGCTCGCTGCGGGCGTCCGGCTCGGCCGAGGCTTACGCGCGCGTTTGCGCTGCGGTTCCGGGGTCGGTGTGGTGGTTGGTGTTTCGTGTGCAAGGACGCTCTGCTCCCGCTCGCCGTGCAGGAGGCGTTCGAATTGCTCCTTGTCGATCGTCTCGTGTTCGATCAGGATCGCTGCGATCTCGTGCAGTGCCTTCTGGTGGTCGACGAGCACTTGTGCGGCGCGCTGGTGGGCGTCGTCGATCAGGCGGTAGATCTCCTCGTCGATCTCCTGCGCCATCTCTTCGGAGTAGGAGGGCTCCGTCCCGAGCTCGCGGCCGAGGAACGGCTGGTGGGGGTCGGTGCCGAAGACGCGGGGGCCGAGCTTCTCGCTCATGCCGAAGCGCGTGATCATCTGTCGCGACATCGCGGTCGCGCGCTCGAGGTCGTTGGCGGCGCCGGTGGTGATCTCGGAGAAGACGAGCTCTTCTGCGGCGCGGCCGCCGAGCATCATCGCGAGCTGGTCCATCAGCGCGGAGCGGGAGGTGAGGAAGCGGTCTTCGGTCGGGAGCGAGACCGTCAGGCCGAGCGCCTGGCCGCGGCTGACGATCGAGATCTTGTGCACCGGATCGGTGTGTTCGAGGAAATGTCCGACCAACGCATGGCCCATCTCGTGGTAGGCGGTGATCTTGCGCTCGAGCTCGGAGAAGACGCGCGTCTTCTTCTCCGGTCCGGCGATCACGCGCATCACTCCTTCCTCGAGCTCGGGTTGACCGATCGTCGTCAACCCGCGGCGGGCGGCGAGGAGTGCAGCCTCGTTGATCAGGTTCGAGAGCTCGGCGCCGGTGAAGCCGGGCGTTCCGGCCGCGAGCGTGTCGAGGTCGATCCCGGGCGCGAGTGGCTTGCCCTTCGCGTGGACGGCGAGGATGTCGCGGCGGCCGCGGCGGTCGGGCCGGTCGACGACGACCTGCCGGTCGAAACGGCCGGGGCGCAAAAGGGCAGGGTCGAGGACGTCGGGTCGGTTGGTCGCTCCGATCAGGATGATGTTCTGGTTGGCGGTGAAGCCGTCCATCTCGACGAGCAGCTGGTTGAGCGTTTGTTCGCGTTCGTCGTTGCCGCCGCCGATGCCGGCGCCGCGATGGCGGCCGACGGCGTCCAGCTCGTCGACGAAGACGATGCAGGGAGCGGCTTCCTTGGCCTCCTTGAACAGGTCGCGGACGCGGCTGGCGCCGACGCCGACGAACATCTCGACGAAGTCGGAGCCGGAGATCGAGAAGAAGGGAACACCCGCCTCGCCGGCGACGGCGCGGGCGAGCAGGGTCTTGCCGGTGCCGGGCGGTCCGTAGAGCAGCACGCCTTTGGGGATGCGGGCGCCGAGTGCCTGGAACCGTCTCGGGTCGGCGAGGAACTCCTTGATCTCTTGCAGTTCCTCGACCGCCTCGTCGACGCCGGCGACGTCCTTGAAGCCGACCTTGGGCATATCGGGCGCGAGTCGTGTCGCTTTGTGCTTGCCGAAGCTCATGATCTGGCCGAGCCCGCCGGCGCCGCCGCGCATCCGCCGCATCACGAGGATCCAGATCGCCGCGAGCAGGAGGATCGGCAGCAGCGAGACGAGGATCGATGTCAGAACAGAACCATGGCTCGGCGCCTTCGCGGCGAAGTCGACCCGCTGCCGCTCGAGGAGCGTTTGCAGAGCGAGCGCCGACTGGTCGCTCGGATAGTTCGCCTGCAGCATGTCGCCGCCGGCGAGCGTCGCCGACACCCGCAGCGCACCGGGATCGAAGACAACCCGGTCGACGGAGCGCGGCTTCGTCCGCACGCGCGCGATCAGCTGTGACAGATCCGTGCTCTTCGTCGTGTGCGCGGGCGAATGCCTGTGCAGTCCGAAGAAGTTGAAGCCGAACCAGACCACTGCGAGGACGAGGCACGTCGCGCGCAGGATGTGCGGGGAAGGTCGACGCATCTAGGCGGCCGCGGTCCTCTCGATCACGCCGGCGAGGAGTGCGACGAGCGCGCTCGAGTCGAACGGCTTCGTGACGAAGCCTGCGACGCCGAGCGCGTAGGCGCGCATCCGCTCGGCGGCCCCGGTCTCGCCGCTCAGGAAGACGATCGGCACGGCACGCGTCGCCTCGACACGACTGAGGGCCTCGGCGAGGGCGAAGCCGTCGAGCCCCGGCATCCGTAGGTCGGAGAGGATCAGGTCGGGCGGGTGCCGCGTCGCCTGCTCGAGCCCTTGCAGGCCGTCCGCGGCCTCGGTGACCTCGAACGCTGCGGCCCGCAGGTTGAGCGAGCAGATCACGCGGATCGCGGCGTCGTCATCGACGAGCAGCACGCGGCGCCGACGGAGATACCGCTCGGCCTCTCGGTGCTCCAACCCGCAGCGGGTGGTGGTACTGATCGTGGCCACCTTCTCTCCTCCTCAGCGCGACACTCCCTCGTCGACCGTGACGTCCTGGTCGACGACTGCCCGGACCTGCTCTGCTGAGGATGGGCGTTCTGCGGAGCCAAACTCTTGTGGCAGCCGCTGCACGATGACGCCGATCAGTAAGGCGTCGTGAATCGGAGTGTAGCGCGTACCGCGTGCTGCAACGTCATGCGATACAATTCGTGTCAGCGAGTCGGAGCGAGTGACTCGCGTGGAGTGTTTACCGGCCGAAGAAACCAGCCGGTGACGTCCGCCCTCAGCAAAGCGGGTCGGAGCAGTTCTCAAACGGTCGTAAGACGCGGCCGCCACCGACGCTGTAGTTGAGAGAGGACACGTGATGGTCACCCACCGGAACATCGCCGAATGGCGCGGCACGGAGCTCGTCGACCGCGAGGGCGACAAGATCGGAAAGCTGGAAGACGTCTACGTCGACGTCGAGACAGACGAGCCGATCTTCGGCACCGTCAAGGAAGGGCTGATCGGACGACATCTCACCTTCGTTCCGCTCGGCGGGATCACAATCGGGCCCGACAACCTGCAGGTGCCGGTCTCGAGTAAGCAAGTCAAGGACGCGCCGGAGATCGCGCTCGACGGCGGTGAGCTTTCGCAGCGAGACGAGTCGGACCTCTACCACCACTACCAGCTCGACTACACACCGCCGGCAAGCGAAAGCGGCCGGAGGCTCGCCCGGCGATGAGGCGTCATCTGACGGCGCACCGGAGAGAAGCACGACTCGCAGCCGCCTCGACGGTGGTCGTCGGGGTGGATGGTTCGGCCGGCTCGCTCGAAGCGCTCCGCTGGGCGCTCGAGGAAGCCCGCGTGCGCAACGTGCGGCTGCGCGCGATCCACTCGTGGATCTACCTCCACGCGCTCGTGCCCGCGCTCGTCGGCTACCCCTACACGGCCGGGGCCGCCGAGCTCGATGCCGCCGACGCAACGACCACTGCCCAGCAGGCGGCGGAGACGGTCCTCGACCACGCGCTGGCCGTGCTCGGCGACACCGACGACGTCGAGGTTGAACGGGCAATCGTGCAGGGGCCTGCGGCGCAGGTCCTGATCGACGCTGTCTCCGAACACGACTTACTGGTGGTCGGATCGCGCGGACACGGTGGCTTCGCCGCGCTGCTGTTGGGCTCGGTCAGCCACCAGTGCGCCCAGCATGCCCCCTGCCCGGTCGTGGTCTTCCGCGCCACGAACGCGGCGAACGCGCCCGAGGAGCAGCCATGGACGTCCGGCTGAAACGAGCCTACGACGCCGCTTCGCCGTCGGATGGCTACCGGGTTCTGATCGATCGGCTCTGGCCGCGCGGCGTCTCCAAGCAGAAGGCGAAGCTCGACGAGTGGGAGAAGGAGCTGGCGCCGAGCACCGAGCTCCGGGAGTGGTTCGGCCACGAGCCGAGCCGCTTCACCGAGTTCCGCCGACGCTACATCGCCGAGCTTCGTCACGCCCGGCCGCGGCTGACGGAGCTCAGGCGCCGTGCGCGGACGGGCACGCTCACCCTCGTCTACTCCGCTCACGACAGCGAGCACAACGACGCGGTCGTGCTCGCCGAAGTGCTGCGCCGTGGACTCCCGCGATCGAAGACCCGTTCGTGAGCATGCGACCAAAGACCTACCAGCCTGCAGTGCGGAAAAGGAGCAACGCCATGAATGAGAATGAGAATGAGAACGGGAAGTCGAGATCGAACGCCAGGTCGTCCAGGGTTCGGCAGCCGAAGTCCTCGTACGCCAAGCCGCGCCGGGCGATCTGCTCGTTGTCGGTTCACGCGGACACGGCGGGTTCGCAGGGCTGATGCTCGGCTCGGTGAGCCAGCAGTGCATCCACCACGCACCGTGCCCCGTCGTCGTCGTCCACCCCGCGAATCCGGGCGCCACCGACAACGAGTCCGGCAAGGCGGCGGAGGCGAGGGAGCCGGCAATCGCCTGACACCCCGAGAGGGCCGGGCGCTCGATGGGCATGCGAGCGTCCGGCGGCTCTACGCGCCCGGCAGGCGTGCGTGGATCTCGCGCGTCAACGCCTCGATCGTTTCGGTCAGGGCTTTGTCTTCCTGGGTGAGGACGGTGTTCGCCTCGATCAGCAGCTTCAGCGCGGTGGTTTCCTCCTTGATCGCCGACTCGCGTTCTTGCATGTGGCGCATGATCGCTTCGCGGTGCGCCTCGAGGTGGTCGAGCGCGTTCTTGTCTCTGTCGGCCTGGCGGGTCTGCGCGAGCAGGATCAGCGGTGCCGCATAGGCGGCCTGCGTCGAGAAGGCGAGATTCAGCAGGATGAACGGATAGGGGTCCCAGCGAAAGCTGACCGCAACGGCGTTTACCGCGATCCATGCGACGACGGCGATCGTCTGGCCGGCGATGTATTTCGGCGTCCCGAAGAAGCGCGCCGCGGCCTCAGCGCGTCGCCCGAACGCGTCCTCACCAAACGCACTGGGCACATGCGGCATACCGCGCGGTTCGGTACGACCAGAGCTGGTCCTTCCGCCACGGGAGGATCGCGCCCTGCTCGCGGCTGGAAATTTCGATCGAATGGTGAAACGGTGTTGCG
Source organism: Thermoleophilia bacterium (assembly GCA_025934995.1). Lineage (GTDB taxonomy): Bacteria > Actinomycetota > Thermoleophilia > Gaiellales > Gaiellaceae > Palsa-739. The sequence goes on along the minus strand of JAICWC010000013.1, from coordinate 21,343 downwards.
ATGGACGGGGTCTCGACGGCCGCGGAGCAGCGCCCGCGCACTGCGCTGTCGGCGATGCTCGCCGGCATCGCGCTCGTTGCGGGCGTGGTCGTGCTCCTGTGGTTCGCTCCCGACTCCTACAGCGTCTTCAAGGCTCTCCACGTCGTCGCGATCGTCATCTGGGTCGGCGGCGACGTCACCCTGACGACGCTCGGGATCGTCTTCGAGCGGCGCGGTGACGGCGACACGCTCGCTGCGATCGGCAAGCTCGGCGCGTGGATCGGTCCGCGCCTCTACACCCCTGCCGCATTCGCGGTGTTCGCGTTCGGTGCCGCGCTGGTCGAGAAGGGCAGCTGGGGGTGGGGCGTCGTCTGGATCGACCTCGCGCTCGCCGGCTGGGCGATCGCAACCGGTGTCGGTGTCCTCTTCGTCGGCCCGGAGCTCGGCAGGATCGACCGCGCCGCCGAGGCGCTCGGGCCGCAGTCGGAGGAAGTCGCACGACGCGTACGCCGCCTCTTCACCGTGTTCCGTTTCGACACCGTGCTCCTTCTGCTGATCGTGCTCGACATGACGGCGAAGCCGACCTTCTAGGTCGAGCTCAGGTGCAGAGCCAGCCACCGTCGACGGCGAGGTTGATGCCGTTGACGGCGCCGTTCTCGAGCAGGAAGCGTGAGGCGGCCACGACCTCCGCCATGGTGACGAGCCGCCCGATCGGCGTCCGCCGGACGAGCGCGTCGTGCGATTCGGCGGGCATGTCGCGCCACTGCGGGCTGTCGCCCACGATCGCCGGGTGCAGCGCGTTCACGCGCGTCGGCGCCAGCTCGCCGACGAGCGTGCGCACGAGCGACGTCACGCCGCCGTTCACCGTCGTGACCGTCGTCGAGCCCGGATAGGGGCGGTCGCGCGCGAGGCCGCCGAACATGAGGATCGCGGAATCGGCGGTGAAGCGCGACGCGAGCGCATGGATCACCTCGGTGTAGCCGACGAGCTTCAGCGTCACGAGCCGGACCGCCGCGTCGATGTCGTAATCCTTCACGGTGTTCGAGTCGCGGTCGATCGCGACGAGGACGAGATACTGGACGTCGCCGAGGTCGCCGAGCCGCTCGGCGATCGTGTGCGGCTCCGCGAGATCGAGCGCGATCGCGCGGGTCGACCCGCCGATCTCGGCCGCGCAGGCATCGCACGCCGTCTGCTCCCGTCCGGTGATGACGACGTCACGGCCCGCGTCCGCGTAGTGCTGTGCAACCTCTCTGCCGAGACCGCGGGTCCCGCCGACGATCACGACGCTGCCGTTCGCCATTCTCTGCCTGCTCCTTGTTCGAGGGGCGGGCCCGGCGTGTGGGCCCGCCCCGGTGAATAGCTAGACGGCCGCCGGCTCCGCGCACCAGTCGGGCAGGAGCCCTCCCTGCGAGAGAATGTGGTTCCGCGACTCCTCGAGCTTGCGGATCACCGACTTCACGTCGACGCCGACGAGCTCGCCGCCGCGCTTCACGGCGTTGCCTGCGACGAAGACCGTGTCGACGTTCGAGGTGTCCGCGAAGGTGACGATGGTGCCCTTCGGGTCGAGCACGGGCGCGGTGTTGATTGCGTCTGTCTGCAGCAGGACGATGTCAGCCTGCTTGCCCGGCGTGAGCGAGCCGACCTTGTGGTCGAGCATGATCGACCGCGCGCCGTCGATCGTCGCGAACTCGAGCACGTCGGTGTGCGTGAGCGTCGGTGCGAAGGCGACGTCGGGCGTGTCGGTGAACTCCAGGATCCGGTCGTACGCGAGCGCGGTCCGCATCTGCGTGAACATCTCGCCTGGAACGCTCGAGACGACGTCGATGCTGAGCGAGGGGCGGACGCCGCGCGCGAGCATCTTGCCGATCGGAGGCGGGCCGTGACCCATCAACATCTCGACGTACGGCGCGATCGACGCCTTTCCGCCCGTCTCCGCGATCCAGTCGAGCTCCTGGTCGGTCAGGTCGGTCATGTGGATGTAACAGATGTCGGGGCCCATCAGGTCGAGGTCGTGCATGTCCTTGACGGGTTGGTAGTGGAGGTTGTGCAGGCGCATGCCGACGTGGACGCTGATCGGGATGCCGAGCTCGCGCGCGAGCGCCCAGTCGTGCTTTGCAACGTCGAAGTTCGAGTTTCCGGGCTGGCGCGCCGCCATCGCGAGCGTGAGCAGCCCGTCGTCGGACGAGAAGTACGTGTCGCGGATGCGGCGGATGTCGTCCGGGTGATTGAGCTCGCTGAACGACCACCACTCGCCGCCGGTCGGCATCCCGTTCGCGTAGACCGCCCGGATGCCGGCCTCCTTCAAACCCTGGATCGCCGCATCCGAGTGGTCGGGCGTGTTGCTGATGTGCGACCAGTCGAGCAACGTCGTGACGCCCGCGTTGAGCGCCTCGAGGGACCCGGCCCAGTTGCCGACGTACACGTCCTCGGGGCGATAGAAGCCGCCGACCTGGCCGAGCATGACCGCGAAGTAGTGGTCGAGCGTGCACGACGGGAGGACGCCGCGGACCGGCGTCTGCCACGTGTGCCGGTGCGTGTCGACGAAGCCGGGCATCACGATCATCCCGGTCGCGTCGACCTGCTCGGCGTCCGAGACCCCGAGATCCCGCCCGACGTCCACGATCTTGCCGTCCTCGACGAGAACCTCGCCGCGCGCGATGTCGCCGACGCTCGGGTCCATCGAGACGACGAAGCCGTTGCGGATCAGAAGCCGCTGCGAGCTCATCGCTCTCTCCTTATCTGAAGCGGACAGGGCCAATTGCGGCCACGCGTGCGCCGCCGCATGTACAGCGACCATAAACGGTTGTCGCGGCTCTCGTCAACGCAGCGGGAAGAAACGTTCAGCCATCATTGACACTGCTCGGCGTACCTGCTGAGAATATGACGTGGCAGCCGCCTCTCCACCGCCACGCCGGCTCCGAGGCTCGGCGGGCGCGTCCGGCGCTTCACTCGTCGCAACCGCAGCGGTCGCCGCCCGCTTCCTGCCGGTCTGGTTCGCGACGGCGGCGCTCTTCGTCGTCGCGTCGGTCGTCGCGCCCCACGCGCTCGGCAACACCTCGTGGTCGTTCGTCCTGCCCGACGCGACGGTGCTCGCCGTGGCAGCGCTCGGGCAGATGCTCGTCGTCATGCATGCGGGCATCGACCTGTCGACGCCCGGCGTCGTCTCTTTCGGCGGCAACCTGATCGCGGGCGTCGGTGCCGGTTCCGACCACCGTCTCGCGCCGGCGATTCTCGCCTGCCTCGCTCTCGGCGTCGCGGTCGGGCTCGTCAACGGCATCTTCGTGGGCCTGCTCCGGCTGAACCCGTTGATCGTCACGCTCGCGGTCGGCCAGATCGTGCTCGCCTGGAGCAGCAAGTACTCGCGCGACCACGTCACGAACCAGCCGCTCGTTCCGTCGGGCCTCTCCTCGTGGGCGACCTCGAAGCCGCTCGGGATCAGCACCGTCTTCTGGACCGGCGCCGCACTGACGATCGTGGTTGCGCTCGTCCTGCGCTACACGACGGGCGGTCGACGGTTCCAGGCGGTCGGCGCCAACCCGCGGGCTGCGTGGATCGCGGGCCTCCGCGTTCGGACGCACGTCGTGCTCGCGTACGCGGCGGCCGGCTTGCTCTACGCGGTTGCCGCCGTCCTGCTCGCAGGCGTTCGGCAGAGCATCGACCCGGCGTTCGGCTCGGCGTATCTCCTTGCGCCGATCGCGGCCGTCGTGATCGCCGGCGCCGCACTCTCGGGCGGCCTCGCGAGCGCGACGTCGACCTGGGTCGCCGCGCTCGCGTTGACGTTCCTGACGCAGATGCTGGTGACGATGGGGCTGTCGGCGGCGATGCAGTACATCGTCTTCGGCGCCGCGATCGTCGCGGGGATGATCGTTTCGGGGGACCGGGCCGCGTTGCTGCTCGGTCGGTGGCTTCGCCCGGTCGCGCCGCCGCCACGAGCGGCGGCTTGAGGGTCAAAGGAGGCAATCGATGCACCGACGGAAGGAGTCACAGATGAGACGGAAGCGCCTGATGGTCGTGGCGCTCGCGATCGCAGCCGCGGCACTGACGGTGGCGGCGACGGCAAGCGGCGGAAGCGGCGGAAGCAAGACGTCCGGCCCCTCGGGAGTGGTCGGCGGCGCGAAGATGATCGGCAGCGGCGGCGGCTTCGGCGAGATCTACAAGGCGCCGGCCTCGACGCTCACGCACGCCTTGTTCCACGCCAACCTCCTACCGTCGAACAAGACGGCGCGCGACATCGCACTCGCGTCGCTCGGCCGCTCGACGAAGAAGGTCAACTATGCGCTGGCACTCTCGTGCTGGAAGAACAACGGCTGCAGCACCGGCACCGGCGGCAAGCTCACCGTCGCATACGTCGAGGGCTTCGGTGAGAACACGTTCCGCCAGATGTCGAAGATGGAGTTCATCCTCGAGGCGCTCACGTATCCGCAGATCGGCAAGATCATCTACCGGAGCGCCCATTCCGACCTGAACCAGGCGATCGCCGACTTCAAGTCCGTGATCGCGCAGCACGTGAACGCGATCGTCACCTATCCGGACTTCGGCGACGCGATGATCCCAGTGTTCCAGGAGGCGACGAAGGCGGGCATCCCGGTCTCCACGTACGCGTGGGGATACGTGACCGGCCCGGGCAAGAACTACACGACCGTCGTCGGTGAGGACACGTGCAAGCTCGGCAAGGCGTTCGCGAACGTCATGAACACGAAGGTCAAGTCCGGCAACATCGCGTTCCTCGGCGGCTTCCCCGGCAACCCGCTCTCGGCCGGGTGGCAGACGTGCGAGCAGAAGGCGCTCAGCCCGAACATCAACGTCGTCGCGAACGACCCGACGAACTGGGATCCGTCGAAGGTGCAGGGGATCGTCGCCGGCATCCTCGCGAAGACGCCCAACCTGGCGGGACTGAGCTACGAGGACGCGCTGTTCATGTCGCAGGGCGGCTACACGGCGTACAAGGCCGCGAACATCCCGTACCAGGGCGTGTTCACGTATCGCACCGATGAGGCCGGCATGGGCTGCCTCGCGGACAAGCTGAAGGACCCGAAGCTGCAGATCTACTACTTCTCTGCAGGCAACCCCCAGATCCGGCTCGCGCTGACGGCCGACATGATGAAGCTGGCCGGAGCGAAGATCCCGCCGACGATCGTGTTCCCGATCCAGCTCCAGCAGCAGACGAAGCGGGACATGTGCCTCAAGGGCTATCCCGGCACGGCGTCGGGCACCTCGCTCATCCCGTTGAGCCTGTTGCACCAGATGTACCCCTAGGAGGAATCGGTAGACGAACGAACGATGTCGACCCCCAGGCCCGTGAGCCCCACAGCGCTCTCACTGCGCAGCGTCTCGAAGGCGTTCGGAGCGGTTCAGGCTCTCCGTGACGTCAGCGTCGAGTGCCGCGTCGGCGAGATCCACGCGCTCGTCGGGGAGAACGGGTCTGGGAAGTCGACCTTGCTCGGGATTGCCAGCGGATTCCTCGCTCTCGATGCGGGCGTGGTCGAGATCGGCGGCCGCCGGCTCCCGCGGGCCTCGCCGGCGGCGGCCCGCCGGCTCGGGCTCGGCATCGCCTACCAGGACTACTCGCACGTCCTCGACCTGACGGTCGCGGAGAACCTCTACCTCGCCGTGCCCGACGGCGTGCGGCCGCCGCACCGTCAACTCGCGTCCTGGGCCGACGCGACGCTGGCGCCGTTCCAGCTCGACGTGGACGTCCACGCGACGGCGGCATCGCTGTCCCTCGCCCAGCGACAGCTCTTCGAGTTCGCGAAGGCGCTGCTGACGCGGCCGAAGGTGCTGCTCCTCGACGAGCCGACGACCGCGCTCGGTCCGCAGGACGTGGAACGCTTCCACGAGCTCGTGCTCGAGCAGGCGCGCGCCGGCGTGGCGATCGTGTACGTCAGCCACCGGCTGCCCGAGGTGCTCGCGGTCGCGGACCGCCTCACCGTGCTCCGCGACGGAGTCGGTCAAGGCACGCACGACGCCGCCGACGTCTCGGAAGACGACATCGTCGCGATGATGATCGGGCGTCCGCTCGCCGTCGCCTTTCCGGAGCGACGGCAGCCGCGCGCCGACGCCGATGTGCTGCTCGAGGTTTCCGGTCTCTGCGGCGAGCGCTTCGGCCCCGTCGACCTCCTCGTCCGCAAGGGTGAGGTCGTCGGCATCGCCGGCGCGGAAGGGAACGGCCAGGTGCCGTTCCTGCGCGCGCTCGCGGGAATCGAGCGCGCGGCCGGCGGCGCAGCCTGCGACGGGACGGAGCTCGATATCTCGTCGCCGATCGGACCGCTTCGCGCAGGCGTCGTGCTGCTCAGCGGCGACCGCCGCGGCGAAGCACTCTTCCCGGTCCTGAGCGTCCGCGCGAACGCGACGGTTCAGGTCCTGCGTCGGCTCGCGCGGCTGGGCGTCGTCGGGCGGTCGAGCGAACGCGACGCGATCGGCGAGCTCGTTCGCCGGCTTCGCGTGCGGATGAGCTCGGCCGAGCAGCCGATCCAGTCGCTGTCCGGCGGAAACCAGCAGAAGGTCTCGCTCATGCGGCCGTTCCTGCGCGGCGACGTGAAGGTCATCCTCGCCGACGAGCCGACGCAAGGGGTCGACGTGGGTGCGCGCTTCGACATCTACGAAGCGCTTCGCGCGAAGGCGGACGAAGGCGTCGCCCTCGTCGTCAAATCGAGCGACCCGCTCGAGCTGGCCGGGCTCTGCGACCGCGTGCTCGTGATGTCGCGGGGGCGGATCGTCGAGGAGATTGCGGCCGACGCGCTGAGCGAGCGTCGGATCGTCGAGGCGATCGTCGGGTCACCCGCTGCGCGCGTGGGGGGGACAGTGGCGTGAGGCGCGGATTCCTGCCGCCGGCGTTGATGACGCTGCTGATCGTCGCGCTCGGGGCATACGCGGCGGCATCACAGTCGGCGTTCCTCAGCAGCTCGAACGTGAACAGCCTGCTGCTGGAGGCGATGCCGCTCGTTCTCGTCTCGATGGGGCAGGCGACAGCATTGCTCGTCGGCGGCTTCGACGTGTCGGTCGCGGCGCTGATGACGATGTGCGTCGTCACGGCGTCCTTCACGCTCACGCCGGGCATGTCCACGGCTGCCCTCTTCCCGGGGGCGCTCGCAGTGGTGGGCGTCGGGCTCGCGACCGGGGTCTTCAACGCGTTGCTGATCCGCGTGTTCCGCCTGCCGTCGATCATCGCGACGCTCGGGACGCTGAGCATCCTCGAAGGCGCCTCGCTTCTGCTGCGGAGCTACCCAACGGGCGCGATCAACACGGACGTCACGTCGACGCTGACGAAAGGCGTCTCCTTCCTGCCGCTCGCGTTCGTCGGTGTGGTGGTGCTGGCGCTCGCCGCGGACATGTGGCTCTACCGGACGTCGGGGGGCCTCGCGTTCCGCGCAGTCGGCCTCGACGCGACCTCCTCGCGGCGGCTCGGGCGATCGACCGGGCGCGTCGTCGTGCTCGCCTTCGTCGCCTGTTCGGTGTTCGCGGCCGTCGCCGGGTTCTACCTTGCGGCGGAGGTGCAGATCGGCTCGCCGATCGTCGGCAACCAGGCGCTCGAGAGCATCGCAGCAGCCGTCCTCGGCGGGGCGAGCCTCGCCGGCGGCAAGGGGTCGTACGTCGGCACGCTTCTCGCGGCCTTCTTCCTGACCGAGATCGACAACGTCCTGCCGCTCTTCCAGCAGCCGACGGAGTACGCCGACATGACGATCGGCGTGTTGATCCTGCTCGCGTTGGCGCTCTACCAGGCGCCCGAGCTCGCGTCGCGAGCGCGCGCCGCTCGGCGCAAGGTGCGCGGTATCCCCTCGACGGTGGGCTAGAGCGCGCTGCGCGGGTCGGCGGCGCGGCCGACGACGACCCACACGGCGCTCGCCGGCTCGTCGCCGATCGTCCAGAGGCGGTGCGGAGAGGAAGAGTCGAACGCGATCGAGCCGCCCGGCCCGAGCTCGTACTCGTCGAAGCCGACGCGCACGCCGAGCATGCCGCTCGTGACGTAGCCGTACTCGCGGCCGCCGTGGGTGAGAAGCGCGTCCGCCGGACAGGACTCTCCTCCGACCGGGTAGACGACGTGCAGGAACTCGATCTCGGGATCCGTGTGGGGAGTCAGCCGTTCCCAGCGCACACCCGACGCGAGGTCGATGACGCGGCGTGTGTCGGGGAGCGTGACGAGCCCATCGTGGTCGCGCGTCGACGTGGAGGGACGCGGCGCCTCCTGCGCGTTGTCGCCGAAGACGTCGCCCATGGTCATGCCGAGATCGGTGACGAGGGCGTAGAGCGTGCTCACCGACGGATTGACGCGGTCGAGCTCGATCTGCGACACGAGGCTCGGCGACACGCCGACGCGTCGCGCGAGCTCGCGCAGGCTGATTCCACGCCGCTCGCGCTCTTCGCGCAGGCGGCTGCCGACCTTCGCGAGCTCGAACGTGCGGTCCATGGCGTTCACCTCCTCTGACGGTAGCGGTGCGTCTAACCGAGTTGCTCGGCGAGGTAATCCCAGTCGCGCGAGAAGCGGTACGAGTGCCGCGCGGGCGGTCCGGGCGCAGAGGTCTCGAGCCAGCGGACGTACGCGCCCTGCACTTCGTAGAACGCGTGGACACAACCCGTCGCGGTCCAGAAGAAGTCGCCCGGTCGGAGCGTGTAACGGTCTCCGTCGGCAACGACATCGATCTCGCCTTCGAGCATGTAGTACGACTCCTCGAAGGGATGATCGTGCGGGTGCGCAACGGCGCCCGGCTGGTAGTCGACCATGAACATCGTGTGGAGCTGTGCGTCGAGCCGCTGGTCGACGAGCATCTTCACGGCGATGCCGCTGTACGCGAGAACCGCGGTGGCCATGCTCGCGGACACCGTCGGCGCTCCGACTGCGGCGCCGCGCTTGAGGACGTCGAGGTCCATCTGGCCGTCGCTGAGGAGGAAGAGATTGCGGTTGCGCGGATCGCGCACGTCCAGCGGCTCCGGCGGCGTCTCGGGCGTCGCGCCGAGAAAGAATGTGTCGCTCCCGTCCGGTCGTGGGCGCGGGGCGACCATCTCGATCCAGCGCGCGCTTTCGTCGGCGCGGAACGCGTGCGGCACGCCCACGGGAACGGCGCCGCACGCACCGGGCTGGAGCGCAATTCCGCGGCCGTCGAGGTAGAGCACGGGCTCCCCCTCGAGCACGTAGAACCCCGTCTCGAACGAGTGCAGGTGCGTGTCGACGTGTCCGGCCTCGAGCGAGACGAGCGTGAGCGCCATGTGCGTGGAGCCGAGCGAGCCGTCGACGAGACGGCAGCTCTTGAGGCCGTTCGCGTGGCCCGGCAGCGCTTCGTTCAGCTGGATGTCCTCGCGGCGCAGGAGCCGGTACGACGGCATGCCGTCCGCGAGCTTGCGGGTGCCCGAGTCGCCGTTCGTCATACGACGGCCCCGTCGCCGGCGTTCTGCAGATGCGGAAAGAGCGCCATGAAGTCGTCGTCGCCGTAGCCGGCGTCGATCGCCGAACGGACGAGCCCTTTGATCTCCTCGGTGAGCGGGAGTCGCACACCCGCGTCCTCGGCTGCAGCGAGCACGAGGTCGAGGTCCTTCTCCATGAGGCGCGTCGTGAACGTGGCCGAGTAGTCGTCCCGGAGCAGCGGCTCCGTCTTGTACTTGACGAACGGCGCGCCGGCCGCAGACTCTCCCATCGTCTCGAGCAATGCCGCGCGCGAGACGCCGGACGCCTCTCCGAGCACGAGCGCCTCCGCCATGAGCTGAGCGAGCCCGCCGATCACGAGATTGATCGCCAACTTGACGACGCGGGCCTGCTCGCCCTCGCCGACGAAGATGACGGCGCGCCCGATCGCGCGCAGCAGCGGCTCGACCTGCTCGAGCGCCTCGCGCGGGCCGGAGACGATGAAGCTCACGTTTCCCGCGCGCACGACCGCGGGGTTGCCGCTGACCGGCGCGCGCAGATACGCGAGCGACGCGTGGTCGGCGAGCGCGGCGACGCGCGCGGACGCCGTCGGCGAGACGGTGCTCAGGTCGACGAGGACGGCGCCCGGGCGTGCGACGCCCGCGACCTCCCCGGCGACGGCTTCCAAGGCGGCGTCGTCGGAGAGTGATGTGAAGACGACAGCCGCGGCGGCGGCGAGATCGGCCGGCGTCTCTGCGACCACGGCGCCGCGGCTCGCGAGCGTCTCGGTCTTATCGCGGCTCCGGTTGTGGACGACGAGGTCGTGTCCGGCAGCGAGGAGCCGCTCCCCGACGGCTGCACCCATGTTTCCGACCCCGATCAGGCCGACGAGCTGACGGTGGTCGCGGCGCGCGCTCACTGTGCAGTATGAATAAACGACCCGAGGGGTAGGAGTCAAGCTCGGCGGCGCGATGTACAGCCTGACGCGACGGCAAACGTCCGGGCGTCAGCTCGCCCGGCGGCGCGTGCGTTGGGCGTAGAAGAGCTCGAACCGGCCGTGCGGGCTCTCGAGGAAGCTGCGGATGTCGGCCTCGAGCTCTGCCACCTGCGCCGTCGCGGTGCGGTCGTGGTGCTCGCGGCGGTGACGGTCGTCGCAGGCGTGCGAGCCGATGGCGGCCGCCGACACCGACGTTCCGCACTCGGGGCAGTTCAGGTAATCGGGGACAGGATCGAGCATTTGCCGCAGAAACGCTCTCCAGGGGACCGCAGGTTCGTGTGTTGCCGAATCTTGTGCTTCGTGGACCGTTTTGACAAGGCGTAGAGGAAGGTCGTAGATTCGAAGCTCAGTCGATCGCTCGCACGGGGCGGTGCGGCAGCTCCGCTACGAGCCTCCCTACCAAGGAGGTGCCCGTGCCTACGAAGATCGCACCCCTTCACGTGCTGGTGAAGGACGGTGTCGAGATTCCGCCCGAGACGCTGCAGGTGGTGCGTGACGGCGGTCCGTACACGAAGCGCGGCTCGACGCCGCACTTCAACGTCTACTACGAGAACGCGCTCGGCGCGGCCGGCCCGACGTTGGCCGACGCGGCGCTCGCCACCTGCGAGGCGGAGTTCTTCCGGCTCCAGGGGTACTTCGGCGGGATCACGCCGCCGAACATGCCGTTCAACGTCTACATCGTCACCAACGTCGGTGGCGCGTACCACGCAAACTGCGCCGCAACCGAGATGCACTGCGGCGCCGATGCCTCGACCAGTGCCGACACGGTCCGGATGCTGGTCGTCGCAGAAGAGGAGGAGTGCTTCGAGGCTGCCTACACGGGCTGGGGCTGTGGCCAAAGCCACGGCGAGGCGCTTTCACGGGTCATGGCCGAGATCATGTATCCGGATGCGCTCGACGGCTTTGCGACGGCTGCCTCGTGGCTCGACAACGGCCGACCGGACTGGATCGGCAATACCGAGAACACCGACCGGAACTACGTCTCGATCGGCGCCGGCACGTTCTTCCTGTTCTATCTCCGCTACCAGCTCGGGTTGAGCTGGGCGAAGATCGTCAAGGCGGGGAAGAACCAGGCGACGCTCGCGCAGACGTATCAGCGCCTGACCGGTCGCACCACTGCGTACGCCGACTTCAAGGCGTTTGCCGATCGGCACTGGCCCGCCGGCACCCCGTCCGGAATCGCCGGCACCGACAACGCGTTCCCGCGCTCCGACGGTATCGAGCTCTGGCACGGCTGGCAGTCGCTCGGAGGGATCGTCGAATCGGCGCCGGTAACCGTCTCCTGGGGGCCGAGCCGGTTCGACTCGTTCGCCATCGGCACCGACTCCGCGCTGTACCACCGCTGGTACGACGGCGCCCACTGGGGCGGCTGGGAGTCGCTCGGCGGCATCTGCGAGTCCGCGCCGTCGGTCGTCAGTTGGGAGCCCGGTCGGCTCGACGTCTTCGTTGTCGGCACCGATTCCGGGCTCTATCACCGCTGGTGGGACGGCGCGCACTGGGGCGGCTTCGAAGGCCTCGGCGGCGTGCTCACCTCACAGCCGACCGCTGTCTCGTGGGCGCCCGACCGGATCGACGTGTTCGCGCTCGGCGAGGACAACGCGTGCTGGCACCGCTGGTGGGACGGACACGCCTGGGGCGGGTGGGAGTCGCTCGGCGGGATCCTGATGGGCAAGATCGCGGCCGCCTGTTGGGGGCCGAACCGGATCGACCTGTTCGGTGTCGGCACCGATCGCGCGCTCTACCACCGTTGGTGGGACGGGCACGCGTGGGGTGGCTGGGAGTCGCTCGGCGGCATCCTCACCTCCGATCCGACCGTCGTCTCCTGGGACGAAGGCCGTCTCGACGTCTTCGCGCTCGGCGAGGATCACGCGTGTTGGCACCGTTGGTGGGACGGGCACGCGTGGGGTGGCTGGGAGTCGCTCGGCGGTGTCTGCCACAGCGAGATCGCGGCGACATCGTGGGCGCCGAACCGCATCGACCTGTTCACGATCGGCACGGACTCGGCTCTGTACCACCAGGCGTGGGACGGAGCGCACTGGAGCGGCTGGCAATCGCAGGGCGGCGTCCTCGTCGAGCCGAGGCTCGGCGCGCCGCTCTCGGCGACGACGTGGTCGGCTTACCGCACCGACGTCTTCGGCGTCGGAACGGATTCGGCGGCGTACTTCGCCGGGCTCGGCTCGGTGCGGATCCCGCTCAAGCCGTTGCCGTTCCCGAAGCCGGCTGCCGCCAAGCCGGCCGGGATGCCCGCCGCGCGGATGAAGGCGGCGGCACGGTCGTCGCGCGCGACGCCTTCCGCGAAGAAGAAGGCGCCGGCGAAGAAGACCGCAGGCAAGAAATAGGGATCACGGTTGCGTGGGCCGACCCGGCGCGGTCGACCCACGCAACGCCTCTCGAACCGACCGTGAGTATCGTCCGCATATCGACGAGGAGGATACGAATGGCATTGCCGGACAACGTCAAGCAGCTCTTCAGCGGCAAGAACTTCGGCACCGTGGTGACGCGCCGCGCCGACGGCACGCCTCACTCGACACCGGTTTGGGTGGACACCGACGGGGAGCACGTCATGTTCAACACCAACACGATCCGGGCGAAGTACAAGCACCTCCAACGGGATCCGTGGATCGCGATCACGGTGCTGCCCAGTGAGAACCTCCAGAGCGGTTACGTCACGGTGTACGGGAAAGCGGTCGAGTTCGACACCGAGCACGGCGGCGAGCACATCGACGCAATGGCGAAGAAGTACCTCGGTGAGGACACATACCCGTGGCTCCAGCCGGGCGAGGAGCGCGTGATCGTCAAGGTCAAGCCGGAATCGTATGACGGGTACGGCGTCGGGGCCCAGGACTAGGCCGGGCGCGTAGCGCCGAGTGCACGGTATCGCCGGTGTCGCTGCGGCGGCGGTCGTCGCCCTCACGGCTCAGCAAAAGGCAGCTCTCTTGGTCGTCACGACCGAACGGCCGGGCATCTTCACCGGCGCTTCGCACATCAGGTTCGCCGACCAAGAGGGCGGCCCAGTCAAGGCGTTACCGGACGCCGCGCCGTTCGCGGCCGCACGCGCCTATACGAGTGCGGCGGGCGCGCTCGCTGCCGGCCGTGCGACGCGCGCCGCGCTGCGCGCTGCCGGCATCGACGTCGACTTCGGGCCCGTGTTCGACACGAGCGACGGGCCGCTCGGCTCCCGCGAGTTCAGCTCGCCGGAGTACGCCGACGCCTTCGCGCGCGGGCTCGGTGACGCAGCGTGTGCGAAGCACTTCCCCGGCCTCGGCTCTGCAGCGATCTCGACGGACGAGCGCCCGCACGTCGACGCACGGATCCGGCCGAAGGATCTCGCCCCGTACCGGCGGGCGATCGCGCGAGGGCTGCAGTGCGTCATGGTCAGCCAGGCCTTCTACGGGACCCGGTTCCGCGCGACCCTCGAGCCTGCGACATATCGACTCTTGCGCCGCCTCGGGTTCAAGGGCGTCGCGATCACGGACTCACTGTCGCTCGTGCACGACGCGCCGGTCGAGCGCTGGGCGCGGCAAGCCGTCCGGGCGGGCGCCGACATGCTCCTGTTCACGAGCCCGCAACATGCGCGGCGCGCGATCCGGGCCCTCGTGCCGCTCGCTCGCCGCGGCGAGCTCGACGTGCACGTCTCGCGCGTGCTCGCCTTCCGGCGACGCCTGCGATCTCACTGAGTCGCGACCGACGCGCGCTCGAGCAGGACGTCCAGCAGCGACGGATCGGGCCGCCGCGTGCCGCCTTCGATCTCACGGGCGAGCTCGACGACGGCGCGATTGACGGGCGCGTCGCGACCGAGTGTCCGGAGCGTCCGGACGACGTGCCCGTTGATGTCGTCGACCTCGCTCCGTCGGCCTTTCGCCCAGTCCTGCAGGATGGTGGTCGTCGAGTGCGGCAGGACGAAGCCTGCCAGCAGCGTGTCGAGCAGCACGTCCACGACGGAATCCGGTCGGCTCACGTCATCTGGGCGCAGTCCGAAGATCGGCAGGATCGGATTCCCGAGGCCGATCGTCGCGTCGAGCGCCTCCCGGCCGGATCGGAGCATGAGCTCCCGCATCGCGGGGATCGACGCCGCTTCGACCATCGGGGTCCCGACGATCGCCGTCGTCGCAAGCGTCGTCGCGTTCGACACGAGCTTCATCCATTTCGTCGCCTCGATCTCTTCGACGACCTCGACCGCGCCGCTGTGACGGAGGAGCGACGCGACCACCTCTTCGCGTCCGCCGGCTGCGCCGACCGCGAACCATGAGCGATCGGGACCGGAATGTCGATCGACGACGCCCGGCACCGTCATCGCCGACGTGATCTCGATGACGGCGGCGATCGTCCGCTCGCGGCCGACGACGTCGGCGACGACACTCGTCGTCATCCCGTTCTGGACGCCTGCCATCAGTCCGTCCGGCTCGAGGTACGGCGCGATCAGGTGCGCCGCCCAGCGCGTGTCGTACGCCTTCACGAGCAGGAGGGCGACGTCGAACGTCTCCCGCAGCGTCGCGACCTCGCACAGGTGCAACGCTCGGACCGGCACGTTGATCGTCCGCTCGGGCATCACGACCGTGATGCCGTCGGCACGCATTGCCTCCACGTGGGCGGGCCACTGTTCGACGAACACGACATCCTCGCCTGCGAGGGCGAGATCGGCCCCGATCGCGGCACCGTTGGCGCCGGTGCCCACGATCGCAACCCGTGTCACGCGCGCGCCAGGACGATGTCGTTCTGCACCGACCACCGGACGCCGTCGCGAACGAACTCGCGCAGGAGCGACGGCTTCACGGCGAAGACTGCGTCCGAGTCGAGATGCGGGCTTTCCGCGTCGAACACATGAGTCGTCAGTGTCTGGTAGCCGGGCGCGGAGACGATCATGTGCAGATGCGCGGGCCGCCAGGGATGGCGGGACGTCGCAGCGAGCATCGCGCCGACCGGGCCGTCGTGCGGGATGCGGTACGGCACCGGTCGCACGCCGACGAACGCGTAACTTCCGTCCTCGCGCGTGCGGAACCTACCGCGAAGGTGTGCTTCGGGGGCCTCGGCGTCCTGCACGCCGTACAGCTCGTTCGCGTCGTTCTGCCAGACGTCGAGCGACGCATCTGCAATCGGCGTTCCGTCGGTGCCGTGGATCCAGGCCGGCTCGCCGACGGCGGAATCGAAGATCGCCTCCCCGTACGCCCGCTCGAGCGAGCCTTCCGCCCAGAACGGGCCGAGCACCGTGGACTCGGTCGCGCCGTCCGGCTTGGGATGCGCAAGGCCTTCCACGAGCATCGAGAGCCCGAGGACGTCCGACCACAGAATGAACTCTTGGCGTCGGTCGTCGGTGATCCGCCCTGTCTCGGTCAACGCGACAATTCCGCGCCGCCACTCCTCCTCCGTCAGCTCGACCTCACACGCAAACGCGTGCACGTGGCGGACGAGGCTCGTCAGGAGCTGGCGGAGGCGCGGGTCGTCGCACGAGTCGAAGCTTCGTTCGACAGCCGCGGTCAGCTCGGTCAGCGCTGAATGACCACGAGGCGTTCTTCCGTCATCTCGCGGACGGCCCACGCTGGTCCTTCCTTCGTGTTGCCTGACGCCTTCACTCCACCGTACGGCATCTGGTCGGCTCGAAACGTCGGCGCATCGTTGACCACGACACCGCCGAACTCCAGCCGCTCTGCCGCCCTCAGCGCATTGTCGATCGACCGCGTGAAGATGCCGGCCTGCAGCCCGTACCGCGTGGCGTTCGCGCGATCGATCGCTTCGTCGAGCTCGGCGAACGGGTTGACGACGACGACCGGGCCGAACGCCTCCTCGCAGCTCACCTTCGCGTCGTCGGGGACGTGCGCGAGGACCGTCGGCTTGATCAGCCCCTCCTCGTCGCCACCCGCGAGCAGCTGACCGCCGGACGCGGCGATCCACTCGACTATCCGGTCGTGCGACTCCTCGTCGATGACCGGGCCGACGTCGGTCGACTCGTCGCACGGGTCGCCGACCTCGAGCGCGTCGACGTGTGGCAGGAAAGACGCGATGAAACGGTCGAACTGCGCCTCGTGGACGTAGATCCGCTGAACCGAGATGCAGCTCTGCCCCGCGAAGGAGAACGCGTTTGCAGCGAGTTTGGCCGCGGCCGACTCGACGTCCGCGTCGTCGGCGACGATGACGGGCGTCGAGTTGCCGAGCTCGAGCTTGACGCGCTTCTGCGGGGCACGCTCCTGCAGCTTCCAGCCGACCTCGCCGGACCCGGTGAACGTGATCAGCTTGACGCGATCGTCCTCCACGAACACGTCGCCGATCGGTGCGGCCGGCCCGGCGACGATGTTGAGCCAGCCGGCGGGGAGGCCGGCTTCTTGCGACAGTTGGCCGAGAAGCAGAGCCGAGAGGGGCGTCGCGGTCGCCGGCTTGAGCACGACCGGGCACCCTGCGGCGAGCGCGGGCGCCAGCTTGTGCGCGACGAGGTTGCAGGGGAAGTTGAACGGCGAGATCGCGCCGACGACTCCGATCGGCCTTCGCAGCGTGAAGCCGACCTTTCCCGCGCCTGCCGGCGACGCCTCCATGGGAACGATCTCACCGGCGAGCTTCCGTGCCTCGACGGCGGCGAACGTGTACGTCGACATTGCGCGCGCCGCCTCGACTCGCGCCGTCTTGAGCGGCTTCCCGGCCTCGTTGCAGATCGTGTGCGCGATCTCCTCGCGGTGGAGGTCGATCAGTGCCGCGACCGTGCTGAGGATCTCCGCTCGCTCGTGCGCTGCGAGCGGCGACTCGAGCGCACGCGCGGCTGCGTCGACGGCTCGTTCAGCCTCGGCTCGGCCCCCGCGGGCGACGCGGCCGACGGTCTTCCCGGTGTACGGCGACGCGACGTCGATCCACTCGCCGGTCGTCACCCACTCTCCGTCGATCAGGAGCGCGCGTTCGTGAGCGTCGGTGCGCGATGCCATCATGCACGCGCTGCGAGGTATGCCGCGATCCCCTCGCGCCGCTCATCGGCGTTGTAGTACGCGACCTCGACGAGCTCGAGCGGGTACCCGTCGGGGTCGGCGAAGTAGACCCAGCGCCAACCGGCGAGCACGCCTTCGTCGACGACGTTCACGTCGCTGAAGAACTCGATTCCTTTTGCTTTCAGCTCGGCCACCGTCTCGTGGATGTCGTCCACGAGGAGCGCGACGTGCGACGCACCGATGTTGTTCGAGGGCAGTGGCTGCGTCGTCTCGCTCGGTGGGCTCTTGTACTCGAGCAGCTCGAACGTCGTGTCGCCGAGCAGGAGGCTCACCTGTCGGAGCCCGGCTCCAGGAACCCCGACCGCCGGTCCGAGCTCGGGGCCGTCGAACCAGGGGCTCGGCTCGTTCGAGAACGGCAGGCCGAGCACGTCGTGATAGAAGCGAATCGACGCGTCGAGGTCACGCACCGTGATCCCGACGTGATGCATTGCCTTCATGGTCCCTCCTCAGACGAGGACTTGGCCGCCGTCGACCATGTACATCTGGCCGGTCATGTAATCGGACTCCGGCGACGCGAGGTAGACGAGGAACGGCGCGAGCTCTTCGGGAGCGGCCGGACGACCGACGAGCGTGCCGGTTGCGAACTCGCGCATCGGATCGGCATCGTCGCCCTGGTCGTGGATCGCGCGGATGTCCTCGTTCAGCCCGATCCACATGGGCGTGTCGACCACGCCCGGCGCGAACGCGTTCACCGTGATGCCGTGCTCGACGAGCCCGCGAGCGGCTGCCTGCGCCACGGCGAGAACGCCGAACTTGGACACACAGTAGGGAACGAAGTCCCAAAAGCCCTGCCGGCCGGCGATCGAACCGGTATTGACGATCTTGCCGCCGTGGCCCTGCGCGATCATCTGCTTCGCAGCTTCTTGCGTACAGACGATCACGCCCCAGGCGTTCACACGGACGATCTCGTGAAAGTTCTCTTCGTCGACCTCCATGAAGCCGCGCGGCCGGTTGATCCCCGCATTGTTGAAGATGACGTTCAGCTCGCCGAATGCGTCGACGGCTGCGCGGATCATTGCGGCGACGCTTGCGCGGTCGGTGACGTCGACCGCGACCGCCGTCGCTTCGCCGCCGTCGGCGCCGATCGTCTCGGCTACCGCACGCGCGCGTTCCCCGTCGAGGTCTGCGACGACGACGCGTCCACCCTCGGCTGCAATCGCGCGGCAGGCCGCAGCGCCGATCCCGCCGGCCCCGCCGGTGACGACGACGACTCGACCGGCGACCCGGCCCATCATACGACGAGCGGCGCGTCGTCCAGCTCGACGACGTCGGCGCCGCGCACGTACGACCGGCCGCACACGAGCAGTTCGTCCGCCGGGAACTTGGTGATCACCCGGCATCCGGTGGCGGTGACGACGACTTCCTCCTCGATGCGCGCTGCCGACTCGCCGTCGGTGGCGGGGCAATACGTCTCGAGCGCGAAGACCATGCCTTCCTGGATCTCGATTGGGTTGTCGAGTGAATGGACGCGCGAGATCATCGGCGCTTCGTATAGGCCGACGCCGAGCCCATGGCCGAACTGCAGTCCGAAGCAGGACTGCTCGTCGTCGAAGCCGAGCTCCTGTGCAGTCGGCCATACGGCTGCGATCTGATCTGTCGTCGCGCCCGGGCGCACGAGGTCGATCGCGTTGTCGAGCCACTCTCGGCATTGCTTGTACGCGTCGAGCTGACACTGCTTGACACTGCCGACGTTGAACGTGCGGTAGTAGCAGGTGCGGTAGCCCATGAAAGAATGGATGACGTCGAAGAACGCCTGGTCGCCCGGTCGCAGGAGGCGATCGGAGAAGACGTGGGGGTGGGGGTTGCAGCGGTCGCCGGAGACGGCGTTGATCGCCTCCACTTGCTCCGAGCCGAGCTCGAACAGGAGCTTCATCGCGTCGGCGACGATCGCGTGCTCGTGGACGCCGGGCCGAAGGGAGCGATAGATCTGCTCGTAGACGGCGTCGACCATCGCGGCGGCGTGCTCGAGGAGCGCGATCTCCTCTTGCGTCTTGATCGCGCGTGCCTTCATCATCACGGGCTGCGCATCGGCGGTCTCGATCCCTGCGCGCTGCAACGAATACAGCGTCTCCATGTCGGTGAGATCGATCCCGAGCGGCTCGCCTGCGATCCCGCGCTTCTCGAGCTCGCGGTGGATGCGCCCGGCGAGTGCGTCGGGGACGCCGGTCTCGCGTGGCATGGCGCCGCGCATCGACGTTACGCCGGCCTGCCACGAATCCTCCGGGAACCAGGGCGCGTATAGCCGGTGATGCTTGGCTGCCGAGCCGAAGTCCCACAGCACCGGGTCTCCCTCGCGCGGAAGCAGGGCGCAGCGCGCGCTCTTGTCGCGCGCCCACTCGCCGATGTGCGTGCTCGTGACGTAGCGGATGTTGTTCTGGTCGAACAGGAGCACCGCTCCGAGATCCGACTCGCGGAGCGAGTCCTGCGCCCGGCGCAACCGGTCGGACCGAAGCGTCGCGAAATCGATCCGCTGCTCCCAGTCGACCCCCATCGTGGCGCCGCGCGAGGCGATTTTCATCGAGCTCCTCTCATGCTGTTCACCAAGAACCAACAAAGATGCGTAGCCTCCATATCACGCGAAGGGGCGACTATACAAGGCGTTTTCGCCTGAGGAGCGTCTGGCGAACACGTCGTAGACCGAAATGTTGATCGGCCCTTGTGAACAACACCGAACAGGTGTAGGCTCGCGGGCCACGTGGGCGTGGAGCGGCACACAGAGGGCCGGGCGGAGCCGGTGAGCGGTGTCCCGCGGGGGTCTCGTACCGTCATCTCGCGCGGTCTGCTGACGGTCGTCGCCGCCACGGCGCTCCTCTTCGTGCTCAGTGAGGTCGTCGCGTCGTCGAGCCTCGCCCGCGGCACGCTCCTCACCATGCTTCCGTTCGCCGCGGCGCTCGCGATCGCGGGGCTCGGTCAGACGCTCGTCGTGATGCAGGGCGGCATCGACCTCTCGATCGCGGGCGGGCTCTCGCTCTACGTCGTCATCGTCACCAAGTACCCGGCCGGCGTCAACGGCCGGCTGCTGCCCGCGATCGGCATCGCGATCGGAGCTGCGGTCGTCGCGGGCTTGATCAACGGGTTCCTCGTCGGGCGGATGCGCCTCAACCCGATCGTCGCGACGCTCGGGACGAACGCGCTCTTGTTCGGCGCCGTGCTCTGGTACTCGGCCGGTATCCCGACCACGACGACGGCGCGGCTGTCGAGAGTCGGAAGCGGTGTCTGGCTCGGGATCCCGATCCCGGTCTACATCGCGTTGCTGACGACCGCCGTGGTCACCGTCGTCGTCAAGCTGACGCCGGCAGGTCGTCGATTCGAGGGTGTCGGCGCGAATGCGACCAGCGCCTTCACTGCCGGGGTCAATGTCCGGCGGTATGCCGGTGGGGCGTACGTCTGGGCGCAACTCCTCTACTGCCTCGCCGCGATCGTCCACGCGAGCATCGTCAATCAGCCGACCGCGTACGAGGGCAACAACTACCTCCTGCCGTCCGTCGCCGCGGTCGTGCTCGGAGGGACATCGCTCCTCGGTGGGCGGGGATATCTCGTGGCGACGGCGATCGCCGCGCTGTTCCTGTCGCAACTCGACCAGTTCGTGCTGGCGCTGGGTGTTTCGTATGCGTCCCGATCTCTCGTCGAAGCCGGTGCGCTGGCGGCGGGGGTCGCGATCTACACCATCGACTGGCGAGCGATCGCACGGCGTGCGTTCCCGCGTCGTACGACCACGCTCGCTCCGACCTGACATGTCGTCCTACTCACGGCCTGCAAGTTCATTCGAGACGAAAGGAAGGACACGCATCATGCTCGAGAGGAGACGCGGCGCGATTGTTGTTCTCGCGCTCGCATGTGTCGCCGTGATGGTGAGCGCAGGGGCCTCGTCCGCGAGAACATCTGCCCGGCCATCGTGGTGCGGCCCGAAGAAGATCACGCTCGGCCTGACGGACGGGTTCGGCGGCAACAGCTGGCGTCTCGTGACGACGGCGTCCGCGCGCGACGAAGCGTCGAAGTGCCCGAGCGTGAAGTCGCTCAGCTACGCCGACGGCCAGGGGAACACGCAGAAGGCGATCTCCGACATCC
>JAICWC010000007.1 GCA_025934995.1 Thermoleophilia bacterium | reverse complement strand
CTCCACGAATGGCGACGGCATGGAGGCAGAGATACCATGGCCCGGCTCGCGGAGGGGTGGCAGAGCGGTCGAATGCGGCGGTCTCGAAAACCGTTATCCGTCGTTAGGCGGATCGAGGGTTCAAATCCCTCCCCCTCCGCTCACCCTCTACTGTCCGCCGCATGGACGACGAGCAGGAAGTGCCCGAGACGCGGGGGGTCACGTCGGAGCTCCTCGCGACGCTCGACCTCGGCGCGGAGATCGAAGGCATGGAAGGAAGGCAGCTCCGCATGCGCATGTTCGCGTTCGAGCCCGGAGCCGTCTTCGGCCCGTTGCACGACCACGTGGGCCGGCCGGGGTTGGTCTACATCCTCGAAGGCACGATCACCGACCACCGCGACGGCGTGGCGACCGAGTACGGGCCGGGATTGGGCTGGCCCGAGGATCGCCACACCACCCACTGGCTCGAGAACAGAGGCACGGAGACGGCAGTCGAGATCTCGGTCGACATCGTCGATCAGGCGCAGCGTCGCTAGAGCGACCGACCCTTCACGAGCGTCTCGATCGGGAAGAACTGCGGCTCGGGCCGGCTTGCGCCGCCCGCCCCGATCTCCTGCAGCGCCGGGCCGAGCTTGCTCTCGACGAACCGCTGGAAGTGCTCCTTCGACTCCCAGATGTCGTAGACGTACCAGCCCTGGTCGCCCTGGCCCGCGGTGTGCAGGATCAGGCCGTCCGGCGACTGGTCTTCGGGCATCGGATAGCTCCCGAACATCTTCTCCGTCACCTGCCGATACGTCTCCTCGGTGACCGCTTCGCCTGCGAGCAACATTCCGACAGCCATGGTCGAACCTCCCTCGTAGTGACTTGACGATGCATTCTCTCGCCTCGTTGGCATTCGCGCAGATGCACGGGGCTAGGATGGCCGCCCATCGGGGAGAGGTGTCCGAGTGGTCTAAGGAGCGCGACTGGAAATCGCGTACGTGCCGAAAGGTGCGTCGCGGGTTCAAATCCCGCCCTCTCCGTCCTTGACGCGAACGACCCGGCGCCTGCCGGGTCGTTCTGTCAGCGGAGAAGGAGGGATTCGAACCCTCGATGGAGACATTCATCCCCATAACGCCTTAGCAGGGCGCCGCCTTCAGCCACTCGGCCACTTCTCCGGGTGCTGCGCGCAAAACAGAGTATCGAAGCGAAATCACCCTTTCTCGGGACGCTGCCGAGTGCCTGCCCGACCGATGATCCGCATGCCGGACTTCTTCCCCCTCCCCCTAGAACCCGGCACCTCCCCCTCGAGCCCGCTGCGGCCATCCACGGCGGGCTTTCCCCTTTCTCGGGGCTTATCCGACGGAGAGCTGGGCGACCATCCCGAGCTGCTTGTGCCCAGGGATGGCGCAGTACACCGTGTACTTCCCGGCGACGAGCGCGACCTTCAGCGTCGCGTTCCCGCCCGGTGCGATCGTCGGCGTCACGTCGTTGGCCGCGATCTTCGGCCCCTGGATCGCGAAGTTGTGCGGCACCTTGCCGGCGTTGTGCACCTGGAACGTGTAGTTGCCCTCCTTCAGCGTGCCCAACGTCGGTAGCTGCACCTTCCACTCGCTCTCGGTGACGTTGATCGTCGTCCCGGCTTCCGGCGAGGCGTGCGCGGTCGGGGGCTCGCCTGCCTTCGCCTCGCTCTCCTTGCCGAAGAAGTAGACGGCCGAGAGCATGCCGGCGAAGAGGACGAAGCAGGCGATCACGAACGGCCCCATCCCGTTCTTGCCGGGGAAATCCGGCCAGCGCCGCGGAGCGAGGAACGACATCGAGAGCGCGAACACGATGAAGACGGCGCCGACGACGGCGAGCCCGATCTTGTGGCCGGTGGAAAGACCTGCGACGACGTGGAGCACGGGCGCTATTCCATCAAAAGCCGGTCGGTCGCGCGTCGACGCCAGAACCACAGGAGGGCGAGCGCGACCGCGACCGGGCTGATGACGATCAGCGCAAAGAGCGCGACCATCCCCTCGATCGCGAGGAAGCCCACCGCCGAGTGCAACATGCGGCCTGCCCGACCGCGGTGCCGCGGCGCGGCGGCGGCATGCTTCTTCGTCGTCAGGACGAGCGAGACGCGCGACGTGACGCCGGCTGCGATCGTGGCCTTGCGGCCGTGCACCCGCTGCCCGAGCGTGCGCTTCGCCTCGGAGAGCTGGATCTGCAGGAGCACCCGCTGCGCGTCGGGCAGAGCCGTGTTCCGCAACGCTGCCTGCAGCGCCGCGACGCGGCGGTGCAGCTGTGCGATCTGCGCCGACTGGCGCTCCAGCGTGGTCGTCAGGTCCTGGATCGAGATCTGCTGCGAGACGAGCACGCCGAGCCCGGCGAGCTGGGACAGCGCCTGCTTGACGTGCTGCGCCGGGATGCGCAGCTCGAGGAAGGACCGGCCGCCGCTGCCCTGCGGAGTGCGGTAGACGACGGACTGTGCATAGCCGCCCAGCGAGGTCGCGATCCGCGTCGCGCGCGTCGTCGTCGCGCCGAGATCCTCGACGCGCACGGTGATCGAGGCGTCGGTGTGCTGCAGGCGGCCGGGCGCGGGCGCGGGAACTGCAGGAGCGAACGCGTTCTTCTGCGCGGCGGCGCCGGAAAGCGCGCCGCTGCCGCCGGCGCTGTCCGCGGTCGTCCACGTCGGTGCTCCTGGGACCTGTGGGGCCCGGCCCAGTGTCAGCGTGCGACGAGCCGACGGCGACGATGTCGAGAAACCGTGCACCACAGCGGCGAGCACCGCGATCGCCGCTGCGAACGCAAGCACGAGCACGGGACGCAGGCGACGCCGGCGCTCGACCGGTCGCAGCATGAGCACGCGGCGGTGCAGATGATCGGGCGCGCTCGGTGCGTGCGCGCGCAGCAGGTCAACGGTCGACATCGTCTGTCAGCTCCTCCAGTCGCTTCAGGGCGCGGCTCAAGCGAGTCGAGCACGCGGTGTTGCTGATGCCGAGAACGCGTGCGACGCTCGGGCCGTCGAGATCGAGCAGGATGCGCAACGCGATCACCTCGCGCTCGCCCGGCGCGAGCTCCCGCAGCGCGGCCTCGAGCGGGCCGGGCAACCCGTCACCGAAGTCCGCCGCCGGCTCGTCGCGCGCGAACTGCTCCTCGCGGCGGCGCCGTCGCGTCTCAGCACGGAACCAGTCGACCGCGACGCCGCGCGCAATGCTGCAGAGCCACGTGCGCGGCGCGCCGCGCCGGGGGTCGAAGCGCCGCCAGCTGCGGAACGCCTTCTCGAACGTCTCCGCGGCGAGATCCTCCGCGGCCGCGCGGTCGCCGGTGAGATACACGAGATACCTGTAAACGGCGTCCAGCTGCTCGGCGACGACGGCATCGAACGACGGCCGTTCACCCGCACGCGGCAGCCGGAGCGTCTGCGTGGCCGCGTTCATGCCCCTCAATACGGCACCGCGGGCGAAAGTGTCACAGGCCTACTTCAGCACGGGCCGGCGGACGGCGTGCCGTTCGGGCCGACCTCGTGCGCCTGGCCGTCTGCGGACTGGAGGCAGAACGAGCTCGCGTCGGCCCGGACGACGGACACGCCGTAGGACGGGGGCAGCGCTGCGCCGACATACGTGCCGTTCGCGGCGTAATACGCCTCGAGGGTGGGCGCAGCGGCCTGGAAGCTCGTGGCCGCACCCGCGACGACGGCCTGCGACTCGTCCTGCTGGAAGGTCGTCGACGTCGGCCCCTCCGTCTTCGCCTGCTGCGAGAAGAGGTAGCCGCCGATGCCGAGCGTCAAGACGAGGACGACGAGTCCGAGGCTGCGCGTCACGATGCTCGTATCGGCAGGCCGATGCCTAGGCTGAAGATCGTGCGCCGCCTCCTCCTCCTCGTCGCCGTGCTCGTTTTCGTCGACACGATGTTGTACGCGGCGCTGACGCCGCTCCTGCCGCGCCTCGTGCACGACAAGAGCCGCGCGGGGATCCTCGTCGCCGCGTACGCAGCCGGAGCGCTGATCGGCGGGCTCCCCGGCGGTGTCGCCGCAGTGCGGCTCGGTGCCCGGCGCGCGGTGCTGCTCGGCCTGACCGGGATGGGCCTCGCGAGCCTCGGCTTCGCGTTCGCCGGCGGCTTCTGGTCCCTCTTCGCGGCGCGCCTCCTGCAGGGGCTCGGGAGCGGGTTCACGTGGGCGGGCGCGTTCGCATGGCTCCTCGCCGCTGCGCCCGCCAACCGCCGCGGCGAGCTCATCGGCAGCGCGATGGGAGCTGCCGTCTTCGGTGCGTTGTTCGGGCCCGTGATCGGAGCCGCGGCTGCACTCGCGGGACGAGACGTCGTCTTCGCCGCGCTCGCGTCGCTCGCCGTCGTGCTCGGCGTGTGGACCCTGCGGATCGCCGAGGTGCCGGAGGAGGAACATCCGTCGCTTGCCGCCGTCGCCCGAGCGCTGCGCAACCGGCACTTCACCGCCGGCCTCGCGCTGATGGCGCTCGCCTCGCTTCTCTTCGGCGTGCTCTCGACGCTCGGTCCGCTGCATCTTTCGCATGCAGGCTGGGGAAGTGCGGCGATCGGCGGGCTCTGGCTCGGCGGCGCCGCACTCGAGACGATCGAGTCGCCGCTGCTCGGACGGATCAGCGATCGCCACGGACGACTGCTGCCCGTGCGCGTCGGGCTGAGCGCAAGCGCGCTCGTGGCAGCCGGCCTCGCGCTCGGCCTTCGCCCGCTCGTCTACGCGCCGCTCGTCGTGCTCGCCGGCATGGCATTCGGCTCGCTCTTCACACCGGCATTCGTGCTCATCTCCGACGGCGCCGAGCGGGCGCGCCTCGCACAGGGGATGGCGTTCGGCGTCATGAACGCAGCGTGGGCGCTCGGCGCGGTCGTCGGCCCTGCAGCCGCCGGCGCGATCGCCGGCGCGACCGGCGACTGGATCCCCTACGTGCTCACGGCTGGAGCGTGCGCAGTCGCGCTCGCGTTCGCGCGGTCACGGTCACAGCATGAAGGCGCCGCCGTTGTGGTCGATCGCCTGACCGGTGACGCCGCGGGCGTCCGGCGACAGTAGCCACGCGACGGTGCCGGCGATCTCCTCCGGCTCGCTCATCCGCCGCAGCGGCACCTCGCTCATTGCGCGCTCGTACGCCTGGTCGTAGGAGATCTCCATCGCCTCAGCCATCAGGCCGATGCCCTCACGGGCCATGTCCGTCGCGACCCAGCCGGGACAGACTGCGTTCACCTGCACCTCCTCGGGCGCGAGCTCGGCGGCGAGGGAGCGGACGAGGCCGAGCAGGCCCGCCTTCGACGCCGAATAGCCCGTGTAGCCGGGGACGGGGATGCGCGCCAGGATCGACGAGACGATCACGACGTCGCGCCGCTCCGGCGCGGGAGCGAAGTGTCGCTGCGCCGCACGCACGCAGTCGTACGTGCCGATCAGGTTCGTCTGCACGAGCTCGTAGAAGCGATCGCCGTCACCGGGCTCGTTCGGGCCTCCGATGCCGCTGTTCGCGACGAGCGCATGGATCGGGCCGTTCGCGTCCGCCGCGGCGGCGAATGCCGCGTCGACGGCATCGCGGTCGCGGATGTCGAGTTGCTGCACGAACGCGCCGCCGACCTCGTCGGCTGTCCGGCGGAGCGCGTCGACGCCGCGCGCGAGGATGCTGAGCCGCGCGCCCTCGTGCGCAAGCCGCTGCGCGATCGCCTTGCCGATCCCTCGGCCTGCACCGGTGACGACGACGTGCCTAGGCGACGCCAGGGTCTGCCTCTGGGAGAACCACGTCGCCGATCATCGCTTCGATCCGATCGCGAGTGAGTGCGACGCGCATTGCCCAGAAGTAGATCACGAGGCTGAAGACCGCCACGACACCCATGTCCCACCAGAGCGGGAAGACAGGACTCTTCAGCGGCCCGAAGTCGCTCAGGTAGACGATCGCGCCCATGCCGACGAGATAGAACGGCAGCCAGCTCGCCGCCCTCAGGTCGAGGACGGGTGTCGTCGGGTTGAGGTTGAAGATGCGATTCGACGCGAGGATGACGTAGCCGATCAGGATCGCGACGCCGAGCTTCCAGTCCGTCGTCCACCCCGACCAGAGAATGAGCAGGTTCGCGACGACGAACGCGAGCGGAGCGAGCACACCGCCCGCCGGTGCGCGATACGGGCGGTCGGCGTCGGCGAGCCGGTCGCGGAAGACGCCGAAGGAGAGCGGAGCGCCCGCGTACATGAGCACGCTCGCGCTCGTGATCAATCCGACGAGCGACTTCCAGCTGGGGAAGGGCAGGAAGCAGATGCAGCCGACGACGAACGCGACGATCAGCCCGAACCACGGCACGCCGCGGTCGTTCGTCTTTTCGAACGCCGACGGCACGTAGCCGTTGCGGCTCAGGCCGTACGACACGCGCGAGGTCGACGTCGTGTAGATGAGGCCGGTGCCGCCCGGAGAGATGACGGCGTCGATGTAGAGGATCGTCGCGAGCCAGCCGACGCTGACGAGCGTCGCGAGCTGCGCGAACGGGCCCGACATCTGGGTGTACGCAGCATGCGCCCACGTGCCGGTGATCTGGTTGTGCGGGAGTGCTGCGAGGAAGACGATCTGCAGCGTGATGTAGATGACGGCGCCAATCAGCGTCGCCATGATCACGGCACGCGGAATGTCGCGCTTCGGGTTGGCGCTCTCGCCGGCGAGCTGGTCGGCCTGCTCGAACCCGAGCAGTGCAAAGACGATTCCGCTCGTCGAGACTGCCGCGAGGATCCCCTTCGCGCCGTATGGGTTGAACCCGTTCGCGGCGTGGAAGTTGCTGCCGTGGAAGTTGACGATCGCGAGGACGAAGATCGTCAGCAGCGGCACGCCGATCTTCCACCACGTCGCGGTGCTGTTCGTGTGCGCGAGCTTGCGCACGCCGAGGAAGTTGATCGACGTGAAGATCGCCATCAAGACGACGGCCGCGACGATCCCCGAGCCGGTCAGCACGTTCTGGTTGTGGCTGATCTTCATCCAGTGCTTCGCGAACGAGTAGTGCTGGCCGTACTGGATCATCGCCATGACTTCGATCGGCGCGACGGTTGCGGCCTGCAGCCAGGAGAACCAGCCGAACGACGCGCCTGCGGCGCCGCCGAACGCGTAGTGCGGGAACCGTGCGGTGCCGCCGGCAACCGGATACCATGCCGCCGAGCTCCGCGTGCACGAGCGCGAGCAGGAAGATCGCGCAGGCGCCGATGACCCACGAGATGATCGCCGCGGGGCCGGCGGTGATCAGCGCCTCCTGGGCGCCGAACAGCCAGCCGGAGCCGATGGATCGAGCCCCCGGACGCCCAGAGGAGCCCGATGAAGCCGATTTCGCGGCGGAGCCCGGCGCTCATGCGCGGTGCCGTGGGGTCCGGCCGGATCGCGTTGGTGTCGCGCGTCGTCGTCGCCATCGGCGAGGAAATACCCTCGGTTTTTGGCGGCTACACTTGCCGCCTCAGGGCGCGTAGCTCAGCGGGAGAGCACTCGCTTCACACGCGAGGGGTCGCTGGTTCGATCCCAGCCGCGCCCACTTTTTCGGACATTGCGCAAACCGCCGGTGTGACGAGCCGGTAGGTCGGAAGGATCTCGGCGCGGCCGTTGACGCGCAAGTCGTCGATGAGTAGCCGGAGGAGCGCTTTCGCCTTTTGCGGGTCCGCGTCGGCGATGACTTCTTCGAGCATGTCCGCGACGGCGGCAAGATCGGCCGCCGTGGGCGCCTGTGTTGCCTCGTCCGGCGCCTGAAGGGAGAGCTCGGCTTCCTGCGCGTGCAGGTCGTCGAGGCGGGCCTGGAGGCGGGTGAGCCGGTCTTCGCAGCGTTCGGGCGAGAGCTTGCCCTGTTCGAAGGCGTCGTAGTAGCGCTCCAGTGACTGCTCGGCGCGGGCGATCTCGGCGTCGATCGAGGCGAGCCGTTGCTCGAACTCGGGCCGCCGTTTCTCGGCGTCGGCGTTGGCCTTTGCGAACGCTTGGGTGACGGTCTGCTCGTCGCGGTAGATCGCCGCGAGTTGGTGGAT
The DNA here is from genome assembly GCA_025934995.1 of Thermoleophilia bacterium. GTDB lineage: Bacteria > Actinomycetota > Thermoleophilia > Gaiellales > Gaiellaceae > Palsa-739. The sequence goes on along the minus strand of JAICWC010000007.1, from coordinate 42,221 downwards.
CACGGCTTGCTCGACTCGTTCGCGTGGGAGCCGTTCCCCGTCGCATGCCTTCGGCCCGTACTTCTGTCGTCCGCTGCAGGCGTAGTAGTGGTAGCGGCCGCCGTTGCCGTTCGCGCTCATACCGATGTACGCCTTGCCGCACTTCCCGCAGCGAAGTAGCCCGGATAGGACGAAGTCGGATGCGTTGCCGCGCCGTTTCGCGTGCTCGCCGCGCTCGCGCATGATCGCCTGCGCCTTCGCGAAGGTGAACTCGTCCACGAGCGGTTCATGGACGCCGTCGAAGATTTTGTCGCGCCAGCGGATCTTCCCGACGTAGGTGGGGTTGTTGACGATCCAGTGCACCGCCGGGTGCCCCCAGCCCGCCGATGGTGCCGGGGCGCCTTCTTCGCGGAGCTGCTGCGCGATCGTTCTCGTTCCGAGCCGCTTGCGCGCGTACAGGTCGAACACGCGGCGCACGACGGGAGCCTTCACCGGATCGGGGACGAGCACCCGCTCCTCGTTCGAGAACACGTAGCCGAAGGGCGGTCGGCCGCCGAACCAGCGTCCTTCTTTCGCTCGTCGTTCGATGCCTGCGCTGATGCGGTCGACGATCGTGGCGTGTTCGAACTCGGCGAACACCGCGAGCATCTGCAGCATCATCCTCCCCGCTGCGGCGCCGGTGTCGAACGGCTCGGTCGCCGACTTGAGTACGACGTCGAGCGCGTCAAGTTCCTCGGTTAGTTGCGCAAGCTGCCGCACCTTCCGCGAGAGGCGATCGACGCGGTAGACGAGCAGCGTGTCGATCGCACCTGAGCGGGCGAGGTCGAGCGCTGCTTGCAACCCCGGCCGGTCGAGCTTGGTGCCGGTCGCCTGGTCCTGCTTGTGGGCGACGATCCGCCAGCCCTCCTGCGCCTTGCAGAACGCCTGCAGCCGTTCGCGCTGCGAGTGCAGCGAGGTCGGCTGGTTCTCTTCGTCGGTTGAAATGCGGGTGTAGATGCAGACCCTGGTTATCGCCATGACCCCTCCTCGTCGGGCTCTGGGTCGTCCATGAAGCCAGCGATCTCGGACGGACGCAAGTCCGCCGCCGCGGGGACGCGCCCGAGCGGCGAAAGCCGCTCCCAGAAGCCGGGGCGGTCGTGCCGCCAGCGGCGGCCGAGCGCGACGCCGGGATCGTTCCGCCCGAGGTCTGTCCGGGCCGGAAGCTCGGTCAGCGCCCGCGGCGGATCGTCCGGTTCGGTGATCGACTGCCAGATCCGCCCGAGCGGGCCTTCGCGGCCGAGGTCGGCGGCGGTGGCGGCAAGGAGGGGCCAGCTGCCATCGAGGTTGACCAGGCGCGAGCTCTCGCGGTGTTGCTCGCGGCGCGGCTCGAGCTCTTCGTAGCCGCGGCGCAGCGTCGTGATCCGGCCGGGGCCGGGGACAACGAACAGGACGTTGCACGCCTCGGTCGCGTCGTAGTGCAGGCGGCCTTCGGCGAGGCGGTATCCGTCCAACTTCCAGGTGAGCCGCTCGCCCGTTTCGGTGCCGCGGTCCCACTCCAGGTAGCACTCGATCGGGCCACGCGCGGTGTCGAGGATGAACCCGGCGTCGGGGCGGACGTACTCGCTCGCGCGGTCGCCGAGCAGTCGCGCCGCCGCATCCCGGCTCGAATACCAGGCGGCTACTCCGAGCGTCGGGTCGGGGAGCGTCGCGGCGATCAAGTCGGTGACGAACCGGTTCGACTCCAGCCGGTGCGCGAGCTGCGGATGCGAGGACCAGTCCTCGCGCCGCTGCCAGCCGAGCCGCTTCCGTTCCACGCCGACCATCGCCGCGACGAGCACCGCGCCCGCCTCGTCGAGCAGCCAGTGCGCCTGCGGCTTGCCGGCACCGAACCGGGACGGTGGATAGAAGCGGTCGACGACGCGCTCGCGATAGAGGAACAGCAGCCGATCCTGCGCCCGACGCCTCGACGAGAAGAACAACAGCGCCAGCTGATCGGTCGTCAGCACCTGCTGGTCGTACAGGCACATGACGATCTCCCGGTCACGCTCAGTCAGATGGCGGACGAGCTCGAACACGCGCTCGACGCTCACCCGCACCGGCCGCGGCTTCGCGGATGAATCAGAACTCACACCTTCCCCTCTATGTCGGAGTCTGCGCATCGGCCGGATCACGCGGCCTCACGCGCATCTCCGCGCTCCTCCACCGACGGGATCGCGCCGCCGATAACGCCATCGCAACCGCCGTCGATGACGCCGGGAGAACGGACGGCCCGGCGCTTCGCCGCCGCATCCAACAACAAGTCAGCAAGCAGGTCCACCACCAGCCGCTGCTGCTCAGCCGTCAGCGGCACCCGCCGCGGCGACAGCAACCTGATCGCACTCGTCTTCTTCGGCAATCACCTTCGGGACCGGCAGAGGAGCCAGGGTCAAACGATCTGCGGGCACGGTCCGGCTCTGTGCGGACCTCCCACTAGAGAGAAGCCCTTTCGACACCCGAAAAGTGACAGACGCCGAAACTGCTCTCTACATAGACAGGCGCTTTTGACCCCCGAAAAATCACAGGCGCAGCTGAGGATTTACAGAACCCGAGCAATCCCGAGCCCTCGTGTCAGCCCGCGGGTCGGCGTCGTGTAAGCGGACCAAGACGTACCTTTCACGTGCATGCCTCGCCCGCGGACAAGCAACTCACGCCGGCCGGCCGTGCGCTGCGTCGCTCGCCGTGGCTACTCGCGACCGTAGCGTTACTCGTCCTCGTCGTGCGGATCGCCACGGGCACCGCCGGTGCCTCGTGGTTGTTGCTGACCATCACCGTTGTCGTCACTGCCGTCGTCCTCGTGACCTGGACGTGGCGACTCAACCGGAAGGCGCGCCGAGAGGGCGCAGCGCTGCACGCCTTCGCCTGTTCGACCGCGCCACAGCTCGCATTGCTCAAGCGCGTCCCGCAGTTCCAGCAGCAGCTACGGCGCGTAAAGCTCGGGTTCCTGGTCGGCGGGTGGCTCCTAGGGCGCTTGTTCGTTAGCTCTGACGGCATCTCTTGGGCGCCCAACACTTGGACGCGGCGCATCCTTCGGGCGCCGCGACTGCACCTGGATTGGGCCGAGATCGAGGAGGCCGCCGTCGTAAATCAGCCGGGCCCTGGCGATCCCGGCATCCTGGATCTCCGGCTCAGCAACGGTGCCGCCTGCGCGTTCATGATTAACCGCCGACGAGAGCTCGCGGCGCTCCTCAACGAGCTGGACGGTCAGCGCGCAGCCGAGATTGCCGAAGGCGTACGAGACGCCGCCTCAAAGCGCTGAGCAGTTCCTCTGCGCGAGGGCGGCTCGGTAGGGCGCGCTGGCGACTCACTCCGCGACGTACGACCGCGTCTCGGCATCCCAACGCCAGGAGCCCGCGTCGGGATCAAGCCGAAAGAGTGCCTCGACTTCCGGGAACTTGTCGGTGATCCAGCCGAGGTCCCACCAGTCGGGCGGGCCGTCATCGTCGACCGCAGCCAGGCGCCACCCGCTGTCTGATCCTCCCTGACGCGCATCCCGAGCGACGCGTGCGACAAGCTGAGGGAACTCGTCGTTTTCCCTGACCTGCTGTCCGACAGCCGCGTAGTCGTCGACGGCATAGCCGAGCTCTTCCTCGGACGTCTGGATCGCCGCGACGTGCTCAGGCGCGAACGTCACCGCGTCACCCGGCTTCAGGCTACTGATGTGCGCCGGTTGGTTCAGCAACTCCGCGACGTAGCGGCCGTCCGTCGCAGACTTAATCTCGACCCACATCCGCTCGCCGGTCATCCCGTTCGATGCTGGAGGCTCGAACAAGAAGATCAGCTTGACGACTTCACCGGGACTGAGGGCTTCACGGCGGCCTCGCTCCGGAATGAAGAAACTGCGAGGCGCTTCGGCACTCCGGGCCTCGGCGTCATCAAGCCACCATCGCTGCTCCATAAGCGGACGCTAGCTTAGAGACGCGGATCGCTTGTTAGGACGGCCATGCTGACCAGACAACATCGGCCCCGCCGCCGACGTACTGCTGGAATGGCGGATAGAACGCCGCGAAGTAGGCACCGTAGCCATGGACGGCGAGCGCGACATGCTTCGACCACTCATTCAGCGTCGTCGGCACGGGATGTGGCTTGCTCGGGTGAGTGTGGATGATCGCCTGCATCGCAGCCCTAAGCGACTCATCGATCGCCCCGAACGAGCCAAGATCGAAGCCCTGGCGAAAGCTGAAGAAGTGGCTGCGCACGTAGTCGCGTATCTCGCTGCCGCTCTTGCCCCCGAAATAGGTCGGCTGCGCAAGCTCCTCGGAGCAATCGAAGCGGTCGCCGACGTCGTAACTCCCATCCGGGTTGAGCGCCGTCGTGTTACGGATGAAGTAGACGCGCGGTGTCCACTCGGCGTCTACACGCTCGAAACCGCCGAGGTGAAGAATCGACGGCCCGTCGAAGTCGCCGGCTGTGTAGAGCGCGTTGAGCTCAGCGGTCAGCATCTGTGCCAACGTCTTCAGGTCGGGGAACTCAAGGTTGCGACCTATGAAGGCGTACAGCCACTGGTCGGTTGGAAGCTGGGAGATCTCGGCCGCGCCGACATAGCCGAGTATCACTTCGTGGTTCGGCCACTTCAGCACCTTCGGCCGCTCGCTCTGGCCCGTGACCACGATCTCAACGCTGCCGTCGCGCATCGTGAGCTGCGACGTGATATTCCGGTCAGCGCCGAAGAGCAGGCCCTCCGGGACCAGTTGCACCACGAGGATCGACATGCGGCGACGGTATCGCGGCGATGGGACGGACGAAGCCGCCGAATCTGGGTCAGACGACCGAGAGCGCCTCAGCGTCCACGAGCGCGTGGTTTGCGCAATGTCTGGTTCCGCCCATAACTGACATTGCGCAAACCAGGACGTGCAGGTCAGCGACGTCGCGCTCGAAGTTCGCGGCAACGAGCGACCCGAGTCGAGTCGGTGAAGATTGTCGTGCTCGCCGGCGGAAGTGCGCAAAAACCCACGTCGGTCGTCACGATCCCTACCGGGTCTCCTCTCAGAGCCGTGGCCGCATGTACTGCGTCATACGAAGCCAGACCGTAGGAACGCATGAGCCTTGGTACTTCCTCGATGACGTCATCGACGTCGATCCGCACGTAGTCGACATAGGCGAGAACTGAAGCCCAGGCTTCTTCCACTCCGCTCATGAGGCGACTGGCACGCCTCCGTGCCCGCCCATCGTGACGAAAGCGTTTCCAATCTCTCGGATGGTTCTCCTTGAGAGCGATCTGGAAGGCCGTTTCGGCCAGCTCGAGCTCCAACATCGAGCTGAACCTGATCCGAACGTCCTCGGTTGCCAGTCGAACAAGAAAGTCGACTGCTGCCGCGTGGAGCGGCTGCGAGACGAGCAACGCCTCGACAACGAAGCTCGTGTCGAGGAGAACCTCCTCCGGAAGAGGTGTCTCTGCGGCCTCGAACGACAAAACCTGCCTCGTGGAGGGCGGCCGTCCCCGTGGCCGCACGCGCTACTTCCCGCGAACTGAACGCGGGAAGTCGATCGAGGTCTTCGCCTTGACCTTGCTCGTCGCGGACCTTATGCCACGGCTGGTGGTCGTCTTCCGGGAAGACGTCGACTTGGTGCTCGACTTGGCTCTGCGCTGAGTCACACCTCCTAGTTTGACATAGGCCGCAAGTGTCCCCTCGGGACACCACAGCGGACAGCTCGACCGCCCAGCACGGTGCATTAGACGATCGAGATCGGTCCCACTGCCACAACCACGCGGTTTGCGCAATGTCTGGTTCCGCCCACTACCGACACTGCGCAAACCGCCGAGGGGCGCCTTTCGTCGGCCACGTTTCCCGCAGCGCGGGTCAACTCATCGGTCCGCGGTCGACTCCAGGATGTGCTTGAGCTGAGCCAGATCCTTGCGGTTCGTCCGGCGCATGGCCCTGGCGATGATCGGCGCGCTCACCTTGCCAAAGCCGCTCGGCTCGCCTCGGTTCCGAAGGGTCATCCGCGTTCCACCTGTGGGCGTGTCAGCCCACTCGTAACTCGTCTCCATCGGAAACGGCCCTTCCTTGGTGCTCATCACGAGCCGCTCGCCTGGGAGGAGGTCCGTGACCTCGTACGTATACGCCAGGCGGCGACCAAGGAAGCGCGCGACGAAGGCAATGCGTGCGCCGACAGCGAGTGGCCTCGGCGTTCTCCACTCCACGGACTCGATGTTCTCGTACCAGCGCGGCGCGACGTCCGGATCGGAGGCGAATGCGGCGACGTCGGCTCGCGGCCGGTCGATTTCGACCTCTGTGAGAACGTCGACCGACATCCGGGGATCCTATGTGTCGCAGTGTCGGGCTCCACCCATCACGCGCCGCGAAGCTCGGTGTCGCGCGCACGGCGCGCCTGACTTCGTACGGACGCCCTGGCCCTTAGCCGTCGGAACGAAGGCCGAAGAGGATGCCGTAGTCGGTAGACGCGGCCGTGCGCTCTCTAGAAGACGCCCACGGCGGGGAGATCTTGCGCAGCCGCCCCTTCGTTCAATCGTGCCCGAATTCCGCTGCCGCGCACCCGGGACAGTAAAACGCGAGCGCCGGCCGCGCGTCGTACTCGGGATCGTCGACGCGGTACGCGCGCCAGCCCGCCCACGCAAGGCCGCTCAGACAGCCGCACTCGATGCACGCCACCATCCTCGGCTGCGTGAGCGTCTCGTCGCTTTGTCTCTCCGGTCTGTTCATCAGCTCGCACACAACGTCGCACGCGCGGGGCCGCGACGCTTCCGCTATCGGTCGGGGATGCACCCGGCCGGTCGATGTGCCTCGAACGAGGCACATCGAAGGTCGCGTCACGACTGCTAATACAGACGGCGACGCCGGCACCCGTGTCACGGACGATGAAGGCATTACGGGACTGCGTTCGTGCACACCGCCCCCTCGGCGCAACACGACCATCCCGACTCGATGCGAACGCGCGGCGAGGGGCGGACGACCATCCGTCCCTCGCACTCGCCGTTTCGCCGGCCACTGTCATACGCTTCGGTGATGCGCTGCGCCGCGTGCGATCAAGACAACCCAGCGATCGCACGGTTCTGCCTGGCATGCGGCCTGCCGCTCGTGACGGATGCCGTCCCGCGTGAGGAGCGACGAGTCGTCACGATCATCTTCGTCGATCTCGTCGGCTTCACCGAGCGGGCCGAGTCGCTCGACCCAGAAGACGTTCGGGCGCTTCTCACGCCGTACCACGAGTTCGTTCGGCGCGAGATCGAGTCGTTCGGCGGTGTCGTCGAGAAGTTCATCGGCGACGCCGTCATGGGCGTCTTCGGAGCGCCGCTCGCGCACGGCGACGACGCGGAGCGCGCAGTGCGCGCGGCGCTCGTCGTGCGTGACAACGCCCGCCGGGTGACCGAGAGCGGGCTCCAGATTCGCCTTGCGGTCAACACCGGCGAGGCGGTCGTCACCGTGGACGCACGTCCGGCGCTCGGCGAGTCCATGGTCGCGGGCGACGTCGTGAACACCGCCTCGAGGCTCCAGAGCGGCGCGCCGATCAACGGCATCGTCGTCGGCGAGCAGACCTATCGCGAGACGCGAAACGTCATCGCCTACAGCCCGAGCGACCCGATCATCGCGAAAGGAAAGCACGAGCCGCTCCGCGCATGGATCGCACTCGAAGCGTTGACCGAAGCCGGCGTCCGTCAACCGATCGACGGGTCGATCGTCGGCCGGCAGGCCGAGCTCTCGCTCCTCGGGGCGCTGTGGAGCCGAGTGCTCGCCGAGCAGATCCCCTACCTCGTCTCGATCTTCGGCCCTGCCGGCGTCGGCAAGACCACGCTCGCCGGGAGCTTTCTCGCCGAGCAGGAGCACGACGGAGCGCGCGTCCTTCGCGGGCGTTCGCTTCCCTACCGGGAGAGCGGCGCGTACGGTGCACTCGCCACGCAGCTGATGCGCCTCTGCGACAGCTACGAGAGCGACCCGCCGGACGTCCTCGACCGGAAAGTGCGCGAGCGGACCGGCGCGCTGATCCCGACCCGGGATGAGGCCGCAGCCGTCGCGAGACACCTCGGCGCCATCCTCGGGATCGACAGCGGAGCGGCGGCGACCGATCGGGAGACCCTGTTCACGTCCGCCCGCCGCTTCATCGAGGCTGCGGCGCGCGAGCAACCGACGATCCTCGTCTTCGAGGACATCCACTGGGCCGACCCGAACCTTCTCGATCTGATCGAGATGCTCGCGACGCGGTCGCACGGGCTGCCCCTCCTTCTCGTCACGCTCGCGCGACCCGAGTTCCTCGATGCACGGCCTGCGTGGGGCGGCCGGCTCGCGAACTACGCGAGCCTGACGGTCGGGCCGCTCGGCGAAGAGGATGCACGCCGGCTCGCCGTCCTTCGTCTCGGCGACGAGGAGCGGGCGGCCGAGGTGACCCAGATCGCCGAGGGAAACCCGCTCTTCATCGAGCAGCTCGCGGCGACGATCGGCGAGACGTCGAGCGGGGCGCTACCGACCAGCATCCGCGCGCTCGTCTCGGCACGGCTCGATGCGCTGCCGCCGCGCGACCGCGCGCTGCTGCTGGACGCCGCGGTGATCGGCAAGGTGTTTTGGCCCGACGCGCTCGAAGCGCTGACGGCGGAACATGACCTCGACGCCGTTCTCGATGAGCTCGAGCGGCGCGACCTCATCCGCCGCGAGCCCGATTCGATCCTCGAGGACCAAGATCAGTACGCGTTCACGCACGTGATGATTCGCGACGTGGCGTACGAGATGCTGCCGCGCTCCGACCGCGCGCGCCGTCACGCGATCGTGGCCGCGTTCTTCGAGCGGTCGACCGGAACGTCGGCGCAGGCGATCGGAGCGATGGCGCGCCACTGGCTGAGCGCCGGCGATCACCCCAGGGCGATCGAGCAGCTCACACGCGCAGCGGCTCAAGCCGAGCGCGGCTGGGCGAAGGATCATGCGGCGTTGCTGTACCGCGAAGCGCTCGCTCTCGTCCCCGAGGACGACACCGAGCGCCGCAGATCACTCCGACGGAGCCTCGCGATCGCGAGCACCGCCTCGTTTCACCTCGACGACGTCAGGAGTCCGGAAAGTCGGCCGGACTGACGTCGCCGACGATCTCGTCCAGCGACTCGATCCGGTGCCGGCCCAGCCGGGTCGAGTGCTCGCGAACGACCTCCTCGTTCGGCGCGTCGTAGACGCAGAAGGTGCGGACGAGGCCGCCGTCGTCGACGACCACATGGCTGTGCTCCCAGACGATTTCGGTCAGGTCGTTCTCGACGATCTGCCTCGACCGGCGGCCGACGTCGGGCATGTCCGACTCACCGACGTCGAAGCTGCGTACGATCATGTAGCGCGGCATTCGCGGATCATAGGACGAACGACGGCATGGGACAATCGGAGCTGAAGGAAATCCAGGCGCCGCTCAAGGAGCGGTATCGCGCGAGCCCGGAGGCTGCGCGCGTCACGCTCCGCGCGGAAGGGCAGCTGGGAGCCGAGGATCTCTCCTGCCGCGTCGAGACCGGGCGGGCGCTCGTCGAGGCGGGGCTGCATCCCGCGACCGGCGGATCAGGCCTCCTCGCCTGCTCGGGCGACATGCTCTTGCAGGCGCTCGTCGCCTGCGCGGGCGTCACGATGGTCGCGGTCGCCACGGCTCTCGACCTGGAGGTTCGGGGAAGCGTCCGCGCCGAGGGGGACCTCGACTTTCGCGGAACCCTCGGCCTCGGCAAGGAGGAGGGCGTGCCGGTCGGCTTCACGCGGATTCGACTGAGCTTCGTCCTCGAGAACAGCCTCGACCAGGAGTCGCTCGCGACGCTTCGGCGCCTGACCGAGCGTTACTGCGTCGTCTACCAGACGCTCGTCGGCGGAGTACCGGTCGACGTTTCACTCTGACGGCCGACGCGCCGTCAGCGCCCGGCGACCGCGATTGCCTCGACCTCGACCATCATCTCCGGACGCGCGAGCGCGGTGACGCCGAGCGCCGTCGAGGCCGGCTGCTCGCCGCGGAAGTACTCGCCCTTGATCTGCGTGTACTCGCGCAGACGGGTCATGTCGGTGAGGTAGACGGTCAGCTTGACGACCGCTTCGACTCCGGTTCCCGCCTCGTCGAGCACCGTCCGCAGATTCTCGAACACCTGACGGACCTGGGCGGCGAAATCGTTCTCGCCGACGAGCTGTCCGTCGGCCGAGATCGGAGCCTGCCCCGAGACGAAGACGATCGAGTGGGCGCCGTCGACCCGCCACGCCTGCGAGAAACCCGCTGCGTCCTGCCAGCGCCAGGGGTTGATCTGCTGCTTGTCCATGCCGCCGTCCTCTCAGGCCGGCGCGCCGACGACGTGGACGCCGTTGCGCTCGAGCGCAGCGGCCATCGCTCCGAAGTCGGGCGGCTCGGCGGCGTCGCCTGACATCCCGAACTCCTCGAAGAACTCCTCGAGCGCGGCCGGCTGATGGACGAACAGCAGCCGCGCGGGCGCGGTCGACGCGTTCTTGAACGTGTGAGGCACGTTCGGCGGCACTGCGACTGCCGTTCCCGGCGTGCCGCTGATCGTCTCCAGCTCACCGTCGCGGTCGAACGTGAACTCGTACTCCCCCTCGAGCACGTAGAAGAGCTCTCGATACGAATGCGCGTGCAGCGGCGGCCCGAAGCCCGGTGTGGTCGATACCTCGAAGCAGAAGTAGCTTCCGTCGGTCTCGGCGCTGCGGATCTTGTAGGTGACGCGGTCGCCACCGCCGACGAGCAGCGTTCTGCCCTCGCCCGGACCGCGCACGATCACTGCCTCGTTCATCGCTTCCTCTCTTTCGCTCGCTGTCTGCGACGCAGGTCGGCGACCAGCGTCCGGATCGCCCACCCGAGCGCCTCGCCGATCTCGGCGCCGGAGAGCTGCTGCTCCTCGCGCAAGGTCGTGTACGCGAGCATGTTGTGGAGATACGCGAGCACCGCCTCGGCTTGGCGCAGCTCCCCTTCCGGGAGCGACCCCAGCTCTTGCTCGAGCACCTGGCGGATCGCCTCGAGGCGCTCCCGCCGCCGCGTGCTGCGCGCTTCACGGCCGACCTGCGACAACGCCATCGCCCGTACGAGGCCCGGCCGTTGGTCGAACTCGCTGCACGCGCGTTCGAACGAATCGGCGACATCGTCGAGACTGGCGGGATAGCCCTGCTTCAACAGCTCGCCGCCGATCCAGCGGCCCGCCGCGTCGAGCAGCGCCTCGCGCGTCGGGAAATAGCGGTAGACAGTTCGCAGCGACACCCCTGACAGCTCCGCGACCTGCGGCACCGTCAGGGCCTCCGATCCGTCCCGCTCGAGCAGCTCCGCGACGGCCCGGAAGATCCGCTCGCGGGCAACCGCGGCCTGCTGGTCCCTCAGTGTCACCGCCATCTGACATTGATCGTGCCATATGGACACGCATCGTGTCAAAAGCGTGCTCGACGGTGGGAGCGGCGGCTTCCGCCGCTCCCACCCATCGCCGTGACTACTTCTTCTTGCTGCCGAAGATGCCGGTGCCGGCAGTCTGCGTTGCGATCGCGGTGTGATCGCACGTCCCCGTGTTGTTCGTGCTTGCGTCGCAGCCAGACGTGTTCGGCCCGCTCGGATCGAACTGGTCGTCGCTGTAGATGATCGAGGCGAGACCGGTCGTGGGGCTCGCCGCCACGCCGAAGTCGTCGAACAGGTCACGGTTGCCGGTACACGTGACGCCGCTTTCGCAGACCCCTCCGAAGTGATTGGTCGGCGAGGCCGTCTGACGCGACCATGCCGAGCCCGGCGCCAGGGCTTTCAGGTTCTGGGCGAAGCCGACGGTCCACGCGGCCGACGCCGGATAGTTGTCGGGCGTGTTGACGCCGTCGTAGTAGGGCGTCTGGTAGTAGACGACGTCGAGCTTGCCTGCATCGCCGGCGGTCGACCACGGGAAGATCTGGGTGCCGCTCGTCGTGGTGATCAGAAACGGGCCACTCCATGTCCTGCCGTGGTCGGTCGAGAACGAGTAGTAGACGTGATGGTCGTCGGTGTAGACCGAGTACACGTTCCCCGCCCGGTCGACCGAGACGTTGACGAACTGATGCCCGTAGCCGACGGTCGCGTCGGGATTGATGTAGACGGGGTAGTCGGTGAACGACGCGCCGCCGTCGGTCGAGACCGCCATGTAGACGCCGTGGTAGTTGCAGGTGCCCGCGCTGACGCCGAGCTGCGGCGCGCAGGTTGTCTCGGCCGCCGTCGTGATGGCCGAGTACGTCTGGTAGATCACGTGCGAGCTCGGGTCGATCGCAAGGTTGCCGATCGAGTTCTCCGAGATCTGGAACGCATGACTCGCGTCGATCGCGCTCGCGAACTGCGTGAACGTCAGGCCGGCGTCGGTACTACAGCCGACCGTGATCCCCTGCGGGGCGTCGTGGTAGCTGATGCAGACCTTGTTGTTCGTGTCCGCCGCGATCCACTCGCGGTCGTCGATCGTCTCCGGCGTCGTGACCGGGCTCAGCCGCCACGTGGCCCCCGCGTCGGTCGAGGTCGATACGTCGATGTTCGCGAGCGAGAGGCTCGCGACGTAGACGTTGTACGAGCCCGCTGCGTTCTTATCGGGGGCAACGGCGAGGTCGGTGTCCCCGCCTCCCGGCGCAAAGCCGGTGTCGTTGGTCTGGGACACGCCGTCCGGCGACGCGAGCGTGGTGTAGTGCAACCCGTTGTCGGTGGAGCGGAAGGCGACGGTGCCGCCGCCGAGGCCGTTTTCCGAGCTGCCGAAGAACCGGCCGTCGCCGTCGGCACGGATCGCGGGCTCGGCCGCGATGTTGGAGCACGCAGAGTTGCCGGGGCACGTCGTGCCGGTCGTCTCGGCCAGCGAGTAGTTGGCGAAGCCACCCGTCTTGGTCGGCGCCGCCGCCGCGGCGGCGAGTGCGAACACCAGGGTGACAGCCGCGCCGAGACCGGCCAGAACAATCCGTCTCATGAAGGATCCCTCCGATTTGGGGCTACGACCGGCGGACCATTCCCGCGACCCCGGCCCCCGCAAACGCGAGGAAACTAACCGACGAGGTGCTGCGCGGATCGATCGTCGAGCGCGCCGACGCGCACAGCCTCCGCCGCCGCTTCCCCCCGCGTCGGCACGCGCAGCTTCCGGAGGATCGCGGCAACGTGATGGTCGACCGTTCGCTTCGAAAGGACGAGCTCGGCGGCGATCTGCTTGTTCGAGAGGCTCTGCGCGACGAGGGTCAGCACCTCGACCTCGCGGCCGGTGAGGCCTGCCGGGTTCGCGCGCGTCGCCGGGCGTGGGCCTCGCAGGCCCGCCGCACACCGAACCGCATCTGCCGACGCTACGGCGCCGAGCGCGTCGAGCGCCGCGAAGTCGCCGGCGGCAACGGCCGTCTCGTACGGCCCGCGCGGGTCGGGGAAGAGCCCGTCCGCCTTGCGCCGCCCCGCCAGCCAATCACGCTCGTTGCGTGCCTCGACGACCGGCTGCATGCGCTCTTGCTCACCTGTCGGCTCGGCGAGCGCCCACGCTTCGTCGAGCAGAGAGTCGACCTCGGGATCGCCGCGTCGCAGGCGCACGAGCGCGAGCGTGACCAGGGCGCGGATTCGAGGCGTGGTCGACGTTCGCCTGACGCGAAGCACCATCGAGGCCGTCTCCGCGGCCTCGTCGAAGCGCCCCTCACCGAGCTCGACGATCGCGCGATACGCGAGCAGGTACAGACGAGTGAGCTCGAACCCGTTGGCCGCCACGAGCGTCAGGCCCCGGTCGATCGCTTCGCCGGCAACGTCGAAGCGGCGGCGCGAGACCGCGACGTTCGCGAGGGTCATCCACAGGTGTGCCATCAGCCCGGGCTGAGACAACGCAGCGGTGGCCTCGATCTGCGCGACGATTGCGTCCACATCCTTCGTCGCCGCGGCGCCGTTCAGCCGCGCTTCGAGCGCAATCGCCGGAATGCCGACCTCTTCTGCGACCGCGATCGCGCGGTCCCGGCACTCGATCGCCTCCGCGACCCGCGACCCGTACGCGTGCGAGAACGCGAGCTCGACGTACGCCCAGCCGAGCTCGGGAGTGGGCGGCAGCTGCTCTAGAAGTGCGACGGCGCGCTCTCCCGCGCTCCGCGACTCGGCGACGCGCCCGGGGCACCAGAGGAACTGCGCGAGCCGCCGCTCGGCGTCACCCTCGGCAAGCTCGTCGCCGAGCCCGCGGCGCAGCTCGACTTCGCGTTCGAGCGCGGAGATCCCCTCGTCGTACATGTCGGCCGGGAAGCAGGCGCGAGCCTGCGCGGCGAGGAGATCGGCGCGCACGGCCGGAGGCAGGTCGTCGCCGAACCGGAGGGCGCGCGCGTACTGCGCGGCGGCCTCTCGGTGCGCACGGAGAGTCTCCGCACGGTGCGCCGCAGCAATCGCATATCTGCGCACCGCATCGGCCTCTCCCGCAGCTTCGGCGTGATGCGCAAGTCGCGCGAAGTCGCGCGCCCCGGACGGAGGATCGGCAAGTGCAGCGAGGGCTCGCCGGTGAAGCATCGCGCGGTGCGCCGGCGAGATCGCCTCCTCGATCACAAGCCGTGCGAGCTCGTGCCGGAATGCGACTCCGAGCGGTGAGACGACGAGGATTCCCGAGCTCACGCACTCGTCGACCGCGTCGCTGAAATCACCGGCGATCGACGCGAGCAACCATGGCGCTGCACGCTGAGGCACGACTGACACGGCGTCGAGCACTTCACGCGCTGCCGCTCCGAGACGCGACGCACGCGCGAGCACCGCGTCACGCACGGTCGGCGGGACGTCACCGCCCGCTGCGATTGCCTCGGTGACGAAGAACGGATTGCCGCCCGTCTTGTGCCAAAGGTCGTCGCCGTCCAGCCCGTGCGCATCTGCCAGCACCCCGACGGCCTCAGGCGAGAGCGATCCGAGGCGAAGCCTCTGCGCGGCCGGGACCGGCAAGTCGCCGATCACCGATCGAAGCGGATGGCACGCGTCGAGCTCGTCGTCCCGATACGTGACCGCAACCAGCGCCGGCACGCTGTCGATCCGTCGACCGAGCAGCTTGAGCACGTCGAGCGTCGCCTCGTCGGCCCAGTGAACGTCTTCGAGAACGACGACCGCAGGCTCCGCGCGCAGCGCGCGCGTCAAGTAGAGGAAGACATCGTGCGGAGTCGGATCGCGGGGCAGACCGTCGCCGAGGATCTCCGCGATGTCGAGCAGAGGCCCGAGCGGTCGTGGCGTGAAGAGCGGTTCGCAGCCACCCCAGAGGACCCGTTCGCGCCCACGACCGAAGGCGCGAAGCAGCGTCGTCTTCCCCGCCCCCGCCTCGCCGCTCACGAGCACCACTCGACCGACGGAGCGCTCGGCGACGTCGACGACCGCGTGTTCGAGCACTGCGAGCTCGCGATCTCGTTCGAGCAGGTCGTCCGGCTTGAGCGCGACCGTCATGGGAGCCAATCATGCTCCGCGGCGCAGCGATCGCAAAACGCCGCGGCCAAGATCGGCACGTCCCGGAGTCAACATGGGCATGGGTGCCGATGTCGTGCGACCGCGACCTCCGTAGCGTCGGCCGAGTCGCGTACCGATCGCACGAAGGAGACGAAATGCCGCGTTACGTCGTCGAACGCATCTTCCCGGACGGCCTGGAGATCTCGGCCGGAGCGGAAGGCGTCGGGGTCTGGGAGGGGATCGTCGCGAAGAACTCCGACGACGGCGTCACCTGGATCCACTCCTACGTCAGCGCTGATCACCGGAAGACGTTCTGCGTCTACGACGCGGAGACGCCGGAAGCGATTCGCAAGACGGCGGCACGGAACGGCCTCCCCGTCGAGCAGATCACGCAGGTGCGCGTCCTCGACCCGTACTTCTATCCGTAGGAGGTAAGAGATGCGCAGCAAGCTCGTCGCCGCGATCTGCGCGGCCATGCTCGTCAGCCTTCCGGCAGGCGCAGCACTCGCCGGCGAAGTGACCGGAGCTCCCGGCACCCCAGGTGTCCCGTTCTCGGGCTCGGGCGTCCGGACCGGTGCACCGGCCCACTCGCAGTCGATCTGCTCGTACAACGGCCTGAACGACATGAATCCCGCTCAGGGACCGATCGCCGTCATCGTGCAGACGCCGCACACGCAGGGCAGTCCGGGCGACGCAGGCCACGGCACCTGCGCCGGCGGGACGAACCCCGAGAACCAGTAAAAGACCGGCGCCGCGGGGGCCCGACGGCACCCGCGGCGTCCGCGCAGGTTGCGCGTCGCGACGGCCGGGTATCGGCGCCCGGTGATCTCGGCGCCTCCATCGCGAGCCTTCGTCGTCCTCCTCGGCGCCTTCGTCGTCGTCTGGACCGTCGTCTGGGTCCTCATGGGAATCTGGACGCAACGCGAGGTACGAACGCTGCGTCAGCTGAGCACGACGGTCATCACCTCGGGCGCGGCCGTAAAGCAGACGGGAGACGCGTTGCAGGGGCTCTCGTCCATTCCCTTCGTCGGCAGCGACGTCGGACGCGTCGGCCGCCAGGTCAGCGCAGCAGGCGTCGATGCGCGGCGCAGCGGGCGGTCGAGCAGGACTGCGGTCGACAACCTCGCAACGCTCCTCGGCGTCTCGATCGCACTCGTGCCGACCGTCCCGATGATCGCGCTCCTCATCGTCACGCTGCAACTCGTTCGCCGGCGCCGAGAGAGCCTTCTATGAACGAAGAGCCCGTTCACGGCGGCGGCGTGAGCCGCGCGTTCGTCGCCACCGTCGTCGCAGCCCGATGGCTCGTCGTTCCTGCCCTCGTCTTCGCCGCGTTCGCATCGTGGTGGTGGTTGCCCGGCGTCTCGTCGCTCCCGGACGCCGGCGTCCGCGCACTGCTACCGGCGAACACGCCGGCGGCCCGCGCCGAGCAGGAAGCCGCGAACATCTTCGGGTCGTCACTCCTGCCCCGCATCGCCGTCGTGCAGCGCAACCCGCGCGGGCTGCCGGCCGGGCAGCAACGGCGAATCGTCCAGCTCGCGCTCCGTCTCGACCAGGACCGGCTGCACGCGTTCCCGCGTGGCTCGAGGGCCCTCCCCTACATCAACACGGCGCGGCTCCTGCCGGGAGCACGGGAGACCTCGACGACTGCGATCACCTATCTCGGCTTTCCGGGCACGGTGTCGCCGATCGACCAGCGCAACTACGCGTACCAGTACGCGCGCGCGGTTTCGATGCCCGGCGCGCCGGCGGCGGCCACGGGCTTCCTGCCCGGATCGCTCGCACAGTCGGACGAGATCGACCACAACCTCGGCTGGGTGGAGCTCGCGACGGTGCTGTTCGTCGCGCTCGTGCTCGGGGGCTACCTCCGCTCGGTGCTTGCGCCCCTCGTCACCCTCGCCGCCGCGGCGATCGCGTACCTCATCTCGATCGGCGTCGTCTCGTGGCTCGCACAGAGGCAGGGCCTCGAGCTGCAGGCGCAAGTCGAGCCGATCATGGTCGTGCTCCTGCTCGGCGTGATCACGGACTATTCCGTGTTCTTCCTCTCCGGCATGCGCGGCCGGATCAGACGCGGCGAGGACGCCGCCGATGCCGCCCGGAATGCCACGGCGGAGATGCTGCCCATCATCTTCACGGCCGGCATCATCGTCGCCGCCGGCCTCGCGACGCTCCGACTCGCGAGCATCGGATTCGTCCAGACGCTCGGGCCGGCGATGGCGGTGGTAGTGCTCGTCAGCCTTGGCGTCTCGATCACGTTCGTGCCCGCCGTCATGCGCCTCTTGTCCGTTCATCTGTTCTGGCCCGGGATCTCACCGGAGGAGGCTGTGCGCGATCCGCTCGCCACACGCGTCGGCGCAGCCGTCCGCAGGGGCGTGGCGCGAGGCACGAGCAACCGCCTCGTCGCACTGCCCGTGATCGTCATCGTCGGCGCCGCACTCCTCGCAGCCGCTTCCGGCCTGGCCCATACGCGGCTCGCACTGACTCCGATTCGTGGGCTGCAGGACTCGACCCCGCCGAGCCGAGCAGCGACGGCCGCTGCGCTCGGCTTCACGGCGGGCATCCTCGCGCCGACCGAGATCGTCTTGCGGAATCCGGGTATCGCGCGCAGAAAGGCGAGCCTCCACCGATTCGCGCGCGCCCTTGCACACCAGAAGGAGGCGGGCGCCGTGTTCGGAGCCGGCCTGACGCCGCTCCCCAAGAAGTATCAGGTCGCGTTCATGGCGCGCAGCGGCGACGCCGTCCGCTATTTCGTCGCGCTGCGCCACCATCCGTACAGCTCGGCGGGCATCGACGACTTGAGCTCGCTCGAGAGCGAGGTTCCGTCCCTGCTCGCGGCCGCCGGCCTCCGGAACGCGACCGTCCTCTACGCCGGCGACACCGCACTCGCAAAAGCGACGACGCACCGCGTCTACGGCGATCTCATCCGAGTCGGCCTCGCGGCGGCTGCGGTCAACCTGGTGCTGCTCGCGCTGTTCCTCCGGTCGCTGATCGCACCGCTCGTGCTCATCGCGAGCAGCGCAGTCGCGATCGCCGCCACCTTCGGGCTCACGACGTACGTGTTCCGCGATCTCTTCCACACGTCCGACCTGACGTACTTCGTGCCGCTCGCGATCGGCGTCCTGCTGCTGTCCTTCGGAACGGACTACAACCTGTTCGTCGTCGGACGGATCTGGCAGGAGGCCGACGGCAGGACGATGCGCGACGCCATTCGCGCAGCGGTTCCGCGTGCGAGCCGTGCGATCTCGATCGCAGGCGTCGCGCTCGCATGCTCGTTCGCGATGCTCGCAATCGTCCCGATCGCGCCGTTCCGCGAGTTCGCGGTCGCGATCGGCATCGGCGTGATCATCGACACGTTCGTCGTCCGGACCCTGCTGATTCCGGCCCTCCTCGCGGCACTCGGCGAACGGAGCTGGTGGCCGAGACGCCGGCAACTTGGACAGTCGATCACGGAAGGAGAGACAGCATGAACCGCATCGGAGCGCCCCTCCTCGTCGTTCTGGTGCTCGCCGCCAGCGGTTGCGGCGGCAACACGAGCGCAGGCTCGAACAACGGAGGGGCCACCGCCACCGCCGGCGGCAGCGTCAACACGAGCCCAGCCGTCACCACCGCCGGCGGCTCCGTCAGCTTCAGCGTCGACTTCAAGAAGGCGCAGCAGCGGTTGACGGACGCGCTCAAGCAGGTCGAGAAGGGTGACGTCGTCGGGGCCGCGACGGTGCTGACGACGTGCAGCGACACCGTTACGAAGGAGCTCGGAACGCGGGCGAAGGGCTCCGCGCAGCAGCAGTCGGTCTCGTCGCTCCGGGCAGCGTGCACGGATGCGTCGAACGCGGTGGCGAAGCTGAAGAGCGGCCAGACCGCAGCCGCCGCGAGCCTGGCGAAGACGGCCCTCCAGGAAGTGCAGCAATCCGGCTGAGCACCACCTCGTCGCCGGTCTCGGGTCAACCCGAGGCCGGCGGCGCGAAGAGCGCGACGGCGGGGGCGTCCCGCGTCCCGACCAGCTCGTCGACCGTCGCCTCATTGCTCTCGAGCCGGGTCACGGTCGCGCCGAGCGCATCGAGGAACGCGTCGGGCGGGTCGAGGAAGTTGAGGGCCGCCGTCCGATAGTGCATCGGCACGACGAGCCGCGGCGCCAGCTCGCGCGCGAGCGCGGCTGCGTCGGCGCCGCCGATCGTCGGGCCGCCGCCGACGGGCATCAGCAGCACGTCGACCTCGCCGATCGCCTGCCGCTGTTCCGGTCGTAGCGCCGGCTGGCCGAAGTCGCCGAGATGCGCGAAACGCAGGCCGTCCAGCGTGAAACAGAAGATCGTGTTGGGCCCGCGCTTCGTTCCCGCTGCGTCGTCGTGCTCCGACGCGATCGCGACGACGTCGCCGATCGGCGAGTCGATCGTTCCGGCCGTCGAACGGATGGTGGTCGGATTGCCGCCGACGACCTCCGCCGCGTTGTGGTCTCCGTGCTCGTGCGTGATCAAGAGCACGTCTGCGCGGTCGACTGCTACGGGGGGATAGTCGAACACGAGCCCGCGCGACGCGAGCTGTCCGGCGAACGAGCCGAACGGGTCGATCGCGACCGTCTGCCCGCCTTCGAGCAGGAACGCGGATTGGCCGTACCAGCGGATGCGCATTCGTCTTCCTCCTAGGACTCGGACAGGCGGCGCAACAGCGGCACCGCGGCGATGAGGACTCGTTGCTCTTCTGCGGTGAGCTCGGCGGCGATCGCCTCGGCGAGCCAGCCTTCGCGGCGACGCCGCTCCTCGTGCAGCCGGTCGCGGCCTTGCTCAGTCAGCTGGATCAGGATCTGGCGGCCGTCGGCCGGATCGGGGTGCCGCGCGACGAGCTCGTCGGCCGCCAGCTCGGCGATCGTCTGCGCCATCGACTGCGGCCGCACGCGCTCGGCGGCTGCAAGCGCGCTCGTCGTCTGCGGGCCCTCGCGGTCGAGCCGGCTCAGGACGGTCGCCTGAGCGACGGGAAACGTGTACTCGCGGCGCAGGCGGCGCACGAGTTGTCCGAGAACGAGCCGGAGCTCACTCGCGGCAGCGGCGATCTGAGCGGGACGGGCCACCGACGGGATTGTACGCAGGTAAACTGTGCAGGTTGCCTGTTGATTCTGATCGGTACAAGTGGATCGCCCTGTCGAACACGACGCTCGCCGTCCTGCTGGCGACGATCGACGGCTCGATCGTGTTGATCGCGATGCCGGACCTCTTCCGCGGCATCCACCTCGACCCGCTGCAGAGCGGCAACAGCTTCTACCTGCTCTGGATGATCCTGGGCTTCCTCGTCGTCTCGAGCGTACTCGTCGTCAGCCTCGGCCGGCTCGGCGATCTGTACGGACGCGTGCGGATGTACAACCTCGGCTTCATCGTCTACACCGTCGCGTCATTGCTGCTGACGATCGACTGGCTGCACGGACGCGCCGGCGCCGACTGGCTGATCGGGTTCCGCATCGTCCAAGGCGTCGGCGCCGCGTTCCTCGTTGCGAACTCGGTCGCGATCCTCACCGACGCGTTCCCCGCCAATCAGCGCGGGCTCGCGCTCGGGATCAACAACGTCGTCGGGATCAGCGGCATGTTCATCGGTCTCGTGCTCGGCGGGGTACTCGCTCCGATCTCGTGGCGTCTCATCTTCCTCGTCTCCGTCCCCTTCGGGCTCGCCGGCACCATCTGGTCGTATCGCAGCCTGCGCGAGATCGGGATCCGCAGCCGCGCGCCGATCGACTGGGCCGGCAACCTCACGTTCGCGACGGGGCTCGTGCTCGTGATGATCGGCATCACGTACGGCATCCGTCCCTACGGCACGCACCCGATGGGCTGGGAGTCGCCGTTCGTCATCGCCTGCCTCGCGGCCGGTGTCGCGCTGCTCGCGTGCTTCCTCCTCGTCGAGACACGTGCCGCGGCGCCGATGTTCAGGCTGCAGCTCTTCCGCATTCGCGCGTTCACCTTCGGCGCGTTGTCGAGCTTCCTCTCGGCGATCGCTCGCGGCGGCCTGATGTTCATGCTCATCATCTGGCTGCAGGGGATCTGGCTTCCCGAGCACGGCACCAACTTCGCCGACACACCACTCTGGGCCGGGATCCGCATGCTGCCGCTGACTGTCGGCTTCCTGCTCGCGGGCCCGTTGTCGGGAATCCTCTCCGACCGCTACGGCTCACGCGGGTTCGCGACGGGTGGGATGGTCGGTTCCGCGGTCTCGTTCGGCTTGCTCCTGCTGCTGCCGGTCGACTTCTCCTATCCCGTCTTCGCGGCGATCCTGCTGCTGATGGGGCTGTCGATGGGCGCGTTCGCGTCACCGAACCGCGCCGGCGTCATGAACAGCCTCCCCGCCGAGCACCGCGGCGCCGGCGGCGGCATGAACCAGACGTTCCAGAACTCCGCGCAGGTGCTGTCGATCGGCATCTTCTTCACGCTCATGATCGTCGGGCTCGCCGCGACGCTGCCGCATACGCTCGCCTCGGGCCTGACCGCGAGCGGTGTGTCACCGGCCACCGCGGCGCGCATCTCGCACCTGCCGCCGGTATCCGTGCTCTTCGCGGCGTTCCTCGGCTACAACCCGGCCAAGGAGCTTCTCGGTCCGCACGTCCTGTCCCACCTGTCGGCACACAACGCAGCGACGATCGGCGGCCGCGGCTTCTTCCCGCACCTGATTGCCGGCCCGTTCAGGCACGGATTGCACGAGGCGTTCGCGTTCGCGATCGCGATGTGCCTCGTCGCCGCCGTCGCATCGTGGTCGCGCGGCAAGCGCGTCGTCGCGCCCGTCGTGCACGCAACGGAGATCGAGCAGTCCGAAGCGGCCTGACTCGCGCCGGTTCCCGCCGACGCGAGCCGGTCGCTCTTGCTTCCATGCAGGCTCCCGTGACGTCCGCCCACGAAGACGACGCGATCGAGCACGTCCGCCAGCACCCGATGTTCACGCTGATGATCCTCGGTCTCGGCGCGCTCTCGTACGTGCTGCTGCAATCGGCGGTCATCCCGGCGCTGTCGGACTTTCAGCGCAGCCTGCACACGAGCGAGAACGGAGCCACGTGGATCCTCACTGCGAACCTGCTCGCGGCCTCCGTCGCGACGCCCATCCTCGGCAGGCTCGGCGACATGTACGGCAAAGAGCGGATGCTCCTTCTGACGTACGTCGTGCTGACGGCGGGAACGCTGATGGCCGCGCTCGTCGACTCGATCGGACTGCTCGACGTCGCACGTGCGGTGCAGGGCATCGGCGGCGGCATCTTCCCGCTCGCGTTCGGGATCATCCGTGACGAGTTTCCGCGCGAGCGCGTCGCGGGCGCGATCGGACTGCTCTCCGCGATCTTCGGCATCGGCGGCGGGCTCGGCATCGTCCTCGGCGGGCTGATCGTCGAGCACCTCAGCTGGCACTGGCTCTTCTGGCTTCCACTCGTCGCGCTCGTGGCCGCGGCCGCGCTCACGGCACGATTCGTGCCCGAGTCGCCGATCCGCGTTCCGGGCCGCGTCAACTGGGTGGGCGCAATCCTCATGGGCGTCGGGATCGCGGCGGTGTTGCTCTCCGTCAGCGAGGCAACCACGTGGGGCTGGGGATCGTCGAAGACGATCGGGCTCCTCGTCGCCGGGCTCGCCGTCTGCGGCGCGTGGATCGTTGCCGAGCTCCGCGCCCCGGAGCCGCTCGTGGACATGGCGATGATGCGCGTGAAGGGCGTCTGGACGACGAACCTCGCCGGCTTCCTGCTCGGCGGCGGCATGTACGCATCCTTCGTCCTCGTGCCGCAACTGGTCGAAGCTCCGCGATCGACCGGCTACGGCTTCGGCGCGTCCGTCCTCGCCGGCGGCATCTACCTGCTGCCGTCCACGCTCACGATGCTCGCATTCGGCGTGATGGCGGGACCGCTCGCCGGCCGCTTCGGCTCGAAACGCATGCTCGTCGCGGGCGCGCTCGTCGGCGCTGCGTCGTTCGCGATGTTGACGTTCGCGCACGCACATCCGTGGGAGATCTACGTCTCGTCGGGCCTGCTCGGCGCCGGCATCGGCCTCGCCTTCGCGGCGATGGGCAACCTCGTCGTGCAGGCGGTTCCCCCGGAGCAGACGGGGGTCGCGACGGCGGTGAACACGCTCATGCGAAGCGTCGGCGGCGCGGTCGGCAGTCAAATCGCCGCCACCCTGGTCGCCGCGCGCATGCTCGCAAGCGGCTTTCCCGCCGAGCACGGGTACGTGCTCGCGTTCGTCACCTCACTCGGCTTCCTCGTCGTCTGCGTGTTCGCGTCGCTGCTCGTCCCGGCGCGAAGCCGGTTCGCGTGACCGCCCGCGCGTTCAGCCAGGTCGATGTCTTCA
This sequence comes from Thermoleophilia bacterium, assembly GCA_025934995.1. Taxonomy (GTDB): domain Bacteria; phylum Actinomycetota; class Thermoleophilia; order Gaiellales; family Gaiellaceae; genus Palsa-739. The sequence goes on along the minus strand of JAICWC010000007.1, from coordinate 18,636 downwards.
CGAGCGTCCCGTACGCGGGCAACCCGGTTGCGGTCGTGTTGGACGGCGACGGCCTCTCGACGGAGGAGATGGAACGGTTCACGCGCTGGACGAACCTTTCCGAGGCGACCTTCGTCCTCCCGCCGACGACGCCGGACGCGGATTACCGCGTTCGCATCTTCACGAGCGCCGAAGCGACGCCGACGCGGCCGTCCGCCGAGATGCCGTTCGCCGGGCACCCGACGCTCGGCACGTGCCATGCATGGCTCGAATCGCACGACGGCGGCGACACGGTCGTGCAGGAATGCGGCGCCGGGCTCGTGCGTATCCGTCGCATCGACGGCGTGCTCGCCTTCGCCGCGCCGCCGATCCTCCGTTACGAGCCGGCGAGTGACGAGACGATCGACGAGATCGCGGTCTCGCTGCGGATCGCGCGCGACGAGATCGTCGCTGCCCAATGGGTCGACAACGGTCCCGGCTGGGTGGCGGCGTTGCTGCGAAGCCCGGACGCCGTGCGCGCGGTGGCTCCCGGCGAGGTGAGGCTCGATCTCGGCGTCGTCGGAGTCGCCGGCGACCGTGTCGAGCTGCGCGCGTTCTTTCCGCGGGGCGGTGCGACGGCCGAGGATCCCGTGACCGGCAGCCTCAACGCGAGCGTCGCGCACTGGCTGCGCGACACGGGCCGCGTGGCGCTGCCGTACGTCGCGGCGCAGACGACGGGCCGCGTCCACGTCTCTGCGGACGACGACGGCGTCATCTGGATCGGCGGCGGGACGGTCACGTGCATCCGCGGCGAGGTCGTCGCGTGACGAGGGTCGCCGTCGTCGGGCTCGGCGCGATGGGCGGCCGCATCGCGCGACGCCTCGCCGGCCGGGGGCACGACGTCGTCGGGTGGAACCGGACGCGGCGCGAGGCCGGCGTTGCGCTCGCCGCCACCCCTCGGGAGGCGGCGGCGCACGGGGAGGTCGTGATCACGATGCTCGCCGACTCGGAGGCGCTCGAAGCAGTGACCGACGACGTGCTGGCAGGGCTGCACGGGACGCTCGTCGAGATGTCAACGGTCGGCCCGGCGGCGATCAGGCGACTCGCCGAGCGGACGACGGACCTCGTCGACGCCCCGGTGCTCGGCAGCATCGGCGAAGCCGAGAGCGGAACGCTGACCATCTTCGCCGGCGGCGACGTCGCGCCCGTCCGCTCCGTGCTCGACCACCTCGGCACCGTGCTCGAGGTCGGCCCGGTCGGGTCCGGTGCCGCGGCGAAGCTCGTCGCGAACGCGGCGCTCTTCGGCGTGCTCGCGGCACTCGCCGACGCAGTCGCGCTCGGGCGCACGCTGGACGTCGACGAGGAGACGCTCTTCGACCTGCTCGCGACGACGCCGCTCGCAGCGCAGGCGGAGCGGCGGCGCCGAGTCCTGCAGGGCGAGCCTTCACCGCCGCGCTTCCCGGTCCGGCTCGCTGCGAAGGACGCGCGCCTCATCCTCGAACAGGGCGATTTCCGCGTGATCGAGGCGGCGCTGCGCGCGCTCGATTCTGCGGACGCCGACGCCGACTACACGGCATTGCTCAACGAGCCCAGTCGAGCGGCTGCGGCGCGTCGAAGCTCGAGCTGATCTCGACCGCGCCGCCGTTGCGGCGCGAATCGTCGGCGCCGTTCAGCACCTCGACGACATGGGCGGCATGCTCGGCAGACATGCGGTGCGGGCGGCCGTCGCGGATCGCCTCCGCCAGGTCGACGAGCGCGAGCGACCAATCGAAGCCTTCGTACGCCGGCCGCAGGACCGAGACGGGCTCGTACTCCTCGCCGTTCTCGGTACGCAGCAGACGGGAGTTCGACTCACCCCAGGTCGGCATCCACAGCGACGCACGGTTGCCGTGGAACTCGAGCCCGCGCTGCTTGCTCGGCTTCACCCAGAACGTCGCCGTCAGTCGCGTCACGACGCCGCCCTCGTGCTCGCAGGCCGCGACCCAGAAGTCCGGAGTCTCGAGCTCGAAGGTCTTGCCGTCCTTGCGCGTCCGGACCGGCTGGACGGTCGTGGCGAACGCCGTCACGCGCCGCACCGGCCCGAACATCGCCGTCACGATCGTCAGCGGATAGATGCCGACGTCGACGAGCGGGCCCGAGGCGTAGAGGGACTCCGGCTCTGGATGCCAGCTCTCGATCAGGCCCCAGTTCGCCTCCGCGTACACGACCTTCACGTCGCCGAGCCCTCCGTCGCGAATGTGCTTCCACGCCGTCTGCTGCGCTTCGCCGAGGAGCGTTGCCGGTGCGCAGGAGAGACGGACGCCGCGCTCGCGCGCGAGCGCCGCAAGCGCACGCGCCTCCGCGGCGTGCAGCGCCACGGGTTTCTCGGTATGCACGTGCTTCCCGGCTTCGAGCGCCGCGCGCGTCACCGCGACGTGCTTCGCCGGGATCGTCAGGTTGACCACCGTCTCGACGTCGGGCGCGGCAAGGAGCTCGTCGAGCGTCTCGTAGGCCGATGCTCCGTGCTTCTCGGCGAGCGCCTCGGCGCGCTCGGGCAGGACGTCGGTGACGCCCACGAGCGTGAGCCCGTCCACCTCCGCGATCCGTTCGGCGTAGCGCTGAGCGATCACGCCCGCACCGACGATCGCGACGTTCATGCGAGCCATCCTTCGAGCTGCTCGCGCATCGCGCGGACGTCCTCCGTCGGGTCGAACGTCTCCGGCTCGTGCTCCACCGTCACAGCTCCCGTGTAGCCCAGGCCCTGCAGCGCCCGGACGCACTCCTCGATCGGCACCATGCCCTCGCCCCAGCGGCACGTCTCGTGCGGCTCGTCGAACGCGAGCACGTCCTTCAGGTGAACGTGCAGCACGTGGTCTCCGAGCTCCTCGATCGCGCGTGCCGCGTCATAACCCTGTGTCCCCCACCAGCCGGTGTCGACGGTCGCGCCGAACATCTCACCGCCGGCGGCGATCTTGGCGAGCACCTCGGCCGGTGTCTTCTCCGGATGGTTCTCGACGCCCAGGCGCACGCCGTGGCGTGCGAGTGCCGGCGCCAGCTGCTGCGGGTCGCCGGAAAACCCGGCGCCGATGATCGACGCGCCGAGCGCGACCGTCAGCTCGCACGCGCGGTCGATGTTCGACGGCCCGACCCAGGTCGCATACGTCGTCACCGTGAGCCCGTGTCGTCGCAGCGTGTCGACTGCGATCTCGACGTGCTCGTCCGTCGCCCAGTCGGCGCCGAGGTGCGCACCCCAGAGATCGACGGCCCCGAAGCCGAGGGCCGCGACGTCGCCGAGCAGCTCGTCGAGCTTCTCGGCGTACGTCGCGAGCGGCGCGAACGCCTCGTTCGTCGCGCGGTCGCCGTGGCCCCAGCCGTGCATCGCGTAGCCGACCTCGCGGGCGACGAAGTTCGCGGTCGTGAAGCTGATCACAGAGCCTCCAGGTCGACGTCTTGCACGGCAATGCAACGGCGAGCCGCCTGCGCCGCCGCGGCGCCCGCAGCCTCACCGAGCATCATCCACGTCGGCTCCATGCGGACGGAGGAATAGGCGACGTGCGACGCCGAGAGCGCGACCGGAACGAGCAGGTCGGTCGCGTCCTCGCGGTTCGGCGTCAAGCAGCGGTACGGGATCGGGTACGGCGGCACCGGGACGGAGAGGTAGCCCTCGTTGAAGACCGCCGGCAGCGGCGTGAACTCCGGCAGAAGCCGCCACGTCCGGACGACCTCGCGGATGTCGATGTTGTACGAGCCGAACGCGACGACGTCCTCGTGCGGCCGCGCTTCCAGCAGATCGTGCTCGGTCAGGACGTACGCACCCTGCATGCGGCGGCCCTCGCGCACGTAGAGCTGGTGCGGCCAGCCCTCGTCCGGGGCAAGGCCCCATCCGGGCGGCGACACGTGAAAGAGAAACCGCTTCGTGTACTCGAGGTGGTGCGCGCGAACACCCTCGCGATCCCCGTCGAGATAGTCGCGATTCGAGCCGTCGAGAACGTTGAGCGAGAACGGGCCGATCGAGTTGACGTCGCATTTCCCGTTCGGGACCAGGTCGCGGACGAGCCCCATGAGCGGTGCGTCGGGCCGCGCAGCGCGATAGCGGTCGAGCAGCTCGAACTCCGCCGGGTCGTAGCCGTCGGGCTCGTCGAACGGGATCGGGTCGTGGTGGGTCAGGCAGACGCGAAAGCCGTACGCCATCAGCGCGCCGTCGCCCTCACCGAGCCGCTCCTCGGGATCGTCGACGACGTGCGGCAGCAGCGAGCCGTCCTCGCGGAACGGCGAGAGGAGCACGTCGAAGTTGTGCTTCGACGGCCGGTAGGCGGGCTGCCGTCCCGCCCACCGCTCGCCGTACAGGTCGCACGACTCGCGGCCGACGGCGTACGGGACTCCGCGCGCGGCGAGCAGATCGCCTTCGTACGACGCGTCGACGTACACCGCCGCATCCGGTAGCGCGTGGACGGCGTCGATGCCGTCGAGCATGCTCGTCAGGATCTCCTCGGCGACGTGCGGCTCCGGGAAGTACGTCGCCACGTCGTAGAAGCGGCGCGCGAAACCGCGCAGCACACGCTCGTCGCCGACGTCCGTCCACGAGAGACCCCCGCTGACCATGCCGCCGATGCGATCGGTCGGCTCGACGAGCGCAACCCTCGCACCGGCCTCGTGTGCGGCGACCGCGGCGGCGACACCTGCGCCGGTCGCGCGAAAGACCGCGACGTCCGTCACGAGACGAACGGCCGCAGCAGCGCGGCGCCCACGGACGCGGTGACGCCGAGCTTGAGGATCTCGCACAGCGCCGCGAGATCGTCCGGCGGGTCGACGCCGGGGGCCGGCTCGCCGAGCGCGTCGAGCACTTCCGCGCCGTGCTCCCGGAGCGCGCGCTCGTACGAGGCGAGCGGGTCGTACGCGAACGGATCGCGCGCCCAGTCGGCGACGGTCGCGAGTGCGAGCTTCGAGGGCACGCACTGCACCATCGCGTTGGCGATGATCCCGCGCAGCCTGCCCTTCGCGAGGTTCGGATCGCGTCCGCGCAGCGGGCCGAGATGCAGGATCTCCGGCGCCCAGTCGTTGACCGGGAAGTTGTCCCAGAGCAGGTGCTCGTGGTCCGCGTACCGATGGACGCTCATGTCGAGCTCGTCCTTGTGGATCGCGAGCGAGACGACCTCCGGCCCGGTCCAATAGAGGACGATGCCCGGGTCGAGGCGCGGCGCGAAGCAGCGCCGGTACGGCCCGTCACCTGTCTGCGCGTACGCCATCGGGCAGACGACGAGCGGGCCGGGCTGCTCGATCTCGCGCGCGAACCGGTTGCTGAACGGCGCCTGCGCCGCACCGGTCGGCCGCTCCTCCTGCCCGTAGAGCTCCTCGTCCTCAGGGCAGTGCAGCTTGTGCTCGACGTCGTCCCACAGCAACTGGAAATGAACGACGCCGACGCTGCGGACCTGCTCGATCTTCGCGACGAGCTTCTCCCACTCCGACTCGTGCGAGTAGCAGAGGTCGAGGCCGGGAGCGATCGCGTAGGCGAAGTCGACGCCGCCGCGGTTGCACTCCGAAACGAGCTCTCCGATCCGCGCGAGCTCGTCCTCCGGGTAGGGATCGCGCCACTTCGCCCGGTGGTACGGGTCGTCCTTCGGCGCGTGCACCCAGGTGTTCAGGTCGTGCTGCGCACAGAACCGGATCAGGTCGAGCCGCTCCTCGTGCGACCACGGCGCGCCGTAGAACCCCTCGATGACACCGCGCATGTTCATGCGTAGCGGTCCACGATCTCGGTCAGTTGCTGCAACCGCGGCACGGATTGCGTGCGCAACAGCTCGGTGGGATCGTCGGCGGCCAGCGTGTTCGTCCAGAGCGCACGACCGGCGAGGAACCCGCGTGCGCCGCCCTTGCATGCGTCCTCCACCGCCTGCGGGAACTCGTCGCGCGGGACGCCCTGCGACAGCACGACCCACGGCACCGGCAGTGCGTCGGTGATCTCGCGGCAGCGTTCGACGACGTCTCCTTTCCGCGGCGCCTGTGCCTTGTAGAGCGACGGCCGGGTCGCGCCGAGCTCGCGCGCCGCGGCGAGGATCTGGTGGTCCTCGCGCACGACCGGCTCGAGCACGGACAGCACGTCGTGGCGCTGCGCGAGCGCGACGAAGCGCTCGCACATCTCGATCCGCTCACGTCGCCGATCGTCGTCGCGCCAGATCACGAGCAACTTCAGCGCGACGACGCCGTCCGGAAGCTCGTCGATCTCGTCCAGTCGCGTGTCCTCGACGATGCCGCCACGCTCCTGCTGCAGGAGATCGACCGCCATGATCAGCCCGCGCGGGACGAGCGGACGGACGTCGGCGAGGAAGGCCGGTTCGATCAGGAAGCCGGAGGCGTACGGCGCGAGCTCGCGTGCGACCGCCGTCTTGAAGCGCCGGACGCGCTCCTCTGAGTCGTCGTGCCCCTGCTCGCGGAACATCGTGCGCAGCGACTCGCGCTGGTCCATGGCGACCATCGCGTACGTGCCGTTCGCCCGCTCGATCATCGAACGTACTGCTTCGTCGCGTCGAAGACCGGCGAGTAGTCCCAGCGTGTCGGGGTCAGCGCCATCGCACGCGCGATCAGCTCGCGCCGCGCCACGCTCGCCGCGCCGGCCCTCGCGATCGCGTCGGGGTCGAAGCGCTCGAGGATCGCCGCGCGCAGCTCCTTCGTGTCGACCTCGCCGGCGAGGTTGGTCCACTCGCCCGGATCCGCCTCCAGATCGAAGAGCTGCTCGTCGTGCCCGTGGACATAGATGTACTTCCACCTCCCCCGGCGCACCATGAAGCACGGCGCGCGCACTTTCTCGACGTGGTACTCGGAGAAGACCGTGCCGCTCGGCTCGAACAGGCTGCCGCCGTCCATCGGCAGCCGGTCACCGGCACCGGCGAGCTCGAGCAGCGACGGTGCGAGGTCGAGGAGCGAGACGGGCTCGGTGACGACCGAGCCGGCGTCGCGCCCGCCCGGGTGCCTGAGGAGCAGCGGGATGCGGACGCTCCACTCGTAGAAGCAGCGCTTCTGCACCATTGCGCGCTCCGCGAGCATGTCGCCGTGGTCGCTCGTGAAGACGACGAGCGTGTCGTCCGGCGCCGCGGCGAGCAGTTCCCCGAGCTTGTCGTCGATGTACGAGACGAGCGCGTAGTAGGCGCGGCGGAGGGCGCGGAGGTTCTCCGGGTCGCGCAGGTCGACCGCCTCGGTCTCGTGTGCCTCGTTGGCCCAGATGTCCATCGCCGAGTACGGCACCTCCGCGGGCGTCTCCGGCAGAGGGATGTCGACGCCGTCGTAGCGATCCCAGAGCTCCTGCGTCACCTGGAACGGATCGTGGGGATGGTGATAGGAGACGACGAGGAAGAACGGCTCCATCGAACCGCCGCGCAGATACTCGAGTGCACGGAAATGCGTCTCCTCGTCGTAGGCGAGGAACTTCGACCACTCGACGACGCCGACGCGCGGCGGGACGTAGCTGCGCGCGTGCCCACCGCGGACGAACCGGCCTTCCGCATCCTGCGTCGGCACCCAGTCCATCGCCGCCGGATACACGTCTGTCGTGAGCCGCTTCGCGAAGCCGTGCAGCTGGTCCGGGCCGACGAAGTGCATCTTTCCGCTCAACACCGTGTCGTAGCCGGCGAGCGTCAGGGAGTGTGCGATCGTCGGAACGTCCGCCGGGAGGATCGACGCGTTGTCGTAGCAGCCGTGCCGCGACGCGAAGTCGCCCGTCATGAACGACGCTCGCGCGGGCGAGCAGAGTGGATACGGCGTGTACGCGGCGTCGTAGCGGACGCCTTCATCGGCGAGGCGCTGCATGTTCGGCGTGCGGGCGACTGCGTCGGCGTACGGACTCGTCAGGAACGGGACGAGCTGGTCGGCCATGACGACGAGGATGTTCACCCGGCGATGAGCTCCTTGTAGTAGCGCCCGCTGTCCTTGATCGTGCGCTCCTGCGTGTCGTAGTCGACGTGCACGAGACCGAAGCGCTGCGCGTAGCCGAGCTTCCACTCGAAGTTGTCCATGAGCGACCAGTGGCAGTAGCCGAGGACGTCGACGCCCTGCCCGACCGCGTCACGCACCGCGTCGACGTGGTCACGCAGGAACTCGATGCGCCGCCGGTCGTGGAGCGGCTCGGGATAGACGGCGCCGTTCTCCGTGACCATCACGCGCGCGCCGTAGTCGCGATGCGCGCGCACCAGGAGGTCGGTGAGGCCGCGCGGGAAGATCGGCGTGCCGGCCTCCGTCGAGACGATGCCGCCCGTGAACCCGGCTGTCGTCGGCCATTCCCCCGGGACGATGACCCGCCACGGCCACGGCGCGTCTCCGGGCACCGCCTGCATGACGCGCGGCGCGTAGTAGTTGATCCCGAGGTAGCCCGTCGGCGCGGCGATCGTCCGCAGGTCGCCGTCCTCGATGAAGTCGAGCTCCCCCACGATCTCCTCGTAGCGCGCGCGCATGCCCTCCGGATAGCCGCGCCCGTACAAGGGATCGAGGAACCAGCGGTTGACGTACTCGTCGCTCGCGTGCGTCGCCTCGACGTCCGCAGGGTCGTCGCTCGCCGCATAGTGCGGGCAGAGGTTGAGCGCGATGCCGATGTCGCCGTCGCCGCGATACGTCTCGGTCGCGAGGCCGTGCGCCAGGAGCAGGTGGTGGAAGACCGTGACCTCCGCGCGCACGTCGCCTTTGATCCCGGGTGCGTGCAGGCCGTGGAGGAAGCCGAGCAGGCCGACGATCCACGGCTCGTTGATCGTCAGCCACCAGTCGACACGATCGCTGTACGCGTCGAAGCAGAGCTGCGCGTACTCCGCGAAACGATACGCGGTGTCGCGCTCGCGCCAGTCGAGCGTCGCGGGCAGGTCCCAGTGGAAGAGCGTGACGACCGGCGCGATGCCGCGCTCGAGCAGCGCGTCGATCAGGCGGGAGTAGTGGTCGACCCCACGTCGCTCGACCCGTCCGCCGCCTTCCGGAAGCAGCCGCGGCCACGCGATCGAGAAGCGGTAGGCGTTCGCACCGAGCTCCGCGATCAGGTCGACGTCGCCGCGCCAGCGGCGGTAGTGGTCGCACGCGATCGCGCCCGTCTCGCCGGCATCGCTCGGGAAGTCGTCCCAGATCGACTTGCCGCGGCCGTCGGCGTCGAGCGAGCCCTCGATCTGGAAGGCCGAGGTGGCTACGCCCCAGAGGATGCGATCACCTCTTCGCATGCGAGCAGCAGCACGCCGAGGCACCAGGCGTGCGAAAGCGGCTGCACCGTCCCCTTCGGGCCGAAGCAGTCCGTCTGCAGATAGCGCTCGGCCGCCATGCCGCGCTGCGCGCCGAAGTCGCCGTCGAAGCGCGCGATGAACTGGCGGAAGCACTCGAGGTGCTGGAGCACGGACGTGCGATACGGCTCGCCGAGCGCGAAGAACTCGGGCAGGCAGATGAGCCCGAAATCGTGCAGGTGCTGGTTCGCCGGCGACGCCTGGTCGGCGCCGCGGGACTTGAACTCGTGGTCGCCGAGCGTCGTGCCGGGCGCGAAGTCGACGTCGTACGAGTAGCGGAAGGTCAGCGTCCAGTCGGCGGCGCGGCGGGCGTTCTCCCAGTCCTCCAGGGCGACGAACGCCGTCACGGCGGCGTAGCCGTCCTCGGAGGTCGGTGCGAGGTCGGTGTCCTCCGGGGCGCCGCTCCAGGTGTCGAACTGTGCGTAGTAGGCGCCGGCGCGGCGCGCCGCGTCGAGCGCGCCGGCCGCGACCAGCGCGGGAATCCACGACATGCCGGCGGTGCCGTCCCACGACACCGGTTCGCCCGTCTGCAGGTGCAAGGCGGCCGGGAGTGCGCCGTCCTCCCGCTGCGCGCGGAGCGCGACACCGATATTCGAGCGCGCCGCGTCCACGAACCCGGCGCGGAACATGTAGAGCGCCGCGTCGGCGAGCGTGCGGGAATGCGCGCGGTCGTGGTCCGGGTGCCAGCCCCACGTCCAGCCGCGGTCGACCGTCCACTGCGGCCAGAAGATCCCGGCCGGCGCGAGGTTGCCGGCGATGTGCTCGAGCACGTACGTCGCAGCGGCGACGTACTCGTCGTTGCCGACGCGCCGCCCGTGGCGGAGCAGCGCGTACGCATACGGCGCCCCGCTCACCCACGAGACGTGCATGTGGTCGCGCTCCTCGCGCGCGTCGAACGAGCGCGTCTCGATCAGGCGGGACGGGTTCGGCTTGTAGTGCCAGCGGTGCAGCCCGTATGCGGCGAGCTCGGCCGCCTCCTCGACCGAGACCCACGCCGCGGGCCGCAGCGTCGCCGCGGGGCGAAGATGCTCCCGCCAGTTGCCGTCGGTCTCGCGCACCTCGAGCCTGACGCTGTCGCCCGGCTGCCAGCGATGCGTTCGGACGTCGGGCGGCGCGGGATCGTCCGACCCGTCGTAGGCGAGCGGCTCCTCGCGATACGGAAAGTCGAGCCAGATCGTCGGCGCGCCGTCGCGGTAGCCGAAGCCGACGCCGGACTGGCCCAGCGGGGACAGCTCGGATGTGATCAAACCTCCGCCGCGCGCAAACACGGCGGGCGTCGCGCAGCGGTCTGCGCGGAACGACCACGACGGCGACTCCATGCGCTCGACGTTCGTCTCGCGCGCGAAGCGCGGGTAGGTACGGCTGCTCGTTTCCGGCCGATTCTCGCCGTAGAAGACACCGGGCACGAGCCACTGCGGATCGTCCGTCGCGGGCAGCTGCCGCGAGATCCGGACGGAGGCATCCACCGGGGACAGTCCCCCATACGAAAGTGTCACGCCGTCGAACTCGAAGCCCTCGACGAGGGAGCCGTCGGGGGCGAGGCCGTTACAGACGAGCATTCCAGCCTTCCGCCCGCGTGCCTTCGATCTCGACCGCTTCGCCCGGCAGCAGGTCGAGGACGTCGCCGTCCGTGATCACGCCGATCGCCGCGACGTCGCCCGTGTTCCGAAGCGCTTCGCCCTCGAGCGACAGCGTCGTCGCCGGCAGCTCGAGCAGCGGCGCCAGGTCCTCCGTACGTGTCATGACGTAGCGATTGGCGCCGAGGTCGAGCAAGAAGACGTCGTGCGCGAACGCGTCCAGCGGCGCGGCGATCTCGCCGCTGCCGTCGGCGACGACACGACCGTCGAGGTCGAGCAGACGCGCCTGAGCCGACACGTGGGCGCGAACCTCCCCGAGCCCGCCCCACGCACAGGTCGCGAACTGCGCGCTCGGCGCGCCGCGGTACGCACGGGCGACACCGAAGTACGCGGGCTTCGGATTCCCCCACCAGTCGACGGCCGACGTGCACCACGCGTTCGGAAACGACTCGTTGAACTGCCACGGCAGGACGCCGCTCGCGCGCCACGCGCGGCGAATCGTCGCCTCGACCGCGTAGCGCAGCCCTTCGTACTGCAGCCATTGCGACGCACGCTGCATCGTCTCCACGTCCTCGATCCGCCAGCCGAACGCCTCCCGCACGAGCGGCGCGTTGTTCCACCACGCGCCCAGATGCTCGTATACGGGATTCGACGTGTCCGCCGGCCAGCGATGGTCCGGCGCGATCATCGACAGGTCGTTCGCCATCCCCTCGACCCCGAACTCGCTGTGGACGAGGTTCGTGCGCGAGTCGTAGTGCTCGTAGTGCGCGCGCAAGCCCTGGTGCTCCCACGGGCCGTGCATGTCCCATGTGCCCTGCGGCCCGGTCGGCGAGGTCGCGAGCCAGACGCGGCCGGGATCGAGCTCGCGCACGACGTCGCCGAGCGCCTTGATCGCCGGGCTGCTCTCGTCGATCGGTTCCCCATTCGGCCACGCGAGCTCGTTGCCGCCGCACCACGCGAAGAGCGAGGGGTGGTGGGCGCGCGACGGGACGATGTGTCTCGCGTCCCGGCCGAGCGCGTCCACGAACTCGGGATCGTCTGACGGCGTCGACTCGAGGCCGGACGAGGAGAGCGAGAACTCCTGCCAGACGAGGATGCCCAGCCGGTCGCACCAGGAGTAGAAGTCGTCGCTCTCGATCACGCCGCCGCCCCAGACGCGCAGGACGTTCACGTTGGCGCGCGCAGCGAGCCGCAGCAGCCGCTCGAGCTTTTCGGGGCGCGGGACGCCGTAGTCGACGTCGATCGGGACCCAGTTCCAGCCGCGCATGAACGTCCGCTCGCCGTTGACGACGAGCGTGTAGGGGAGCGCGCCGTCCGGCGCCTCGTCGTTCGGCGCGAGCTCGACCGTGCGGAAGCCGACCTCCCACTCGCCGGCGCGGTAGAGCTTCTGGTCACCGCTGCCGTTCGGCCACCAGAGCTCCGGGCCCTCGACCTCGAGCAGCAGCTCACCGTCGAGCTCGACGCGGCCGACAGCGCCGTCGAACGTCACGCGCGGAAACCTGCGCGGCTCGCCGACCGCACGCCAGATGCCCTGATGCAGGAGCCGGGGGCAGAAATCCCAGCCGTAGTTCATCCGCGGCTTGTGCACGCGCACCCGAGACGTCACGCCGACCTGCGCCTCGCTCGCCGGCGCGGGCAGCACCGCGACCGCGAGCAGATGGTCGCCTGCCGGAACGTCGACCGTGAACGGCGTGAACAGACCCGTGTGCCGCGCGACCTCCTCGCCGTCCACGAACACCTCGCAGGCGTAGTCGACGCCTTGGAACTCGAGTGTCCGCGCGCCGGAGACGCGTGCCCGGTAGAGCCAGGTGCGGTCCGCCGCCCACTCCGCGAGCCGCGAGTTGCGCTCGAAGTAGATGTCCGGCACCTCGCCGGCGCGCATGAGGTCGTCGACGACGCTGCCGGGAACGCGCGCGGGGATGAAGCCCGGATGATCCCACGGCTTGTTCACGTACCAGCGCCACTCGTCGCCGAGCCAGCTCTTCACCTGCCACTCGCGCATCACCACTCGAGCAGATCCGTCTCCTCGCCCCCAACGAACGTCTTGATCTCGTTCGGCCCGAAGCGCGCCTCGATCGTCGTCCCGAGGATCTCGATGCGCGCACTCGTCTCCCGACCGGCCGTCTCGACCGCGCGCACGACCCAGGCCTCCGAGTCCTGCGCGCGCTTGACGGCGGTGACGACGACGTCGCCGCCGCCGTCGTCCCCGAACGAGGTGCGCTGCGGCAGCGGGCCGTCGTGATACGTCTCGATGAGCGCGAACGGGGGCTGGTTGAGCTCGAGCGCGCGACGCACGACCCCGGCGGCGCGCCAGTCGCCCGCGTGCGGGACGAGGCGGACGTTGAACGTCTGCCGGCCGAGATCCATGTACTCGAAGTCGCCGCCCTCCTCGAGCTCGCGCGGCTCGTGCCACGCCCACACCGGACTGCGCACCGCGCTGATGCCGATGTCGGCGCCGCGTACGTCGTAGCCGTACTTCGCGTCGTTGATCACGGCGAGGCCGCGGTCGGCGCCGGAGACGTCGACCCACGACTGTCCCGGCTCCTCGTCGCCCGTCGCCGGACGGACGAGGTGGCCGTACGGCGTCTCGTACGTGGCCTCGGTCGCATCGACGGACGTCGGATACCGCAGCTTCAGCAGCTTCAGCGGCTCCTGCCAGTCGATCGTCACGCGGACGTCGACGTACGGCGCCCCTGCAGCGACGACGTAGTCTTCGCGGAGCGCAGAGGAGCCGTACGTGCTCTCGACGCGCACGATCGAACGCACGGGGCCGCTCTCGATCGTCTTGACGGACGTGCACGCGAACTCGCCGACGGCCCGGTCGTAGGCGACGACGTCGTGCCCCCACGTGTCGCTCTGGTCGTCGATGACCACCGCGTGCGGCGCCGACGGCGAGGCGAGGTCGACGCCCGTCGATTTCAGCAGCAGCGACGCGATGCGACCCGTGGAGCGGTCGAGCTCGAGCTTCAGGTGCTCGTTCTCGAGCGGCGGGCCGGCGGGCTGGTCCTCCGCCCACGGCCGCACGCGGTAGGTGCGATAGCCGAGCGGCGGCAGCTCGACCGGAAACGCGAGGCGCGCGCGTGTGCTGCTCATCGTCGTCAGTGCGCGCGTGTGTTGCATCGCAACCGGGTTGCCGTCCTCGTCGCAGATGCTCGCGCCCGTGTCGCGCATCCACGTGTACTCGATCTCGGCGACCGTCTCGACCGGCCACGGATGCGGGTTGAAGACGACGACGGGACGGATGTCTTCCTCGTGCTCGACGTGGATCTGCCGCGCGATCGACTGGACAGCGGCGTTGAACGCACTCGTCGCGAGCGACGACGCGTGCCCGAGCTGGTCGCGCGCATCCTCGTACGCCGGCGCGATCGACGTCCCCGCCAGCGTGTCGTGAAACTGGTTGAACAGCAGGAGCTTCCACGCCTGCTCCAGCTCGTCATGCGGGTAGCGCTGCACACCGAGCGACGACGCGATCGCGCTCCACTTCTCCGCCCGCATGAGCAGATGCTCCGCGCGCCGGTTCCACCGCTTGATGCCGGAGTGCGACGTGTAACAGCCGCGTCCGTGGTGTTGCAACTCGCCGCGCACCGTTGGCAGCTCGCGGCCGTTGACGCCGTCGAAGAACGCGCGCAGCGAGCTCGGGCGCAGCCCCAGCGAACGGATCTGTTCGAGGTTCGCGATCGTCGGCCCGCCGCCGTGGTTGCCCACGCCGTAGAAGACCGCCCACTCTTCGTCGTCGTCGGGCAGCGTCCCGACGGCGATCTCCACGTGCTCGCCGATGTCGTCCTTCGGCGCCAGGTACTCGTGCGGGATGCGGTACGCGCGGACCGACGAGCCGTCGGGGGACTCCCAGCGGAAGAGCGGCGCGGGCAGGTCCTTCTCCGTCGGGCCCGGCCGCAGGAAGACGTACGAGTCGCAGCCGCTCTTCGCGAGGATCTGCGGAATCGTCGCGTTGTGGCCGAACGAGTCGATGTTCGCGCCGGTCGTCGCGGTGACGCCGAACTTCTCGTGCAGGTACCGCTGCCCGTAGAGCGCCTGCCGCACGAACGACTCGCCGCCGGGGATGTTGCAATCCGGCTCGATCCACCAGCCGCCGATCACCTGGAAGCGTCCGGACTGCACGTGCGCGCGGATCCGCTCGAACAGGGCTGGATCGCTCTCCTCGACCCATTGGAAGAAGAGCGACGAGTCGCACGTGAACACGTACTCCGGGTAATCGTCGAGCCGGTCGACGGCGGACTGGAACGTCGCGCGAACTTCCTGGTACCCCTCCGACCACTGCCACAGCCACACCGGGTCGATGTGCGCGTTGCCGATCATGTGCAGCTTCTTCAGCTCGCGGCCCACGTATCCACCTGCTCGAGGACGAGATGGAGGAGCACGACGTGCATTTCCTGGATGCGCGCCGTCGATTCCGACGGGATCTGGAGGACGACGTCGGCGTGCTCGGCCGCCGGCGCGCCGCCGCCGAACAGGACCGTGGCGGCGCCGAGCTCGCGCGCCGCGGCCAGGCCCCGGACGACGTTCGACGAGCGGCCGCTCGTCGAGAAGCCGATGACGACGTCGCTGCGCCGGACGAAGCCGCGCACCTGCCGCTCGAAGACCTCGTCGTAGCTGAAGTCGTTGGCGATGCACGTCAACGCGGCTGCGTCGACCGAGAGCGACTGCGCGGGCAGCGGACGACGCTCGCGCTTGTACCGCCCGAGCAGCTCTTCGGCGAAGTGCGCGGCGTCGGCGGACGAGCCGCCGTTTCCGAAGGTGTAGACGCGGCCGCCGCCGTCGAAGCAGGAGATCAGCCGCCGCGCGACCTCGTCGACGTCCGGCAGCAGCTCCTCGACGCGGGCCAGCAGCGCCGCGTGCTCTGAGAGGGCATCAGACCCGGACACGCTCGTATGCAACAGCAGCCGCGCCCACGACGCCGACGGCATCGCCGGATGCGGCGGCGACGATGCGCAGCGGCGGCCCCATCACGTCCTCGGCGACCCGTTCGCGGACCGGGCCGAGCAGCTGCTCGCCCGTCCGGACGACGCCGCCGCCGAGCACGACCAGCTCGGGCTCGAAGAGGTTGGCGATCGAGGTGATCCCGCACGCGAGCGCCTCGCACGTCTCGTCCCACAGCTTCGCAGCGACGGGATTCCCGGCGAGCGCCGCCTGCGCGACGTCCGCGGCGGACGCGCCGTCCATTCCCGCCTCCTGCGCACGCTCGGCGATCGACGTGCCGGAGCAGTACGCCTCGAGACAGCCGCGGCGGCCGCACCCGCGGCAGCGCCGCCCGTGCCAGTCGACCGTCACGTGGCCGAGCTCGCCCCCGTTGCCGCTCGGCCCGCGCTGAAGCTTGCCGTCCATGACGACGCCGCCTCCGACGCCGGTCGAGACGGTGAGATAGACCATGTTGCGCGCGCCGCGACCCGCGCCGTAGCGGAACTCGCCCGCCGCCGCCGCGGTCGCGTCGTTGTCGAGCACGGCGGGCCGGCCGAATGCCTCGCTCGCGAGCGCCGTGATCGGCACGTCCCGCCAACCGGGCAGATGCAGCGGCGCGACGAGCACGCCGTTCGCCGAATCGAGCGGCCCGCCGCAGCCGATTCCGACCGCGTCGATCTCGAGGCCGGCCGCCGAGAGGGCCTGCCGGCCGAGCTCGAACAGCCGGACGACGCCGGTCTCGGAGCTCGCATCGGCCGGCGCGGTGACGAAGCCGTGCACGCCGCCCTCGGGATCGAGGACGCCGGCCGCGATCTTCGTCCCGCCGATGTCGAGCCCGAGCACGGCCCGCGCGACGGCGGTGCCGTCGGCGCCGGCGGCCGCCGTCTGCTCCACGGATGCCAACCTCAGCCCTTGCGGCCCTGCGTCGAGATGCCCTGGATGAAGTACCGCTGGAACACCGCGAACAGCAGCACCATCGGCAGGACGAGCAGCAGCGTGCCCGCGACGATCAGCTGATATTGCGGGATGCTCCCGCCGGCGAGGTTGAACTTGTCGACGAGGAGCTTGAGGCCGAGCGGCACGGTGAACGTCGAGATGTCCCGCAGATAGATGAGCGGAGTGATCAGGTCGAACCACTTCGCCTGCACCTCGAAGATGAACGTGACGATCAGCGCCGGCTTCGCGAGCGGCAGCGCGATGCGCCAGAACATCGACCAGTACCCGTCGCCGTCGATCCGCGCCGCCTCGAAGTAGTCGCGCGGGATCCCTAAGAAGAACTGTCGCTGCAGGAAGATGTAGAACGCGCTCCCGAACATGTTTGGCAGGAACAGCGGCCACTGGGTGCCGGTGCCGATCCGGTAGTGGAGGTTCGCCTGCGTCCAGTTCCCGACATGGTTCCAGAGCAGGTAGACGGGGATCATCGTCACTTCGCCGGGCAGCATCATCGTGCCGAGCAGGATCGCGAACAGCACGCCCCGCAACGGGAACCGGAAGTACGCGAAGGCAAACGCGACCATGGCGCTCGAGATCGTCACGAGCGCGGCGCCGAGGAAGCTGATCCAAAGGCTGTTCCACATCCAATGCGCGACCGGGAAGACGTTGAAGAGGTACTGCTTGGCCGGCTGCGGCAGGTTCGGACCGGTGAAGTTCCACGACCAGTGGTGCGGCAGGAAGGAGTTGTCGAGGACGTCCTGCCGGGTCTTGAACGCCGCCGAGAACAACCATTCGAACGGGTAGAGGAAGAGGAACGAGAGGAAGAGCAGCACCAAGACGAAGACGACGCGCGTGATCCAGCCCGCGTTCGGCTGCGGACGCCAGCGACGACGCACCGCCTGCGGCGTCGGGTTCGTCGCACCCGCCGTGACGAACGGCGGCGCGTTCTCCTGACCCGCGGCGCTCATCTCTTCTGCTCGCCCTGATAGAAGACGAAGCGCTTCGTCGCGAAGATGTTGATCGCGGTGATCGTCATGCTGATCGCGAAGAGCAGCCATGCCATCGCCGACGCGAAGCCCATGTTGAAGAAGCGGAACGCCTGCCGGAACAGGTAGATCGCGTAGAACAGGGCCGCGCTGTTCGTCGTCGTGTCGTTGCCGGAATTGAAGAACGCCGTGTAGGCGACGGTGAATTGGTTCAGCGCCGCGAGCGTGAGGATGATGAAGCAGAAGAACAGCGCCGGACTGATCATCGGCAGCGTGACGTTGAAGAACTGACGCACCTTCGACGCGCCGTCCATCGCAGCGGCCTCATACAGGTGGCGCGGCACCCCGTACAGCGCGGCGAGCAGGATGACCATCGTCCCGCCGCACGCCCAGACGTCCATGATCGCGATCGTCGGCTTGATCCACTGCGGCTGCGTGAGCCAGTACGGGCCGTTGATGTGGATCAGCTTCAGCCCCTTGTCCACGACCCCGAACGGGCCGTTGAACAACGTCAGCACGAGCACGCCGATCGCGACCGGCGGCGTGATGTGCGGGATGTAGAAGATCGTGCGGAAGAGGCCTCCGAGCCTGTCGCCGATGCGCATCAGCATCATCGCGAGCAGCAGCGCGACGATGATGCGCGCCGGGACCATCATCAGCCCGTACTCGAACGTGTTCCTGAGCGCGATGCCGATGTACGGGTCGTGGTAGAGCTGCTTGTAGTTGTCGAACCCGACCGTCTTGGTCGGCGAGATGTGTGCGATCTGCTGGACGCCGTAGTTCGTGAACGAGTAGTACGCGCTGAAGATCATCGGCCCCAGCGTCAGCACGAGGAAGCCGAAGATCCACGGGAAGATGAAGAGGTAGGCGGTCCGCGCCTCCTTCTCGCGGAAGCCGGACAGCCAGCGCCGGGCCCGCGTGGGGCCCGGCACTGCTCCGTTGACGGTGACGCTGCTCAAGCGTCCAGTCGGCTTACTTGTTCGCGTTGATCGCGGCCTGAGCCTCGGACTGCGCCTGCTTCAGCGCAGCCGCGATCGACTGCTG
>JAICWC010000037.1 GCA_025934995.1 Thermoleophilia bacterium | reverse complement strand
TACAGCGCGACTCGCTCTACAACGAGCTGCGGCGATGGTGATCCGCGCGGTTCCGGTGCTGCCCGCCCGCGACGTCGAAACGACCGTCGACTTCTGGCGCGACGAGCTCGGCTTCAACGAGGTCTTTCGCGCGGACGAGTACGGCATCGTCGAGCGTGACGGCACGGCCGTGCATTTCTTCCCGTCCGAGATCGACCCGATGGAGAACGACGGTGGCTGCCGCCTCGGCGTCGACGACATCGACGTCTACTACGAGGAGTACCGGGAGCACGTCTACTCCGAGCTCGAGGACAAGCCCTGGGGGACGCGCGAGTTCGCGGTGCTCGACCCGACGCGCAACCTGATCTGGCTCGTGGAGCGAAGCGCGTGAAGCTCGGACGCATCAGCTACGTGAACATGGCTCCGGTCTTCTACCGGGTCGATGCCGAGGTCGAGGAGGTGCAGGGGGTTCCGACGGAGCTGAACCGGCTGCTGATCGAGGGCCTGCTCGATACGGCGCCGATCTCGTCGATCGAGTACGCGCGCAACGCCGACAAGCTGCGCCTGCTGCCCCGGCTCTGCGTCGCGTCCGAGGGCGCCGTCGACTCGATCCAGCTCGTCTCGAAGCGGCCGCTCGAGCAGGTGCGCGTCGTCGCGGTCACCTCCGAGAGCGCAACGAGCGTCGCGCTCACCAAGGTGCTGCTGCCCGAGGCAGACCAGGTTCCGCTCGAGGCGTACGAGAGCGGTGACTCCGACGCGAAGCTGCTGATCGGCGACGCTGCGCTCAAGTCGGCGTTCGAGGACCCGACGCCGCATTACGACCTCGGCCGCCTGTGGCTCGAGCGCACGGGGCTGCCGATGGTGTTTGCGGTGTGGGCGTGCCCGGAGCCGCTCGCGGACGGCCTCGCCGAGCTCGAGGATGCGCTCGTGGCGTCGGTGCGCCTGGCGCGCGCGGAGCCGGAGAAGCTCGCCTTCGAAGCGGCCGAGCGCTACGGCTATCCCCCGGGCTTCCTCGCCCGCTACTTCGAGAAGCTGCGCTACCGCTTCGGCCCGCGCGAGCGCGCCGGCCTCTACACGTTCCTCGAGCTCGCGCGCGACGGCGGCCTGCTCGAGTCGGTGCCCGACCTGCGGTTCGTCGAGACGAAGGGCGCCGCGGTCGCGTGAGCGTCACCGTGGCCCCGATGACGGAGATCCTCGAGAAGGCGCTCGACGGCGAGCGGATCACCGACGACGACGCGGTGACCCTGCTCCGCTCGCGCGATCTCGTCGGAGTCGGCCGCGTCGCGAACGAGCTCCGCAACCGCAAGCACGATCCGGAACGGATCACGTTCATCATCGATCGCAACCTCAACTACACGAACATCTGCACGACCGATTGCGACTTCTGCGCGTTCTATCGCAGGCCCGGCGACGTGCGTGAGGGCTACCTGCTGCCGAAGCCGGTGATCTTCAAGAAGATCGAGGAGACACTGGCGATCGGCGGCACGGGGCTGTTGATGCAGGGAGGCCACCATCCCGATCTCGGCATCGACTACTACGAGGATCTCTTCCGCTCGATCAAGGCGAGGTACGAGATCCACCTGCACGCGTTGTCACCCCCCGAGGTGCAACACATCTCGCGCCGCTCGGACCTCACGATCCCCGAGACGTTGACGCGCCTCCGCGACGCCGGTCTCGACTCGATTCCCGGCGGCGGGGGCGAGGTGCTCGTCGACCGCGTGCGGCAGATCATCGCGCCGAAGAAGACGAAGACGAACGAGTGGCTGAACGTGATGCGCCATGCGCACCGGCTCGGCATCTCGACCACCGCGACCATGATGTACGGCCACGTCGAGACGCTCGAGGAGCGCGTCGAGCACATGCGCCGCATCCGCGAGCTGCAGGACGAGACCGGCGGCTTTCGCGCGTTCTTCTCGTGGACGTACCAGGACGACGGCAACCGCCTCGGCGCCCTGGTGCCGGTCGAGCAGCGGCCGACGTCGTTCGACTACCTCCTGACGCAAGCCGTGTCACGCATCTACCTCGACAACGTGCCGCACATCGGCTCGTCATGGGTGACGCAGGGCAAGAAGATCGGTCAGGTCGCGCTGCAGTTCGGCGCCGACGACCTGGGCAGCGTGATGATCGAGGAGAACGTCGTTTCCGCGGCGGGAACGACGTACCGCGCGTCGACCGACGAGTTCGTGCACCTCATCAGGTCGCTCGGGAAGATTCCCGTGCAGCGCGACACGCTGTATCGCGACGTCAGAGTCTGGTCCTGATTCCGGCGAGCCCGCGCTCGACGCTCGCGGACCGGCTCGTGAACACGCCGTAGTGCGCCTCGAACCACGGCGCGAGCCGGTGGTAGAACTGCGCGCGACGCCGCAGCTCGTCGTCGACGTCCCAGTGCGGGAACGGAGCGTTCAAGAGCCAGGAGTAGTCGATCGCCGGATCGCCGACGCGTGCGTCGCCCCAGTCGATGACGCCGACGAGCGCGCCGTCGCGGCAGAGGAGATGCTCCGGCCCGAGGTCGGAGTGCGTGAGCACCGGTTCGAAGCCCGCCAGCGTCTCGACATCCGCGAACAGCGTTTCAGCACGGTCACGCTCGTCACCGTCGAGTAGCGGGACGATGAGGCGCCGGAACTCGTCGCACTGAGCTGCGTACGTCTCGAGCCAATCGGGGCGCGGCACCGGCAGGTCACCGACGTCGAACGCGTGCAGAGCCAGGAGGAACTCGCGGACGTTCTCCTCTTCGTCGACGAGCGGCGCGCCGTCGATCAGGGGGTAGACCGCGACCTCGGCGGCGTAGACGAACTCCGGCACTCGGACGGGCAGCGCAGGCGCGAGCGCCGGCAAGAGCTGCGCTTCGACGGCGAGCGCCTCTGCGCACGCCGGACGGCGGGGAATCCGCACGACCCACGTGTCGTCGAGCACGAGGACGCGGAAGTCGTAGCCGTCCTCGATCGAGGCGACGCTCACCGCCGAGGAGGCTACCCTGGCCCAGGGTCGTGCTTCGCCGGATTCTCATCTTGTTCGCGCTTGTCGCGCTGACTGCTCTGCCTGCCGGTGCCGCGCCGCGCACCGCAGACGTCACCCAAGAGACGTTGCTCATGCCCGGCGTGACGTACGAGCGCCAGGTGCAGTTCACGCCGCAGGGCCCGGTCGTCCTCGACGTGGTCACGGCCCCCAGGCCGGACGGAAACCTCTACACGCTGCAGCCGGTGCTCTCCAACAACGCCGTCGTCGCGACCGAGAAGCTGACGGACATGGAGGGCGAGCTGAAGGCGACCGCGACGACAGTGGGCGTCAACGGCGACTTCTTCACGGCGAACCCGGGCAAGCCGAGCGGGATCCTCATGCGCAACGGCGAGCTCGACACCGCGCCGGCGGAGGCGCGCACGAGCCTCGGCATCGCCCCCGACGGGACGCTGAGCGTCGCACGGGTCACGTTCGACGGCACGTGGCGCGGGACAGACCAGCGCCGGCAGCTCGACCTCAATGCGCTTCCCGTCAAGGGGCATACGACGCTGTACACACCGGCGTGGGGGCCGGTGACCCCGGCGGAGTCGGGCGTCGTCGTCGACGTGCTCGACCAACTCGGCCCTCTGACGCCGAACAGGGTCAACACCGCGGTCGTCACCCAGGTCACGGATCACGGGCCCGTTCCCATTCCTCCCGACGGCGCGGTCCTCGTCTCCCGCGGCAACCAGGCGCCGCACCTGACGGCCGAAGCGCCGCTCGGCACGACCGTCGAGCTGCGCCCGACCCTGACCCCGAACTGGAGCGCCATGCGCAGCGCGATCGGCGGCGGGCCGCAGCTCGTCGCCGCCGGCAAGCCGCTCTTCCGCGCCCGCGAGTCCTTCGGCGACCCGGTGTTGAACCGCCGGGCCGCGCGCAGCGCGATCGGCCAGACGGCGGACGGCCGCATCCTGCTCGTCACCGTCGAGGGCGGCACCCCGGCGTACAGCGCCGGGATGACGAACTTCGAGCTCGCGGTCGCGATGGCGCACCTCGGCGCGCAAGTCGCCTACGGCCTCGGGACCGGCGCGTCGTCGGCCATGGCGTTCGACGGCGAGCCGCTCACGCGGCCGTCGACGGGCGAGCAGTCGATCGCCGACGCGCTGATCCTGTCGTACGCCGGCGTCTACGCGGCGCCGCCGTCGACAGACGTCGTCTCTCCGAACGGCGACGGGGTCGACGACACGCAGACGTTCACGGTGAAGGTGGTGCGGCCGTCGCAGCTGACGGCGACGGTGACGGGGCCCAACAAGGTTCCGGTGACGCTCGCGCAAACCGCGGAGCAGCCCGGCACCTACACGTTCCCGTGGGACCCGGAGGGCCAGGCGGAGGGCGACTGGACGTTCGCGGTGAGTGACGGCACGACGACTGCGACGCGGGAGTTCTCCGTCAACAACACGCTCGGGTCGGTCGCCGTCAGCGGCACCGATGTCTCGTTCGAGCTGGCGCACGGCGCCGATGTGGCCGTGACCGTCCAGAACGGAAACGGCGTGACGGTCGCGACCGTCCTCGTCAAGAAACTCGGGCCGGGCGCGCAGCACGCCACCTGGGCCGGGACTCCCCGAACCGGTTACCGTGTGCACGTGGTGGCGACCAACACGATCGGCGCAGTCGCGGTGACCGTGCCCTTCGGGTCGCGCCGGCGTTGATCGCCAGCCTGACCTCCGGCGTCACCTCGCACGTCGCCTCTCAGGGCATATACGCGGTCTTCGTCCTGATGGCGATCGACGCCGTGTTCCCGGCGGCGAGCGAGCTCGTGATGGTCGTGGCCGGAGCACTCGCTGCCGGCGTCGTCAGCGCCGCGCATCACATCTCGGTCTTCGGCGCAAAGATCGGCTTCGGCGTAGGCGCGTTCTTCGTCGTCGCTCTCGCCGGGACGTTCGGTTACCTCGTCGGGGCGCTGATCGGCTGGTGGGTCGGGCGCCACGGCGGCCGCCCGTTCCTCGAGCGCCGGGGCCGCTGGCTGCACGTGACCGAGGAGAGCCTCGACCGTGCCGAGCGGTGGTTCGACCGGTGGGGCAACGTCGGAGTCCTCATCGGCCGCGTGACGCCGCTCGTCCGCTCGTTCGTCTCGATCCCGGCCGGTGTCTTCGGGATGCCGCTTGCTCCGTACACCGTTTTGACGCTCGCCGGCTCCGCGACCTGGGCCTTCGCGCTCGCCGGCGTCGGCTACGGGCTCGGCTCGAGCTACACCCGCTTCCACGCCGACTTCAAGTACGTCGAATATGCAGTCGTTGCAGGCGTTCTCCTGCTGGCGGCGTATCTGGTCTACGCCGCTAAAGTGAGTCGCCGTGCAGCAGATTCCCCTCGTTGACGTCAGCGCCCAGTGGGCTCCCCTGCGTGCCGAACTGGAGGCGCGGTTCGCCGAGGTTCTCGACAGCGGGCAGTTCATCCGCGGCCCGCATTACTACGCGTTCGAGGAGGAAGCAGCCGCCTACCTCGGCGTGAGGGGTAGCGTCGGCGTCGCGAACGGCACCGACGCGCTCGTGCTCGTGCTCGATGCGCTGGAGATCGGGCCCGGCGACGAGGTCATCTGCCCGGCGTTCACCTTCTATGCGACGGCCGAGGCGATCGCGCGTCGTGGCGCGACACCGGTCTTCGCCGACATCGATCCCGACACGCTCAACGTCGACCCCGAAGACGTCGCCGCGAAGATCACGCCGCGCACGCGCGCGATCATGCCCGTGCACCTGTTCGGTCGTCCGGCGGCTATGGATGCGCTGACGGAGCTCGGCGTCGACATCATCGAGGATGCTGCGCAGGCGTTCGGCTCACCGGGGATCGCGCAGCGCGGCCGCATCTCGACGTTCAGCTTCTATCCGACGAAGAACCTGTTCGCGCTCGGCGACGGGGGCCTCGTGGCGTCGGACGACGAGGAGCTGCTCCAGCGTGTTCGCATGCTCTCCTTCCACGGGTCGCGCGACAAGGTCGACTTCGATTTCGTCGGCTACAACTCGCGGCTCGACGAGCTGCAGGCCGCGTTCCTCCGCGTGTTCCTGACGAAGCTCGACGAATGGACGCAGGGTCGCCGGGAGGCGGCGCAGCGCTACGCCGAGCTCGGCCTCGGCGACCTCGTCGACCTGCCGCAGGACGAGCCGGGTCACGTCTACCACCTCTTCGTCTGCCGCTCGCCCGAACGCGACCGGGTCCACGCTGCGTTGCGTGAAGCCGGCATCGGCACCGCGACGTATTACGTCACGCCGCTCCACCTGCAACCGGCGCTGCGCTTTCTCGGCGGCGAGCCGGGCTCGCTGCCGGAGACGGAGCGTGCGTCACGGGAGAACTTCTCCGTTCCCCTCTGGCCGGCCATGCCGGTCGAAGCACAGGAGCGCGTCGTCGACGTCGTCCGGTCGGCGGTAGGCGTGGCAGCATCTGCCTAGATGAGCGGCTTCCGCAGTCACCGGCTCTTCCAGTTGGTGATCGATGCGGCCATCGTCGCGGTTTCGTGGTTCCTCGCGTTCGAGCTGCGATTCGACCGCGGACTGCCGGTGTACTACGACACGCTGCTGCGGCGGACGATCCTCGTCGTCGTCCTGATCAAGGTCGCCGTCTTCCTTCTCTTCGGCTTCCATCGCCGTTGGTGGCGGTACGTCTCCGTGCACGACATGTGGAGCGCGGCGCAGGGTGTCGTCGTCGCGTCGCTCGTGGCCGACGTGACGGTCTACTTCGCGTCGCCCGTCCACACGGTGAGGTTGCCGCGCTCGATCGCGGTCATGGATCTCTTGATCACGCTCGCCCTGATCGCCGGTGCCCGCCTGCTGGCGCGGACGGTGATCGAGCGACCGCGCGGCGGGGTCGTGGCGCGCGGCAAGGAGGTGATCGTCGTCGGCGCGGGCGATGCGGGCCGGCTGATCGTGCAGGAGATGCAGCGTTCGCGGATGCTGTCGTCGACGCCGATCGGCTTCGTCGACGACGACCGGGACAAGCGGAACTCGCGGATCCAGGGGGTCCGCGTGCTCGGAACGACCGAGGAGCTGCCGCGAATCATCCGCGACCATGCTCCCGACGAGATCCTGATCGCCATCCCGTCCGCCTCCGGCGAGTCGCGCAGGCGCGTCGTCGAGGCCGCGCAGGCAGCCAACGTCCCGGTCAAGACGTTGCCCGGCCTGTACGAGCTGATCTCGGGCGACGTGAACCTCGCCGGGCAGATCCGGCCCGTGCAGGTCGAGGACGTGCTCGGGCGCGAACAGGTGGAGGTCGACTTCGAGCAGGTCGCCGGCTACCTGCGCGACCAGACCGTCCTCGTGACCGGTGCCGGCGGCTCGATCGGCTCCGAGCTCTGCCGTCAGATCGCGCGTGTCGGTCCGGCGCGGCTCCTGCTCGCCGACAACGCGGAGACTCCGCTCTTCGAGATCGAACGGGAGCTCGTCGACGACCGCGACTTCACGCCGGCGCTGCCGATCATCGTCGACGTCAAGGACCGCAAGATGCTGAAGCGCGAGGTGTTCGAGAAGTACCGGCCGACCGTCGTCTTCCACGCCGCGGCGTACAAGCACGTGCCGCTGATGAACACGCATCCGCTCGCGTCGGTCCGCAACAACGTGATCGCGACCCGCATCGTCGCCGAGCTCGCCGCGGAGTTCGACGTCGAGCGTTTCGTGCTCGTCTCGACCGACAAGGCCGTCAACCCCCAGACGGTGATGGGGCAGTCCAAGGCGATCTGCGAATGGATCATCGAGTCCCTGGGCCATCGCCGCGACATCGCGACGCGCTTCGTCGCCGTGCGCTTCGGCAACGTCCTCAACTCATCCGGCAGCGTCATCCCGACCTTCCGCCGCCAGATCGAGAAGGGTGGCCCGGTCACGGTCACCCACACGGAGATGACGCGCTACTTCATGACGATTCCGGAAGCCGTGTCGCTGATCGTCCAGGCAGGCGCGATCGGCGGACGTGGTCAGGTGTTCGTGCTCGACATGGGCGAGCCGGTGAAGATCATCGATCTCGCGTGCAACATGATCAGGCTCTCCGGCAAGGAGCCGCGCTTGCCCGGCGAAGCGGTGACCGGCGCACGCGACGTCCCGGTGAAGGTCGTCGGCTCGCGCCCGGGTGAGAAGCTGCACGAAGAGCTGTGGGGCGAGGACGAGTCGGTCGGCGAGACCGACCATCCGAAGATCATGCGCCTGTCGCGGCCGGCGGTCGATCCCGACTGGCTGGCGCGCGAGCTGATGGAGCTCGAGCGGCTCGCCGACGAAGGCGACACGCTCGAGGTGGTCGCGAAGCTGAACGCGATCGTGCGCGAGCCCGTGCGCGAGACACCGCCGCCGGCCGCAGTCGAGCTGCCGAGCAGCGAACCGGCACCGCGCGCGCCGTAGATTCCGGCCGACGTGCGGGATACGGTGGTCGGCTCGTGAATCGCGACCTGATCTTCGAGGGCCTGAACGACGAGCAGCGCGCCGCCGTCGAGGCGACGCTCGGCCCCGTCTGCATCCTCGCGGGCGCCGGCACCGGCAAGACGACGACCATCACCCGTCGAATCGCCTGGCAGGTGGCGAGCGGAGCGTTCGCGCCGGGAGAGATCGTCGCCGTCACCTTCACCGAGAAGGCGGCGGGCCAGCTGCGGGCGCGCCTCGCCGCGCTGGGCGTCGAAGGGGTCCGCGCATCGACGTTCCACTCCGCTGCGCTCGCGCTCGTGCGGCGCTTCGCGGGCGATCCCGGGCGGATCCTGCCGACGAAGGCGCTACTCCTTCGCCAGATCGCGAACCGCCTGCCGGCGCCGTACAAGTTCCGCCCCGCCGCCGACCTCGCGACCGAGGTCGAGTGGGCGAAGAATCGCCGGCTGACGCCGGCGGCGTACGGGTCGTCGCTCGGCGGGCACGAGCCGCCGATCCCGGTCGACCTGATGGTCCGGGTCTACCGCGAGTACGAGCGCCGCAAGGCCGAGGCGGGCCAACTCGACTTCGAGGACCTGCTCGAGCGCGCGGTGACGCTGCTCGCGGAGGACCTTGCTGCGGCGTCTCTCGTCCGCGAACGCTGGCTCGCGTTCACGGTCGACGAATACCAGGACGTCAACCTGCTGCAGCAGGCGCTGCTCGACCAGTGGCTCGGCGGTCGCGACGAGCTGTGCGCAGTCGGCGACGACTGGCAGTCGATCTACGGCTTCACCGGCGCGTCTCCGTCGTGGCTCCTCGGACTGCCGCAGCGGTTCCCGCACGCGCGCGTCGTGCGGCTCGAGGAGAGCTACAGGTCGACGCCGCAGGTGATCGCAGTCGCGAACAAGCTCGCGCCGAAGCTCCGCACGGCGCTGGCGGACGGCCCGGAGGTGGAGATCGCGCCGGCGGTCGACATTCCCGCCCGGATTCGAGAGCTGGCGATTCCGCTCGAGGAGATCGCGGTGCTCGTGCGCACGAATGCGCGCGCAGTCGATTACGAAGAGGCGTTCCACGACGCGGGAATCCCGTTCCAGGGCGTGTCGCTGCTCGACCGCGACGCTTCGCGCCGCCTCCTCCGCGTGTTGCCCCGTGAGGAAGGTTCCGTCGCCGAGGCGGTGCGCCGGCTCGCACTGGCCGAGGGCTGGCTCGAGCATCCGTCACCTGCAGCCCAGAAGCTGGGCGACCGGGAGCAGACGCGACAGGCGGACCTGGCGCGACTCGTGCGCCTCGCCGCGGCCTTCGAGGGGACAGGTGCAGAGTTCGCCGCGTCGCTGCGGGAGCGGTTCGGTGCGAGCGCCGGGAAGGGCGTCCACCTACTGACGCTGCATCGGGCAAAGGGCCTCGAGTTCGACGCCGTCTTCCTGCCGCGCCTCGACGAGGGCGAGCTGCCGATCCGCCGCGGCGACGTCGACGAGGAGCGGCGCCTCCTGTACGTCGGGATCACGCGCGCGCGGCGGCACCTCGTCATCACGTGGAGTGGGAAGCCCTCGCGCTTCCTGAAGGAGATCGGCATCGGGGCTGCAAGCAACCCGGTTGCCGCAGCGGCGGGCGGCGGGCGGATCTTCGACGCGCTGAAGCAGTGGCGCCTCGAGCGCTCGCGCGAGGACGAGGTGCCGCCGTACGTCGTCTTCCACAACACGACGCTCGCCGAGATCGCCGAGCGGCAGCCGCGGTCGCTCGCCGAGCTCGCACTCATTCCCGGCATCGGGCCGACCAAGCTCGAGCGCTACGGGCAAGATGTGCTGCGTGTCCTCGCTGCGTGAGCTCCACGAGGGTCCGCCGTTCGTCATCCCGAATCCGTGGGACGTCGGCAGCGCGAAGGTGCTCGAGTCGCTCGGCTTCCCCGCGCTCGCGACGACGAGCTCCGGCTTCGCCTGGACGCTCGGCAAGGATGACGGCGAGGCGACCCTCGACGAGGTGGTCGAGCACGTGCGCGCGCTCGCGGCCGCCGTATCGATTCCGGTGTCCGTCGATCTCGAGGCCGGCTACGGCGATCCTGCGGTGGCGATCCGCCGTGTCGCCGAGGCGGGAGCGCAGGGCGGGTCGATCGAGGACTGGGACGGAGAGCGGCTGTACGCCGTCGACGAAGCGGTCGAGCGTCTGCGCGCCGCGGTCGAAGCGGCGCCGCCGGACTTCGTGGTCGTCGGCCGCGCCGAGAACCACATCCACGGCGTCGACGACCTCGACGACACGATTGCGCGCCTGCAGGCGTACGAAGCGGCGGGTGCGCACTGCCTGTACGCACCGGGGCTGCGCACCGTCGACCAGGTTCGCGCGGTCTGCGGCGCGGTGACGAGGCCGGTCAACGTCCTGCTGTACGGCGACTTGACCGTGCCGGAGATCTTCGCGGCCGGCGCCCAGCGTGTCAGCGTCGGCGGCCGGCTGACGTGGGTCGCCCGCGACGCGTTGGTCGAGGCCGCTAGCGCATTGCGCTGAGCAATAGATCGAGCATCAGCGCCGGATCGCGGCGCACGCGATCGCCTGCCGGGCCCGCTTCTCGCTTGTGCAGGTCGAGTGCGCGCGGGTCGGTCAACGGCTTCAGCCGCCCCTGTCGGATCAGTTCCTCGTCGACGCCGCCGAGCCGCCCGCCGTACGTCGTGTAGACCGGCACGCCGAGCGCAGCCGCCTCGCGGTTCATCGTCCCGCCGGCCGAGACGACGACATCGGCGAGGGCGATCAGGCTCTGTGCGTCCACTGCCTGCTCCGGGAGGATCACGGACGGCAGGTCGAGGTCACGCACGTAATCCCGCTGCTCCTCGGTTCGCGGCAGCACGAACGCGTGCACGTCCTCGAGTCGCCCGAGGTGGTCGAGCGTCATCGGGAAGAGCGGATTCGAGTGACGGTGGTACAGCGAGACGTCCGGCGGCGGACGCAGCACGACGAGGACGCGCGCCGGATCGACCCCGAAGCGGTCGAGGAGCGACCGGTCCGGCTCGAAGTCGGCGAGGTAGTACTCCTCCTTCAGCCCGGGGTACTGAACGAGCTTCGGCGGCCTCGCACCGTAGGGCCGCAGACGCTCCGGGGGGATCGCCTCGGGCACGACGACCTTCGTCGCGGCACGGCAGCCGAGCTGGTGCTGCAGCGTCGCGAACTCGTAGTCGAAGGTCGTCGAGCTCGGAATGCCGAGCCGCCGCGCCGTCATCGTCAGCTCATGCGACCCGTGCGCCAGCGCGACGTCGAAGCTGCGACCCTTCGCCCACTTCTTCAAGGCATGGAGCCGATGCGTCATCTGGCGCGCCTTCTGGACGCGCGAGCGTCCGCCGTGGCGACCGACGACTTCTGCGGTCAACCCGTGGAGCTCCAGCAACTGCAGCGTCTGTGCGTAGTCCCGGGCGGTGATCTCCACCTCATCGCCGCGCTTGCGCATGATCTCGATCAGCGGCCGGAAGACGAGCACGTGTGCGCTCGCCGTCATGTCGATCCAGGCTCTCAAGACGAGACGAGCGCGTCGATGCGCGGCGAGCGCAACAGCGGGGGCTCCTGCTCCACGTGGCGCTCGTGCCAGAGCGTGAAGGCGAGCAAACCCCAGAGCTGCCGGCTCCGGTCTTCGACGCCGTTCACGTGGTCGTCGATCAGCCGCGTGACGACCGACGGCTCGAAAAAGCCCTGGCGGCGAAGCGTCTCTGGTGACAGTGTCGCACGCGCGAACGGCGCGAGCTCCCCCCGCAGCCACGCTGCAGCGGGGATCGAGAAACCGCGCTTGCGGCCGTGCACGACCTCGCGGGGCAAGAGCGGCTCGGCCGCCTTCCGCAGCAGCACCTTCTTCGACAACCCGCGCACCTTCTGCCTCGTCGGGAGCGAGAAGGCGAAGTTGGTGACGACGGAGTCGAGGAACGGCACGCGCGCTTCGAGTGAGTTCGCCATCGACGCACGGTCGGTCTTCACGAGCAGGTCGTCCACGAGGTAGATGCCGAAGTCGACGTCCTGCAGGCGCGCGAGCTCCGGCGCGGCGGCCGTCTCCGCGTAGCGCGCGCGATACACGTCGACCGGGTCGAACGCGTGGGTCGCCCCGCGCAGCTCCGCGCGCAGCTCGGGCGAGAAGATCTCCTTCCAACCGTGGTGCCGCTCGAGCGGCGGCAGGTGCGCTGCGCGGACGAAGCGCTTGGCCTTGTAGTCGAAGCTCGCCTTCGCGGTCGACGTCGGCAGCCGCTCGACGAGCGGCCGCGCCAGCCCGGCGAGGCCGCCGAAGCGCTGCGCGATCAGGTCCGCCGCATACGTGTAGTAGCCGCCGAAGAGCTCGTCGCCGCCCTCGCCGGAGAGCGCGACCTTCACGTGCTCCGTCGCGAGCTGCGAGACGAGGTACGTCGGCAGCGCCGACGAGTCGGCGAACGGCTCGTCGAACACGTCCGCGAGCGTCTCGAAGAGCAGCTGTGGATCCGGCTTGACGAGCAGCTCGTGGTGGTCCGTGCCATACCGTTCTGCGACGAGACGTGCTTCCGCGCGCTCGTCGAAGCTCCGCTCCTCGAAGCCGATCGTGAACGTGTGCACTGCCTCGCCGGTCTCCTGCGCAGCGAGCGCTGCGAGGACGGCGGAATCGACACCGCCCGAGAGGAGGACCCCGACCGGGACGTCGGCGAGCAGATGCGCGCGTACGGAGTCGCGGAGCCGCGCGCGCAGCTCCTCGACGAGCTCGGCTTCGTCGTCGTGCCGTACGGGCAGCGGGCCTGGACGCGCGTACCGGGTCACCTCGAGGGTGCCGTCGTCGTGCCAGACGAGGACGTGACCGGCAGGGAGCTTGCGGGTGTCGCGGAAGATCGAGTACGGCGCGGGGATCGAGTTGAACGCCAGGAACCCTTCGAGGGCGTCGAGGTCGATCTCGCCGCGCGGGAGCGCCCGCAACTCGGACGCGAACTCGAGCGTGGCTCCGACGCTGCGGTAGTAGAGCGGCTTGATGCCGTAGCGGTCGCGCGCGAGCACGAGGCGGCGCCGGCGCGAGTCCCAGAGCGCGACGGCGAACATGCCGCGCAGCAGCCGCGGGTACTCCGGGCCGTGCTCCTCGTACAGATGCAGGTGGACTTCGGTGTCGCAGCGCGTCTTGAAGACGTGGCCCGCGCGCTCGAGCTCGCGGCGCAGCTCGGGGTAGTTGTAGATCTCGCCGTTCTGAACGACGACGCACGATCCGTCCTCGTTCTCGATCGGCTGGTCGCCGCCCGCCAGGTCGATGATCGACAGGCGCCGCGCGCCGAGCGAGATCGGCCCGTCCGTGTACGAGCCGCCGCTGTCGGGGCCGCGGTGGACGAGCGTGCGCAACATCTCGTCGATCCGCCCGTTCGTCGTCCCGCAGATCCCGCACACGGGGGAAGCCTATGTACAGGAGCGGGGCGCGGACGCGAACGCGGCCGCAGCGGGCTTTCGGTGCACGCCGCGCCAGACGAGGCCGGACTGCCAGCCCGTGAGGCGGCTTTCGTCAACGAGCTCGAAGTTGAAGAACGCCTTGACGTGCGGCTGGCAGGCGGCGAGCGTGATCGCGCTCCGCAGCTGTGCGGCCTGATCCGCGGGCGAGATCGTGCTCACGGTCTCGTGCGCGTCGTAGTGCGCGCGGAGCGCGCGGGGAACGTCCGACTGAAAGCCGTCTTCCAGGTACCAGACGTCCGGTTTGCCGAAGACGCGCAAGGCGGCGCGCAAGCGTGCGTAGTCACCTTCGCCGATGAAGCCGGCAGCGTGTGTCGCGGCCGGCGACTCGGAGGCGGCCGCCGGATACGGGTTGTGTCCGAAGGCATCGACGATCGGCTCGGTGCGGCCTGTCCGCTCGTACTCGGCGGCGATCCCGCGCAGGAACCTCGCCGGTGCGTGCGCCGAGGCGGTCGAGTCGAGGATCGTGAGCCCGGTGCGATGCAGCGCGTCGTAGCAGCGTGCGAGGAGGCGCTCGTAGGCGGCGGGCGTGCCGCTCCAGTAGGTCGGCGAGTTCGCCTCGTTCCAGACGACCACGGCGCGTGCATCGGGCACGACGGCGAGCGCTCGCTGTGCGTAGCCGCAATAGCGCGACTGCATGACGGTCGTTCGCGGCGTGTCGTGCGCGAAACCGAAGATCGCGAGCACGACCGTCGTTTGCTTCGCGGCCTGCTCCGCACGTGACAGCTCGTCGATTCGTGCGCCCCGCGGTGCCCGCTCGCCGTGCCACGGGACCCAGACGCGAACCGCGTCGGCGCCCAGCTCGTGCTGCCAGCGCACGACGGCGACGGGATTCGTCGTCCACTTGAGGGTGTCGTCATCGACGCCGACGAGCAGGCGCTGCGCATGCCGCGGCCAGAAGAACCAGGTCAGGACGAGGGCGAGACCAAGCCCCGCAGCGATTGCCGAATGACGCGCCAGCCGGTTGCCCATACCGTCCGAAGGTAGAGGCGAACCGAGCGATCGGCAATCCATTCGAGGTCGTGCGCGAGCTTTTCCGCCATCGACGTCTCGTAGCCGCGCCGCACCTGCGCGAGGCCGGTCAGGCCGGGCCGGACGGTCAGCCGCTGCCAGTACGCCGGCAGCTCGCGCGCGAGCTCCTCGAAGAAGACGGGCCGGATCGGCCGTGGGCCGACGAGGCTCATGTCGCCCCGGAGGACGTTGAGGAACTGCGGAAGCTCGTCCAGCTGCGTCGCCTTCAACCACTTGCCGACCGGCGTGAACTCGTCGCGGGTGCGGCGGACGAGCTCCTCGCCGAGGTACGGGCCGAGACGCTGTTCCGCGTCCGACTTGAGCGTCCGGAACTTCAGCATCGTGAAGATGTGGCCGCCGCGGCCGACGCGCTCGCCGCGGTAGAGGATCGGCCGGCCGCTCGAGACGAGCAGGACCGCCGTCAGCAGCAGCACGATCGGCAGCGAGACGAGCAGGAAGACCGCCGAGAGCGTGACGTCGAGGAGTCGCAGGATGCGGTCGCGCGGTCGCTGCGGCGCCTCGAGTGCGAGTTGCCGGTAGCCGCGGATGAAGGTGTCTTCGATAGCCATAATGATTGCTTATGGACACCCGG
Source organism: Thermoleophilia bacterium (assembly GCA_025934995.1). Lineage (GTDB taxonomy): Bacteria > Actinomycetota > Thermoleophilia > Gaiellales > Gaiellaceae > Palsa-739. The sequence goes on along the minus strand of JAICWC010000037.1, from coordinate 6,733 downwards.
CAGCTCGCAGCATTCTGCGCGGTCGTCGAACGAGCCAGTTTCTCACAGGCGGCCGAACAGCTCGGGGTGACGCAGCCGGCGGTCAGCCTGCAGATCCGCTCGCTCGAGAAGCGGCTGGGCTTGCAGCTCCTCGACCGGTCGGGGCGGCGCGTCGAGCCGACCGATGCGGGACGGCGGCTGTACCGAAGCGCTCTGCGGCTGCTCGCGCAGGAGGAACAGCTCCTCGCCGAGCTCGGCGAGGAGGTGGAGGGCGAGCTGACGGGGCGGCTGGAGCTCGGCGCGTCCACCGGCCCAGGCGGCACGGTCATCCCCGTCGTCCTCTGCCAGTTCCAGGAGCTGCATCCCGAGGTCCATGTCGCCTTGACCGTCTCGGATACGCAGCGGATCGTCGAGCAGGTCGCCCGGCGTGAGCTCGAGCTCGGCGTCGTCGGGGCGGCGCGACGCCACCGCGGTGTCGTCTTCGAGCCGTTCTTCCGCGACGAGGTCGTGCTGGCGGTCCCGCGCGGCCACCGGTTCGCCAATCGGACGATCTCGCTCGACGAGCTGCAGGACGAGCCGATCGTGCTGATGCAGGAGGGCGCGGGCGTCCGTCAGGTGATCGACGACGAGCTCCGCGAGGCGGGGGTGCGCCTCCGCGACCTCGACGTGCGGCTCGAGCTCGGGCTGCAGGAGTCGGCGCGCAGCGCTGTGCTCGCGGGATATGGAGTGACGTTCATCTCGCGCGCGGCCGTCGAGGCGGACGTCGTTGCAGGCACGCTTGCGGTTTCGCGCGTCGAAGGCCTCGACGCCTCGCGCGAGATCTCGCTCGTGCGTGCGTCAGGGCGAGCGGAGACTCGGGTCGGGCAGGCGTTCGTGGATTTCGCGCGGACGCGGCTGGCGTGATCGTCCGCTGGGGACTCGACGGGCTCGACGAGCTTCTGCCCGGCGAAGCGCTGCTCGTGGCGAGCGGGCGCTGGCCGGACCTCGGCATCGAGAAGCGGTGGAGCGAGGTCCCGTCGGAGCGGATCGACGAGGCCGCAGCGCTCGCGGGCGATTGCGTCGTCGCGCTCGGCGGGGGAAGCGCGATCGATCTCGGCAAGGCGATCTCCGCACGCGCCGAGATTCCGCTCATCTCGATCCCGACGACCTACTCGGGCGCCGAGTGGACGACCTACTACGGCGTCCGCGAGCCCGGCCGCCGCGCGGTCGGCAGCGGCGCGGGTGCGCGGCCGCACGCGATCGTCTACGAGCCCGAGCTGACGCTCGAGCTGCCGCGTCAGACGACGGTCGGCACGGCGATGAACGCGCTCGCCCATTGCGCCGAGGCGCTGTACGTGCAAGGGCACAACGAGACGGCGGACCAACATGCGCTCATGGGTGCGCGGCTGATCGGCGAATGGCTGCCGCGTGTGGTCGAGACGCCGCAGGATCTCGACGCGCGCACGTCCATGCTGCGCGGCGCTTGTCACGCCGGCCAAGCGCTCGGCGGCTCGATGCTCGCGCTCGCGCATGCGATGGCCCAGGCGGTGGGAGGGCGGTACGGATTGCCGCACGGCACGCTGAACGGAATCTGCCTCCCGCCGGCGCTGCGCTTCAACGAGCAATTCGCGCCCGACGCGGTCGCACGCTTCCGTGAAGCGCTCGGTCGCGACGTGACCGAGCTCGCGGCGCTCGGCGGTCCGACGCGCTTACGCGATCTCGACGTGCCCGAGAGCGATCTGCCGGAGCTCGCCGCCGCGGCCGCGGGCCGCCCGGGAAACCAGGCGAACCCGCGGCCGGCGACGGTGGGCGAGATCGACGCGCTGTTGCGGTCGGTCTACTAGGGCGCGGTCGTCACGGTCGCGATGCCGCGGCTCCCGCCGCCGGCGTGGATCAAGACGATCGTTACGACGATCGCCAACGCGACCGCCGCCAAGAGCGACACGGCGGCGACGCGGGCCCAGCGCCTAGCTATGGCCGACCTGCGCCGCATTGCCCCAGGCGTTGTACGACGTCTCGAGCCAGTCGGTCGGGTGCAGCGTGACCCACGGAACGGCGGTCGGGCACGCGAACCGGGCCTCGGCGTGCACGACCATCCAGAAGTAGCCGATTCCGCCGGACACGATCCAGTTGTTGCGCGACTCCGTTCCGCACAAGGTGCCACCCGTCGTCACGGTCGTCGTCCGGTACGTGATGTGGTCGCCCGTGACGGCGCAGTAGTACGTGTGGTCGTAGACCTGCTGGTCGTAGGGCCAGGTGCCCCAGCCCCAGCCGCTCTGCCAGGCGGTACACCCGGTCGACGCCGCGACCGCCTGCGCCGCCGTCGCGAAGCCCGACGCGAGCTCTGTCTGTGCACCCGGTTGCGTCGACGCGGCGAGCGCGTCGGCCTTCGACGCCCTCGAGATCGTCGTCTCGAGGGATTGTCCGGGCGTCGAGGCCAGCGCCTGAGCCTGGCTCGGATCGAGCGGCTTCGCCTTGCCGTTCCCGTTGCCCGCCGCCGCCGCCGGGACGACGATTGCCGCGAGCAGCAGCGTGATGAGGGCCTTGCGCACCATGGAGGTGCCTCCTTTCGGATCGGCCCCCGCCCATCCCCGTGGCTTGCGACGGTAGACCGCGAGGCTCTGCACCGCAAGATGGCTCGAGTGGACACTCATTAGAGCAATTTATGCGTGGGATTAGCTAGACTCTGCGATCGTGCCCGGCTACGACGTCCTCGTGATCGGCAGCGGCGCCTCGGGGCTCGCGGCCGCCCTGTCCGCCGAGCGCTCCGGCGCGCGCGTCGCCCTGGCGACGAAGGGCTCGATCCAGTCGTGCAACTCGGCGAAGGCGCAGGGCGGCATCCAGGCCGCATTCGGCGACGACGACTCGCCCGAGCAGCACGCCGAGGACATCTGGAAGAGCAGTCACGAGACGGCGAACATGGAGCTCGTCACCGTGCTGACGAGCGAGGCGCCGTCGGCGATCCACGCGCTCGAGGAGCTCGGCGTCGAGTTCACGAGAGAGAACGGCGGCTACCGCCTCGCGCGCTGCGGCGGCGCGAGCCGCAAGCGCCTCCTCCAGGTCGGCGACCGCACCGGCCACGCGATCACGAAGGCGCTGAGAGACGCCGTCGAAGCAAGCACCGTCACCGTCCTCCCGAACTCCCCGCTGCTCAGCCTGGACGAGGGCTGGAGGGCGAGGGTCGGGGAACACGACGTCGAGGCGACGACGGTGATCCTCGCCGCCGGCGGCCGCTGCTTCAGGGAAGCCGAGGTACGCGGCGAGCTGAGCACGAACCATCCCGGCGCGACCGGCGAGGTGACGCAGATCGCGCTCGACGCGGGCGCGGAGGCGCGCGACCTCGACGCGCTCCAGTACCACCCGAACGGGGGCAGCTGGCCGCAGAACATGCAGGGCTACTCGATCCCCGAGACGACGCGCGCCTACGGCGCCGTTCTCCTGAACGCCGACGGAGAGGAGTTCACCGACTCCCTCGGCCCGCGCGACGTCGTCGCGCAGGCAATCGTCGACGAGGTCGCGAAGGGCAAGGGCGTGGAGACGCCGGACGGGCGCCCTGCCGTCTACCTCGACACGACGCGCATCCCGCGCGAGGACGCGGAGATCTCGCTCCCGTACATGCTGCGCCGCTACCGCGCGGCGGGAGTCGATCCGCTCGCGGAGAAGATCCTCACCTACCCGGTCTTGCACTACCAGAACGGCGGTCTCGTGATCGACACCGACGCGAAGACCACGCTCGACGGCGTCTACGCATGCGGCGAGATCGCCGGCGGGACGCACGGGCGCAACCGCATGATGGGCAACAGTCTCTTGGAATGTGTCGTTTTCGGAAGGAGGGCAGGACGTGCTGCAGCCACCGCAGCTCGGTAGTGACCTGCAGCACGCTGTGGAAGATGCGGCTGCGCATCTCTACGTCTGGGCGCTGAAGGACATTCCGCAGGACCTGCGTGACGCGCTGTCGGACGCGCGCCACCGCGAAACGTCGATCCCCGGCAAGCGCGTGCTGGAGACGATCCATCGCAACATCAACGTCGCAGACAGCGACAAGAACCTCGTCTGCCAGGACACCGGCATCGCCGTCTACCACGCGAAGGTCGGCGAGCACTTTCCGTTGCATCCTGCGCGCATCTACGACGCGCTGCGTGCCGGCACCGCGCGCGCGACGATCGAACACCCGCTGCGCAGCAACGCGGTGCACACGCTGACGCGCGAGAACACCGGCCCGAACATCGGGTACCGCCTGCCGATCGTGCACTGGGAGTTCGTCGAGGACTGGGACGGTCTCGATGTCAAGTGCGTGCCGAAAGGCTCCGGCAGCGAGAACATGAGCTTCCTGAAGATGCTCAACCCCGCCGACGGCGTGAAGGGCATCAAGCAGTTCGTGCTCGAGTCGATCGTCGGCGCGGGCGGGAAGCCGTGCCCGCCCGGCATCGTCGGCGTCGGCATCGGCGGGTCCGCCGACTACGCGATGGCGCTCGCGAAGGACGCGATCATGCGGCCGATCGGCACGCGGAACATGGATCCGCTCGTCGCCGAGCTCGAGGACGAGCTCTTCCGGCTCCTGAACGAGACGGGCATCGGGCCGATGGGGCTCGGCGGCGACGTCACCGTGCTGCAGTGCCACATCGAGCACGCCGACACGCACATGACTCTGAACCCGGTCGCGGTCAACTACCAGTGCTGGGCGGCCCGGCGCGCGAGCGCGCACATCGCGGCCGACGGCTCCATCGACTACGACAACAAGGTCTAGCGATGGCGACCCACGAAATCACATTCCCGATCACCGACGAGCAGGAGATCCTCAAGCTGCGCGCCGGCGACGAAGTGATCGTGCAGGGCCACATCATCGGCATCCGCGACCGCACGCAGATCCGCATCTTCGACCAGGGCGTCGAGCCGCCGATGGATCTGCGCGGCGCGTTCCTCCTGCACACCGCGCCGGGCGTCCGCAAGCTCGAGAGCGGGAAGTACGAAAAGGTCTGCATCGGGACGACGACGAGCGCGCGCATGGTGCGGTTCACCGAGCCCCTCGGGACGCAGTACGGCGTGCGCGCGATCTGCGGCAAGGGCGGCTTCCCCGACGAGGCGATCGAGCCCATGCAGAAGCTCGGGATGGTCTACTTCGCGATCGTCGGCGGCGCGGCCGCCCTCGAGACGACGCAGATCGAGGAGATCGAAGAGGTGCTGTGGGAGGAGCTCATGCCCGAGTGCCTCTGGAAGTTCCGCGTCAAGGACTTCGGGCCGCTCACCGTCGGCATCGACGCGCACGGCAACTCGCTGTACCACGACGTGCAGGCCCGCGCCCAGGAAAAGCTGAAGGAGCTCTATGCCCAGCTCTGATTTCGATCTCGGCCTGAACCGCGACGGCGGCCTGACCCACGTGCTCGACAAGGGCCTCGGCCCGCGGGGGTGGGAGGACGTCCTCGAGACGAGCGGCGACTACATCTCGATCGTCAAGCTCGGCTGGGGCACCGCGTATGTCACACAGAACCTCGAGCGCAAGCTCGAGGTGCTGAAGGAGAAGCCGGTCGTCCTCGGCGGCACGTTCTTCGAAGTCGTCTACGTGCGCGGCAAGTTCGACGAGTACAAGCAGTGGCTGACGAAGCTCGGCCTGACGCACGTCGAGATCAGCGACGGCACGATCGACATTCCGCGCGAGCGGAAGCTAGAGCTGATCGCCGATTTCGCGCGCGACTTCACCGTCCTCTCCGAGGTGGGGTCGAAGGACAGCGAGGTCGTGTTCGCCCCGTATCAATGGGTGCAGTGGCTGAAGGAAGAGAAGGACGCAGGCGCCTGGAAGGTGATCACCGAGGCACGCGAAGGCGGCAGCGCCGGCATCTTCCGCAAGGACGGCGACATGCGCACCGGCCTGATCGACGAGATCGCACACGAACTCGACTTCCACGACATCGTCTGGGAGGCGCCGACGAAGAGCTCGCAGGCGTGGTTCGTCAAGCACTTCGGGCCCGAGGTCAACCTCGGGAACATCCCGCCGGAGGAAGTCATCCCGCTCGAGACGCTGCGCCTCGGCCTGCGCGGCGACACGCTGAAGGAGGTGCTCCTTGCAGATCCCGTCTGACGTCGAGTCGTGGAGCGCTGCGCGCGTCGTCGACTTCGTGCTCGAACAGTTCGACAGCCGCGTCGCCCTCGCGTGCTCCTTCCAGAAGGAAGAGACCGTGCTGCTCGACATGCTGTTCGCCGTCGAGCCTCGCGCACGCGTCTTCGCGATCGACACGCACCACCTCTTCCCGGAGACGTATGCGTACTGGCGCGAGGTCGAGCAGCGGTACGGGATCACGATCGAGAAGCACGAGGGCCCGCCGGTGGAGGACGGGCTCTGGGAGAGGAAGCCCGACCTCTATCTCTCGATCGCGAAGGTTGCGCCGCTCGTTCGCGCGCTCGGCGAGCTCGACGCGTGGATCACCGGCATCCGACGCGACCAGGCGCCGACGCGCGCGAACGCGCCGAAGCTCGGCTGGGACGAGCAGCACGAGCTCTGGAAGGCGAACCCGCTCGCCGACTGGAGCGACGACGACTGCTGGGCCTATATCCGCGAGCGCGACCTGCCGTACAACGCGCTGCACGACCGGGGCTACGCCTCGATCGGCGACACGCACTCGACCCAGCCCGGCGTCGGCCGCGAGGGCCGCTGGGCCGGCACCGCAAAGACCGAGTGCGGCATCCACACGGTCAAGGCGACGGAGGTGCTCTCGTGACGGGCTTCGTCGTCTGGTTCACGGGGCTGTCGGGCGCCGGCAAGACGACGGTGGCGAACATC